>NZ_JARWAI010000004.1:0-340110 GCF_031451645.1 Vreelandella gomseomensis | reverse complement strand
ATCCCTTGCCGAACTCAGCAGTGAAACCGCTTCGCGCCGATGGTAGTGTGGGGTCTCCCCATGCGAGAGTAGGTCATCGTCAGGCACTTATTTAACAAAGCCCCGGCCAATTGGTCGGGGCTTTGTCTTTAGGGGTCTCCCAAGTAGAGTAGCGGAAGGCCGCCCCCCGGAGCGCCGGCCGAGTCGTCAGGCACCTATACCAAAACCCCGAACACAGCGTGTTCGGGGTTTTTTATTGTGCGAAAGACACAAAAAGGTCTTTATAAACTCGGTTGCCCTCGGCAAGTGGGAACCGCGTTAGCGGGACGCAGGGCGCGAGTCTGACAGTGAGATGGGTTATGATGACGGGGTTTAGCGGAATACTGTGCAGGCATGTTCAACCGGTTGGATAGGAAGGTCTAAGTGACGGAAGTAGTCCCCACGTCGTGGTTAGTTTACTGTCGCCCAGGGTTCGAGAGCGACACGCTTGCGGAGATGCAGCATCACGCGGATCAGCAGGGTGTCTCCTGCGAGCCGTCTTGTGGCGATGGCTGGGCGTGTCTTACCCGCTTGGACGGCGAGCCAGTGAATATGCTGCATCGCCAAGCTGCGTTTCAGAGGCTGATTTTTGCGCGGCAGAGCCTTGCGGCGTTACCGGCACTCAACCTGTCCCGAGATGACCGTCTTTCCAGTATGGTTGAACAGGTGAAAGCCAGCCGTTGGAACTTTGAGGAGATCTGGCACGAAACGCCGGACACTAATGATGGTAAAGCGCTGTCAGGCTTGATCAAAGCACTCACAAAACCGCTGGAAAGCATTCTGAAAAAGCGTGGCGCGCTGAGGCGTAAAGCCGGTGGGCGTCGGCTGCATATTTTCTGGACCGAAGGTGACCGTGTGCAGCTGGGGATCAGCTTTCCCGGCAACAGAAGCGAGCTGATCAACGGCATCCGGCGCCTGCGTTCTCCTTCAAGGGCGCCCAGTCGTTCCACCCTCAAGCTTGAGGAGGCGTGGCACGAGTTCATACCGCGTGATGAATGGGACGTTCGTCTGGCAGGTCATATGCAGGCAGCCGACCTGGGGGCCGCACCAGGCGGTTGGACGTGGCAGCTCGTCCAGCGGGGGATGTACGTCTATGCCATCGACAATGGGCCTATGGATGCCGAATTGATGCGGACGGGGCAAATCGATCATTTAAAGGAAGATGGCTTTACGTGGGCGCCCCCGCAGCGCCTGGACTGGTTGGTGTGTGATATTGTTGATAAGCCGGTGCGGGTGCTGGCCATGGTTGAGCGATGGCTGACGCAAAAATGGTGTCGGGAAGCCATCTTCAATCTGAAGCTGCCCATGAAAAAGCGCTGGGAAGAAGTATCACGCTGTCTGGCGACGTTAACCGAGGCATTGTCTGAAGCCAACGTATCGGCAGATATCGCCTGTCGGCATCTTTATCATGATCGTGAAGAGGTGACGGTGCATGTAAGGCTGACGCATTAATGTTCAGTAACTGGCTTCGTAGATCCGGATGGTTTCGTCTTCTGTCAGTAGCGGTAGAATTCGTTGCATGGCACTGGCTCGCGCTTCGCTGCCGTGCCATTCGTTCCAGGCGCGCAAGTCACGCCATTTGGTAATCATCAAGCGACGATCCGTATGCCCCATCTCCACCAGGCTTTCGCCGGTAACAAATCCGCGTGCCCCCAGGGAGATACGCATGGCTTCGCGGGCGGCCTGCTCATATTCTTCTTCAAGACCGGGCATAATACGCCGTTCAATGATGATTTTGATCATAGGTTAAATCTCAGCTTTGAGGATATCGATGTCTGACGTTATAAACGATGCGCCACACCATGATGCGGTACTGGACACAAGCGGCCTGTATTGCCCTGAACCCATTATGTTGATGCATAATAAAGTACGCGACATGGCGTCTGGGGATATATTAAAAGTCATTGCAACAGACCCTGCAACCACGCGTGATGTGCCTAAATTCTGCCAATTCCTGGGCCATGAGTTGGTCAGTCAGGCTTCAGACACCGAGCAGTATTATTATTTTATACGCTTGGCATAATGAATGCGTAGGCAGCACGGGTCAGGCCCTAGGGCGCTAACCCGTGCATGGGCTTACTGCTGCGTTAAAACGACCATTGACAGTGCGTCAAGCGTTGCCGGGTCTTCTTCCATGATGCGGTTGGCAATATGACGCTGAAAGAAGTACACGCTTTGATGCATGGACTTGGCGCTGTACAGGCAGTCATCCCCCAGCAGAATGGGCGTCATTGTGGCTTTATCTTCATCCGCAAGCAGCGCATCGACGCTGCCATCGCTGTAGAGTCGCCAGCCGTAGACGGGTTTCATGTGCCAAGGGGCGTCGGAGCGGTTCATGCACAGCGCATGAGTGCCCAACGTATCGGGTAATTGCTGAATAAGCGTGACGTCGCCAGAGGGTTCATACTCGAAATAGTCAGCGGCAGAGGCAAGCTCATCGGCTTTATGGTCGGGCGGAGTATCGAAGATTTCTTCCGTTTCGGGGTCACGATAGCCAATAAAACGTCCATTTTCATGGCTGTGGAGCGTCTGACAATCGGTGAGCTGTTCCATCCAGGGCACCAACCCGACGATGTGCCCATCTTCTCTAAGGCCCCAGGCAAGCAGCGGCATACCGTAGTAGCTGTCCGGGTCGGACGCCAACTGATACACCATTTCCAATCCATCCAACTCCGGTGCCAGGCGGACAAGCGTTTTACGCGCCTGTTGACGCTGACGAACAGATTCCAGGTCGATGACCTGGGCAGAGCGGGGTGACAGGGGTACGCCCATAATGTCCCTCCTAGTGCTGCGTGGCCACGACATTGGCAAAGCAGGTGAATCGATGCTTGCCGCATGAATTACCAATAGCACAGGTTGGCCCGAAGGTTAAGAGGAAAACAGCGTTTTAATCAGGCGCGCAATTGGAAATTTCCGATCTGGCGCGTTCGTGCGTAGCCCTGGCCGTCTGGAATTGTTGCCAGGGAGCGCTGGAAGTCTCAAGCGACAGCCACTCTGACCGGTATGCCTGAATTGCTTCCGGTGGCGAAATGGGCTGCCGGGTGATTAAACGATTGACGGCCGTCAGCCAGCGTTGTGCTACATCTGACAGGGCGTCCAGGCGCTGTTGATTCCAGTTCGGCAGGCAAGCCCCATTTGGCGCCGAGTGCTGGTTGAGGTAGTCGCTGGCCTCGTTCAATCGCTGAGTTGCCAGCATGAGGGTACGCAGTACTTCGGCGGTCAGGGGGCGTGCCCGAAGGGTGTTCAGGTGTTGTTCGAGGGTCGCTGAATCCTGATGCCAGGCGAGGCTGAACTGATTGTCGACCATGCGCTGCAGGTAACGCAGGGCATTCAGCTGGGGGTCGATATCCGGTAAGGCATCGATATTCAATGGGTGACTGGCGCGCGCAAAACTGTCTTTCCACTCGTCGGAGTCAAAAATAGCATTCCAGCTGACATAAGGTAGCTGCGCCGTCTTGACCGCTGTCAAACGTTCCAGCCGTTCACGGTTTTCCTCACTTAGCGTGTCAGGCACCTCACTTGTCTCGCATAAGGTCAGGCGTTGCCAAAGTGTCCGTTCATATAGCCATTGCTGACTGGGCGGTGCGACCTTGCCTAGTTGGTTATTGCGAGCGGCCACTAACGAGGTGATTTCACATTCGCGCAATGCATAGACGTTGAGCAGCGAATCGCGGGTTTCGTCGATTTCAAACAAGCGCGCTTCCTGCTCGGGAAAAGCCGCAATGTTGGGCGGTGAGGATGACGCGATCGGCCCGTTGCCCAGGGTGTCTGCCAGCTGTTGATGGTAAGTTTCCCAGGGTGCTTCCGCCTGGTGGCCGCCACAACCTAACAGCGCCAACGGCAATAGCCATTGCAGCGTTGCTCGAGAATAACGTTTCATGCTGATTCCTGATCGCTGATGTACCGACGGCTAATGGCGTGCAGACGCCAAGCCAGCAGAATGGCCGCCGTGCTCAAGCCGGCAATGAGGCCGATCCAGTAGCCGTGAACCCCCAGGGGCGCACAGAAACCGCCCATTCCCTGGGCACCCAGCCAGTGGCCACCTCCCAGGCCCACCAGCCAATAGGACAATACCGTAATCGCCATCACCACGCGGGTATCTTTATAACCTCTCAGCGCGCCTGCCAGATTCACTTGAAGCGAGTCGGACAGCTGAAAGATGGCTGCCAGCGCGATGATCGACAGCGCCAGGGACTGTATCGCCTGATTGGAGGTATAAAGCGTAATCACTGGCGCTGCGGTTATCCAGAGTACCAGACTATTCAGGACAGCCACCGCAACGCTGACCCCGATGCCGTTCCAGGCAACCAGGCGCGCATGGTGCATACGCTGTTGTCCCAGCGTATTGCCGACCCGCACCGTCAGCGCCATGCTGAGCGACATGGGCAGCATGAACAGAATGGTGGTGTAACTCAGCGCGACCTGGTGAGCACCGACCGTGACCTCGCCAAAACTGGCGATGAACAGCGCGATCAAGGTGAATAGGGTGACTTCAACGAAGATGGCCACGCCGATGGGAACACCGACTACCAGCAGTTCGCGAATGCCGCGCCATTTGGGAAGCGCCAGTCGTTGCCACAGTTGAATGCCTTGATAGTGACGGGTGCGGTGGGTGTAGATCGCCATGGCGATGGCCATGGTCCACATGGAAAGTGCCGTGGCAATACCGCACCCCAGCGCTCCCAAGGCAGGCAGCTGCTGCACTCCATCGGGTAACCATGGCCCCAGCAGGCTCACCAGGCCGTCGCCACCGTAGATCAACGCGTAGTTGGCGGGGATGTTGATCGTCAGGCCAATCAAGCTGATCCACAGGGCGGGACGGGTATGGTTCATGCCGTCTGAGAACGCCCTGAGCGCCTGGAAGAGGGCAATGCCAGGCATGCCAAATGCCACTGCGGCAAGATAACCGGCGGACGCGTGGGCGACCTGGCCAGGTACGTCCATCATGCCAAAGATGGGCCTCACCATTGACCAGAGCAGCAGGGCAGAAAGCAGACCGAGCACGAGAGCGATCCAGAGCGCCTGGTGCACTGCCGGTCGAATTGCGCCATGACGCTGCCCGCCCAGCAACTGGGCCACAATGGGCGTCAGTCCCATGAGCGTACCCGTCATGAACAGCATCAGTGGCATCCACAGGCTGGAGCCGACCGATACCGCCGCCAGCGAAGTGGCGCTATGGCGGCCCGTCATCATCACGTCGACCACGCTCATGCCCGCCTGGGCGAGCTGGGCGCCGCAGATAGGTAGCGCGAGCCTCACCAGCTGACGCGTTTCAAACCAGTAAACAGAACGGAATCTATTCAACACACGACCCACACCTGGACTCCTGAGCAATATGGCCCTCAAAACCCGTTAGATTAGCAGGTATAATGAATAAACTTATGCTGTTAATGAGGCAAATGTGAGCATTACTCAACCGCTATGGACGCTTGGCGAGGTGATTGCCTTGTTCGACGGGGTTTTTTTCGAGCGTTATCAGACCCGTCTGGTGAAAGGCGAGGATGAGCCGCTATACCGCCCGGCGGATGAGCAGACGCCTTACCATCAAATTATCTTTGCCCACGGCTTTTTCGCCAGCGCCTTGCACGAAATAAGCCATTGGTGCATTGCCGGCGCCGAGCGGCGCAAACAGGAAGACTATGGTTACTGGTATCTGCCGGACGGGCGTAATGCCGAGCAGCAGCTTGCCTTTGAAAAGGCTGAAATCGCCCCTCAAGCCCTTGAGTCACTATTTGCCGACGCGAGCGGTCGCGAATTCCATGTCAGCGTCGATAACCTCGGTGGCGATGTTGCGGTCGATCGTGACGCCTTTGCTGAAAAAGTGAGCGCGCGCGCAGCCTACTACAGGGAGCAGGGGCTGCCGTTAAGGGCCAACGCCTTCTGCTGGGCACTGGCACGTTACTATCGCCACCAGGATTCACTCGAGGCGGCGATTCGCCAGGGTAAAGCGATTCTCGACAAGAGCCTGCAAGACGCCGACCCTTAATCCTCTTCCGTCAGTCGGTGGTGCAGCGACAGCATGACCTCAACCTCATGTTCGGGGCGCATGGGTTCCAGACCGAGATCACTAAAGGTATCGCTTCTCAAACGATGCCACTCGCTCGCGCCGATACGCTCGTAGAGCACCGGGGCGGGCGCCAGTTCGACAAAGGGGTCAAGCCCGTAGGTATCGAACAGCCGTGCAAGGGCGGCTTCATCATCACCGTTATCGCTGGTGTACAGCGTCTCGGAAAAATGATCGTTTTCCAGCTCGCGGATGACGTCCAGCGGGCTCAGGCCGAGACTTTCAAGCTCCTCGATGCTGTAGGCGCCCATCACGTTGGTATCTTCATCGATCCAGCTATCGTCCGGCTGAATCAGGGTCTGCTTGATACGTCCGTCTGGCAGGGACCAGGCAATAGCCAGCGGCAAGCCATTATCGTCGCCCGTCTCAATGGCAATAAATCCTGGGTAGTCGGCCACGCGGTAACTCCTTTTTAACGTTCTGTATCGATTCGGAAAAATTGCTGGGCGGTTGCGGCGGTTGCCATTCCCAACTCAGCGTCGCTGATACCGAGGCATTCGGCAAGCTCCCTCACTATCCACGGAAGCAGGGCGGGCTCGTGCCGACGCCCTTTCAACTTGGCCGGCAGGTTCCGCGGCAGCAGGTAAGGACAATCGGTTTCCACCATCAGCCGGTTCAGCGGTATCTCGCCGACCAGCGGGCGTAGATGGTGGCCGCGCCGTTCGTCACAGATCCAGCCCGTCAAGCCTATATGCAAGTCTAGGTCGAGATAGCCAAATAGCGTATCCCGGTCAGCGGTAAAACAATGCACGACCGCCTGGCTGATGTCGTCCCGCCATGCTTGGAGTATGTCGCGCATGCGTGGCCCGGCATCGCGCTCATGGAGAAACAGCGGTAAGCCGCTTTCTGCCGCCAGGGCAAGCTGGGCCTCAAAGGCCTTTTCCTGTTCCTGGGGCGTTGAGAAGTTGCGGTTGAAATCCAGCCCGCATTCGCCGACGGCAACGACCTCGGGCAGGGCATGCAGCGAGGCCATGCGACGGGCTACCTCGTCGCTCCACTGGCTCGCATCGTGGGGGTGTGTCCCGGCAGTGGCGTAGAGGCCAGGGTAGCGCTTGGCCAGCTCAACGGCTTGTTCTGCGTGCGCAATATCGGTGCCGGTCACGATCATGGTGCTCACCTGGGCCGCCTGAGCCCGCTGAACAACGGCGTCGAGGTCGCGATCAAAGCTGTCGTGTGTCAGGTTCGCGCCGATGTCGACCAGCGGTACGCTGGGGCGAAACTGCAATGCCTCGGGTAAAAAGTCGTCCACATATGGGCTAGCCAAGGGTCACTCCCGTCCAGAATCGTAAAGCGCTATTGTAACGGTATGCGTGGATATCGACTAATGGTGTGGGAACAGCCGTCAGCGACGCCTGGAATACAGGGCTTACCAACCGCGACAGCGATGTGATTGAATCAAGTAGCGCTGTAAGGCCGATGATGCCTACGTCGGTTATCGTCAATGCATGGCCTTTCTGACGGTGGGCGCAATGGATGCTATCGCACTCGACAACAACAAGTTCGCAGGAGTATTTATGCCCGCAGTGACGCCGAAGATATTACCCGCTGCGGCTTCCGCAACCAATCCGTCCTTGATGATTGGGGAGTTGCTGGAAGCCGGGGTTCGCATGGCCGGGGACAACCAGATCGTCTACCGTGATCAGCGTCGCCATGACTACCGGCAATTTCAGGCGAGGGTGCACCAGCTTGCCCATGCATTAACCCTGCAGGGCGTCAAGGCCGGTGACGTGGTGGCGGTGCTGGACTGGGACAGTCATCGCTACCTGGAATGTTTTTTTGCCATTCCCATGATCGGTGCAGTGCTTCACACCGTGAATATCCGCCTGGCGCCTGAGCAGATTCTCTATACCATGGCGCATGCCGAAGACGCCTTCGTGATCGTGCATGAAGACTTTGTGCCGCTGCTTGAGCCGCTGGCCGACGAGCTGACACAAGTGCGTGGCTATTTGCTTTGCCAAGAGACGCCGCAGCCCCTCGAGACGTCTTTGCCGCTAGTCGGCGAGTTCGAGCACTTGCTCGGTCAGCAGCCCACGCACTACGACTTTCCCAGCTTTGATGAAAATGCTGTCGCCACACTGTTCTATACCACCGGTACGACGGGAAATCCAAAAGGCGTCTTCTTCACCCATCGTCAGCTGGTTCTGCATACCATGGCCGAGGCCAGCACGTTCCAGGCGCCAGGTTTTGAGCTGCTCAATCGCGATAAAGTGTATATGCCCATTACCCCCATGTTCCACGTGCACGCCTGGGGGGTGCCTTACACGGCAACGCTGCTGGGGGCAACGCAGGTCTATCCGGGTCGCTACGAGCCGGATATGCTGATCAAGCTGCTGGTCAGCGAAAACGTCGATTTTTCCCATTGTGTACCGACGCTGCTCAACATGGTGGTCAGCGCAGACGCCATTGCCTCGCAACAAGTTGACCTGTCGGGCTGGAAAGTGCTGGTGGGTGGTAGTGCGCTAACCGAATCGCTGGCGCGTAAAGCATGGGGGCTGGGGATTGATACCCGCAGCGCCTACGGCATGTCGGAAACCTGTCCATTGCTCACTGCCGGTATTTTGCCCGGGGACGTCACGCAGGCCGATATCGAAACGCAGCTGCCCTGGCGTTGCAAGGCCGGTTTGCCGATACCCTTCGTCAAGTTACAGGTGGCGGATACAAACGGCCAGGCATTGCCGCATGACGGCCATAGCGTCGGCGAAGTGCGTGTGCAAGCCCCATGGCTGACCCAGGCCTATTACAAAGAGGAAGCCCGCAGCGCTGAATTATGGCGCGAAGGCTGGCTGCACACCGGTGATGTCGGCTCGATTGATGAGCATGGCTTTCTGGCCATCAGCGATCGCATCAAGGACGTGATCAAGACCGGCGGCGAGTGGCTGTCGTCGCTGGAGCTGGAAAGCTATATCAGCCAGTGTCCGGGCATCGCGGAAGTGGCCGTTATTGGGGTGTCGGACGATAAGTGGGGCGAACGTCCCGCTGCGTTGGTCGTGCCGACCGACCTGAATCATCCGCCGACCAGCGATGCCGTAAAGGCGTTTCTAGCGCAATTTGTCGAGCAGGGGAAACTGAATCGCTGGGCCATTCCCGAAGTGGTACGCTTCGTTGATGAAATCCCCAAAACCAGCGTGGGCAAACTGGACAAGAAACGTATACGCAGCGACATATAGCGCATGAGTCACCAGTGTTCGTCTGGCGTGTGATCAAGGCATCGATGGTTCCCCCACCGGGGGCGCGCATACGTTACACTGTGCGCCTCATAATGAAGGAGGACACTGCGTGACCCTGTTACGACTCGAACAGCTGCAACTTGCCTACGGCACCCAGGTATTGCTCGACCGCGCCGATCTCACGGTTGAGAGAGGCGAGCGGCTGGCACTAGTCGGGCGCAATGGCACCGGTAAGTCCACTCTGCTGAAATTGGTTGCCGGTGATATTCAGGCCGACGATGGCTCGATCTGGCGCGCGCCTGGCCTGAAGATTGGTGTGCTCGCTCAGGAACTGCCCGACTCCTCCGGCATGACGATTTTTGACATGGTCGCCCAAGGGTTGCCGGAGGCGGGGGAGCTGCTTTCCGAGTATCAGCATCTGATCAACGACCCCGACCCCGACATGAATCGCATGGCGACCCTGCAAAGCCGTCTGGAAGACATTGACGGCTGGTCGTTTCACCAGCGCATCGATGTTGTACTGACCCGTCTGGGGCTGCCCCCCGAGGCCGAGATGAGCGCGCTTTCCGGCGGCTGGCGGCGGCGCGTAGCGCTGGCCCGTGCTCTGGTTGCCGAACCCGACCTGCTGCTCCTAGACGAACCGACCAACCACCTGGATCTGGACACCATCGCCTGGCTGGAAGAACAGCTCCTGGCCTTTAACGGCGCCGTGTTGCTGATCACCCACGACCGGGCGTTTCTTTCCAAACTGGCGACCCATATTCTGGAACTGGATCGCGGTAAGCTGGGGCGCTATCCCGGTGATTATGCCGAGTACCAGGCGCGTAAACAGCACGAACTGGAAGTCGAAGCGCGGGAAAACGCCGAGTTTGATAAAAAGCTGGCGCAGGAAGAAGTCTGGATTCGCCAGGGCATCAAGGCGCGCCGGACGCGTAACGAAGGCCGGGTGAGGGCGCTCGAGGCAATGCGCAATGAGCGCAGTCAGCGCCGTGAGCGGCAAGGCACCGCCAATCTGTCGGTGGATAGCGGTGAACGAACCGGCAAGCGCGTCGTCAAGCTGAAAGGCGTCAGTCAGCGGTTTGGCGATGACACCATTATCCGTGATCTGAATCTTGAAGTGATGCGCGGCGACCGGATTGGCTTCCTGGGGCGCAACGGGGCGGGCAAGACCACACTGCTCAAGATCCTGCTGGGCGAAATCGAGCCCACTGAAGGCACGGTGCAACTGGGTACCAATCTCAAGGTGGCCTATTTCGATCAGCTGCGCGCGGGGCTCGAGCTTGAAAAAACCGTCTACGATAACGTGGCCCAAGGTAGCGACCGGGTTAGCGTAGGCGGCAAGGACCGCCACGTGATGAGCTATCTACAGGATTTCCTGTTCACGCCCGACCGCGTACGCCAGCCGGTGAAAGCGCTCTCGGGGGGCGAGTCAAACCGCCTGTTGCTGGCCAAGCTGTTTACCCAGCCGGCCAACGTCCTGGTGCTTGATGAGCCCACCAACGATCTGGACATGGAGACCCTCGAACTCCTCGAAGAACTGCTGCTCAACTTCGAGGGCACGTTGCTGCTGGTGTCCCACGACCGGACCTTCATGGATAACGTGGTCACCAGCATGTTGGCGTTTGAAGGCGACGGCGTGGTACGCGAATACGTGGGTGGCTATACCGACTGGATCCGTCAGGGAGGCAAGCTGCCGCCCGCGCCCTGGGAAGGAGCGGCCCGGCAAAACACCGAGCCCACCTCGAGCGTTGCAAAAGAAAAGCCCAGCACGCCGGCCGCGCCGGCGACTAAACCCGTCAAGCTTTCCTACAAACTGCAGCGGGAGCTGGATGAGCTGCCCGCGCAGATCGAGCGCCTGGAAAGCGACGTGGAAGCACTGGAAAAAGAAGCCGGTGATCCAGCGTTCTATCAGCAGGAGTCGACGGTTGTGACCGCTAGGCTGCAGGCGCTGGAGCAGGCACAGGAAGCGCTGGAAGCCGCGATGGAGCGCTGGATGGCGCTCGAAGCCATGGCCAACGGCGAACAGGGCTGAACAATAAAAAGGCGCCGCTGGGGCGCCTTTTGGCTGAGCGATAGAAGGTGCTAGCTCATTCGTCGCTTTCTTCGCCTTTCTTGCCGACGCGAACTGCCAGCACGTCGCACTGCGCACCGTGCAGAACGCCGGTGGAGGTGGAGCCCAGCAGCAGCGCAAACCCGTGGCGACCGTGGGAGCCGACGACGATCAAGTCGACCCCATGCTCCTCGGCAAAGCGGTGAATCTCGGTGTCCGGCATGCCCACCACCACGTGTTGATTTTCCTCAGCGATGTGGGGCGCAGCAATGTCAGCCAGCCGTTTCTTGGCGTGGTCGTCAAGCTGGTCCTGGATGCTGGTCAAGTCCATCGGGATATCGCCGCCGTAGGCAAAGCCAAGCGGTTCAAGGGTATGCATGATGGAAATCTTGGCCTGGTCGTTGCGCTCGGCAATCGCCACGGCACGCTCCAGGATCTTGTGCGAGTCTTTGGTCAAGTCGACGGCAACCAATATATGGTGATAGCTCATGGCGTATCTCCTCAGTGAGTAACAAGCAGTGTTCTAACGCTAATGTGCTCTACTTTAGGTGGCATGCCCAATCTTAACAACGACCTGGATCATGGTTTTTATGATCTCGCTATTCAAGTGTGGTTCAGTTTGAAGGAAATGTAGAAATGGAATGGTTAATTATCGTGTTTATCATGCTGTTCGTGTTTGCCCCGGTGATGTGGCTCAAGCCCAGTCCCCGCCAGAAGCGAACCATGGCCATGCGTAACCACGCAAGTCGTAAAGGGGTAACGGTCAAGGAAGAAAAGCCGCCGATGCACGCCTTCAAGGGCACGATGCCGGCGTATCGCTGGCATTTTCCCAAACAGCAGCCGGGTCCGGACTTCGTGCTGGTGCGTGACGAGCATGCCAGCGCAGCGCTAGAACCCTATCACGCCGGCTGGCGGTGGCGTGTCGCGCCGTTGAAGCCGATTCCCCCTGGCGCCGCAGCGCCGCTCAAGGCGCTGCTCGAACGCCTGCCGCTGGATGCCATGTTGCTCGAATCAACGCCCAACGCCCTGACGCTATGGTGGTGGGAGTCTCAAGATGCGACACGCTTCGATACGTATCTGGACGACTTTAATCAGCTGCGCGACCAGCTCTCCGGGCAGGCGGATCGTGCCTCACAATCCCCCGATCTGTCAGGAAGCCGCTTCCTGTAGATCCCGCGCCTGAATGGCAAGGCCATTCTGCTCAATGCGCTCGAGCCATTCGCCCAGCTGCTCCAAGTCAGCCTCCGACAGGCCTTCGAACATTTCTTTTCTGGCCTCCTGAGCGACACTGTCGATTTGCTCGAGCAGTGGCATGGCGGCAGCCGTCAGGTAGATACGTTTACTTCGGCGGTCGCTGTCGCAAGCGCGCCGCTCCACCAGGCCCTGTTCTTCCAGCTGGCTGAGCGTGCGCACCAGAGACGGCGCTTCAACGCCTATGGCGCGGGCCAGGTCGCATTGAGGCTGACCATCGCCCAGACGCCAGAGATGGTACAGCGTCACCCAACGCGTTTGCGTGAGGCCAAGCGGCGCCAAGCGTCGGTCCAATATCGAACGCCATAGGTGGGGCAGGCGAGCAATGCGAAAACCAATTGATGATGCCATGATCAGCTAGTTACCAGTCAAAGTTAATAGTGGGATTGTCATAATCTCGAGCGCTTAATGCAAGACGTGATCAGTCTTCCCCGTCGTCTGGGTCGGCATCGCGGTCACGGCCGGCAATGAAACGTTGAAGGTTGAGCTTGCTCATCCCCGCCGCACGAATCTTGCTATCGGCCAGCGTCGCCTTACTCACATCATCGCTGACGGTAAACCGAATCAGCCCCAGGCGTTGACCACTGTCGGTCATGATGTCCACACGCCAGCGCCCGCTAGGGTCTTCGGGGAAGTTCAGCTTGTGGCTCCATGCGCGGTAGCCTTGTTCGCGTCCGCCGCTGATATCCAGATCGACCACGTCCAGGCGTTCGCCGTTGTGATGCCACACGTGGGAAATCGTTTCACTCAGCCCGCGCGGTGCACGAATCGCCGTGTATACATACAGCCCCTCCTGTTTAACCGCCTGTGGGGTCAAGGGCGTTGAGCCGCGTGGCTCGCGCTGCTGTATGTTCAGTGCCGGTGATAGCGCGGTCCCGGTCATCCACAGGCTGGCGGGGGGCACCCACGCACGGCCAAACCAGGCAAGGCTTGCCAGCAATGCCATCATCGCCAGCAACGATAGCCAGCCGCCCAATGAGCGTTGTTTCAGGAGGTGCCAGACACTCGGCAGAGCGGTCACCAGGGTGATGGCAATGGCCAGCAACAGGCTCTCGCCGGTGGTCAGGTGGAGCATGATGGGCAGTGTCACCAGCACTACCAGAAATACGCACATCGCATGAAACAGGAAATACAGGCTGCGCCATTTGCCGGCGATCCTGTAGTAGAGCGGATCGATGATCGACACGACGGCCATCGCCATCACGCTCGCGGCAAAGACGCTCTGGCCGCTGTTCCAGACGGTGGTGATCAGGATGAACGGCAGGGTGAAAAACAACGTTTCCTGATGGATCATCTGCGCGATAAAGGCCGCGACCCCCTTGGGTAGCGTGGGATAGCCGCGGTTGGCGAGCCAGCGCCCGACCAGGCTTTCCGAGAGCAGTAACAGCCAGGCAAACAGCAATCCCAGCGCCAAGGCGGCCCCCAGCCACTGCTGCCGATCTACCAGAAAGAAGCTGCCCAGGCCCGCCGCAAACGCCAGAGGTGGCCAGAGCCAGGCCCAAGGTTTTAAACGAACGACGAGGCGTTCAACAAACGATTGCAGCGCGGCGATGCGTGTCTGTGTGAGCAGCGTGCTCATAACAACATAATCCAGGTGATCAAGGTGCCATGATCCTATCAGCCTGAACGTATGGCGGGGAGCGCTGGTCGTATATGATTAGCGAATTAGCCGAAAGTCAGGGCTTGACGTTCTTGGGCAACTCAACCAAGCTTACGCAATCAAACGACCGTATGAAATGCGAGGCGCGTCCCTTTGCTGGGGTTCGCCCGAACTTGTGGAGAGAGCGCGGATGATCTATCAAGGCAATGCCATCACGGTGGAACGTCGTGACACCCAAGGTGGCAATGACATCGCAATGCTCACTTTCGATTTGAAAGATGAGTCCGTCAACAAGCTGTCCAGCGCCGTGGTGACTGAGCTGGGAGAGGCCGTCAAAGCCCTTCAGGCAGAAACCGGGCTGCAGGGGCTGGTCATTGGCAGTGCCAAAGAAGCCTTTATTGTCGGCGCCGACATTACCGAGTTCCACACCCTGTTCGATAAAGGCGAAGAGTACCTGGTGGAAATGAACCTCAAGGTACATGACATTTTCAATGCCATTGAAGATCTGCCTTTCCCCACGGTCACGGCGATCAACGGGCTGGCGTTGGGCGGCGGTTGCGAAGTGCTGCTGACCACCGATTTTCGCGTGATGAGCGAAAAGGCCAAGATTGGCCTGCCGGAAACCAAGCTGGGCATTCTGCCGGGCTGGGGCGGTTGCGTGCGTCTGCCGCGGCTGATCGGCGCCGACAATGCGATTGAATGGATCGCTGGCGGTACGGAAAACCGTGCCGACGCTGCACTCAAGATGGGAGCCGTCGATGCCGTCGTCGCTCACGAGCTGCTCGAAAGCGCCGCGCTGGACATCCTCGACCGCGCTAATGCCGGCGAGCTCGACTATCAAGCGCGCCGCGACGAAAAGACCAGCCCGCTCAAGCTCAATGCCATCGAGCAGATGATGGCCTTTGAAACCGCCAAGGGTTATGTAGCAGGCAAGGCGGGGCCGCACTATCCCGCGCCGGTCGAAGCCATCAAGGTAATCCAGAAGGGCGCTGGTGAGGAACGTGGTCGGGCTCAGGCGATCGAGGCCAAGGCCTTTGCCAAGCTGGCACTGAGCAGCGTGGCGTTCAACCTGGTGGGCCTGTTCCTCAACGATCAGGTGGTCAAGAAAAAAGGCAGCCAGTACGAGAAGCAGGCGCAGCCGGTCAACCAGACCGCAGTGCTGGGCGCGGGTATCATGGGCGGCGGTATCGCCTATCAAAGCGCCTCGAAAGGCACGCCCATCCTGATGAAAGATATCAAGGATGACGCCATCGAGCTGGGCCTCAAGGAAGCTCGCAAGCTGTTTGCCAAGCAGGTCGAGCGTAACAAGCTGACCACTGAGCAAATGGCCGAAAAGCTCTCCAATATTCGTCCAACGCTCTCCTACGGCGATTTCGGCAATGTCGACCTGGTGGTCGAGGCCGTGGTCGAAAACCCCAAGGTCAAGGACGCCGTGTTGACCGAAGTAGAGGGTATGGTAAGCGAGAATACGATTCTTACCTCCAACACCTCGACCATTTCGATCAACCGCCTGGCCAGGAACCTGAAGCGTCCGGAAAACTTCTGCGGTATGCACTTCTTTAACCCGGTGCACCGTATGCCGCTGGTGGAAGTAATCCGCGGTGAGAAAACCTCGGATGCCGCGGTAGCCGCCACGGTCGCCTACGCGCGTGCCATGGGCAAAACGCCGATCGTGGTCAACGACTGCCCAGGGTTTCTGGTCAACCGGGTGCTTTTCCCGTACTTCGGTGGTTTCAGCTTCCTGGTCGAGCAGGGCGCCGACTTCCAGCACGTCGACAAGGTAATGGAGAAGTTTGGCTGGCCGATGGGTCCTGCGTATCTGCTGGACGTGGTCGGCATGGATACGGCGGTTCACGCCAACGAGGTCATGGCCGAAGGCTTCCCCGATCGGATGGCCCGGGATGGCAAGACCGCCATCCAGGTCATGTACGACAACGAGCGTCTCGGGCAGAAGAATGACAAGGGCTTCTACGCCTACGAGGAAGATAAAAAAGGTAAGCCCAGGAAAGTCAGCGACGATCAGGCCTATGCCTTGATCAAAGACGTTGTCAACGATCAGAAAGCGTTTTCCGACGAGGACATCATTGCCCGCATGATGGTGCCGCTGTGCATGGAGACCGTGCGCTGCCTGGAAGACGGTATTGTCGCGACGCCCGCCGAAGCCGACATGGCGCTGATTTACGGCATTGGTTTCCCGCCCTTCCGCGGTGGTGCCCTGCGCTACATCGACGCCATGGGCGTTGCCGAGTTCGTCAAGCTGGCCGAAGGCCTGGCCGACGAACTGGGGCCACTCTACGCGCCCACCGACAAGCTGCGCCAGATGGCCGAAAGCGGCGAGCGTTTCTACACCGCAGGCGCTCAGGCCTAAGTCACCACGTACAGGAGAAATATGATGAGTTTGAATCCGAGAGATATCGTGGTGGTCGACGCCGTACGCACCGCCATGGCAAAAGCCAAGAACGGCGCGTTTCGTAACGTGCGGGCAGAAAATCTATCAGCTGCCGCCATGCAGGCGTTGTTTCAGCGCAACGCCAACCTGGATGCCTCAGAAGTCGACGATGTGATCTGGGGCTGTGTTAACCAGACCCTCGAGCAGTCGATGAACATTGCGCGCAACGCCGCCATCATGACTGGTATTCCGCGCTCGGTACCGGCGCAGACCGTTAACCGCCTGTGCGGCTCTTCCATGAGCGCGCTGCATATCGCCTCGGCCAATATCAAGGCCGGTATGGGGGATTTCTACATCATCGGCGGCGTCGAGCACATGGAGCATGTGCCCATGACCCACGGCGTTGACGTCAATCCCGCAGCCAGCAAGCACGCCGCGAAAGCCGCCATGATGATGGGCCTGACCGCCGAGCTGCTGGGTAAAATGCACGGCGTCTCCCGCGAAGACCAGGACAAGTTTGGCGTACGCTCCCACCAGCGCGCCCAGGCGGCGATGGAAAACGGCTACTTCGACAACGAAATCATCGCCGTCGAAGGCCACGACCAGCAAGGCTTCAAGGTGATGGTCAAGAATGACGAAGTGATTCGTCCCGATGCCAGCCTGGAATCCATGGCTAACCTCAAGCCGGTGTTTGATCCGCGCAATGGTACCGTGACCGCTGGCACGTCTTCGGCGTTGTCGGTAGGTGCCTCGGCGATGGCGGTGATGAGCTATGAGCGTGCCCAGGCCCTGGGCCTTGAGCCGATTGCCAAGGTGGTGTCCACCGGTGTAGCGGGCTGCGATGCATCCATCATGGGGTATGGCCCGGTGCCAGCGTCCAAGAAGGCGCTGAAAGCCGCTGGGCTTTCCGCGGCCGACATTCAGACCGTCGAGCTCAACGAAGCCTTTGCCGCTCAGGGCATTCCCGTGCTGAAAGACCTCGGTTTCCTGGATGTCATGGACGAAAAGGTGAACCTGCACGGCGGCGCCATCGCGCTGGGGCACCCGCTGGGCTGCTCGGGGTCGCGCATCTGTACAACGCTGCTTAACGTCATGCAGCAGCGCGACACCACCCTCGGCCTCGCTACCATGTGTATCGGCATGGGGCAGGGGGTTGCCACGGTATTTGAACGCCTTAGATAACCATGGCGTTAGTCAGAACGTAAAACGGCACCCTTCGGGGTGCCTTTTTTTGTTCGCGAGCGAGAGGGTAGATCGACTAATCGGCCTGAAAGGCGCTGCGGTGGAAATTGGCCGCTGCCTCGACCTCTGCAATACCGCAGCTGTCCGGGACTGGGATTGTCTGGCCGGCAAGGACGGCAAGCACAGCGCGCGTCCCGTTGGCCAGCGATTCAAGGTTGTAGCCGCCTTCGAGCACAAAGACCAGGCGGCCGTCGCAGTGTTTTTCGGCCAACTGCTGTAAAAAGCCGGTCAAGGCGCCAAACCCGTCGTAGGAAACATTGAGGGCCAGGTCGTGCCAGTGTGGGTCAAAGCCGGCGGAGACGAGAATGATATCGGGTTTGAACCAGTCGGCTGCCGGTGCCAGGATGTCACGAAACGCCTTGAGATAGGCTTCATCTCCGGCGCCTGCCGGTAGCGGCACGTTGACGGTGGTGCCTTCGGCCAGGCCCGCGCCTACGTCTTGCAGATGGCCGGAGCCCGGATAGAAGGGCGCGGCGCGGTGGATATCAAAAAACATCACGTCGGGCTCGGCCCAGAAAATATCCTGGGTGCCGTTGCCGTGGTGGGCATCCCAATCGACGATCAAGACCCTTTCGCACCCCAGGGCGCTGCGCGCATGCGCTGCCGCGACTGCCACATTATTGAACAGACAAAAGCCACGCGCCCGCACGGGCTCGGCATGGTGACCCGGGGGCCGAACGAGCGCAAAGGCACTCTGGGTACGTTTTTCCATGACCGCCTCGACGGCGGCAATGGCGGTGCCGGCAGCGACTTCGGCGGCGTCCACGCTGCCCGGTGACACGGCGGTGGTATCCACATCCAGCCAGGCATTTTTGCCCCTCAAATGAAAGATGTCGCTCAGGTAGGAGGTGGTATGCACCCGGGCCAGCTGTTCGTGGGTGGCGGCTTTGCCACCCTCGACGACGAGCCCCTCGATCGGCGCCTTGTTGAGTAGCTGCTGGATAGCTTTTAGCCGACCGGGGTGTTCCGGGTATTTCCAGGGAACAGAGAGCCCCGACAGCAGTTGCCGAATCCGTTTATCGATGCGGTCAGGTAGAAAATCGGCATCAATATTGGGCTCGTGGGCAAGTACGCGGTCGTCATAAAACGCGATGACTTTGTGCATAAATGGCTACCTGACATATTGGCAATGGCTAAGGGCAAGCGCACGCCTCGTGTTGACAGGTACTTGTATGACACGGCCGGCGCGACATGCTTTTTTACAGTAAGGCAGGCTTGGCGGCGTTATACAATGCCGTTTTCCAAGCTGAACGCTAAATATAGCCCTAGTTCTTCCACCTGGGGCACAAAATCGTCCTGCCAGTCGCCGCGCAGGATAAGCGGCGACTGGACCCATCGCCAACGTAGCCCGGTGACAATACTGTCTACCGCTCGTTGCGTGCCGGTGCCGTCGAGCCCCGCGCGAATGTACAGCGCACAGGGCAGTCCCTGCTGTTCTTCGATGACCCCATAGTAGCTGCGATCAAAGAAATCCTTGAGGGCACCGCTCATGTACCCCAGGTTTTCCGTCGTGCCGAGCAAGATGCCAT
This sequence comes from Vreelandella gomseomensis, assembly GCF_031451645.1. Classification (NCBI taxonomy): domain Bacteria; kingdom Pseudomonadati; phylum Pseudomonadota; class Gammaproteobacteria; order Oceanospirillales; family Halomonadaceae; genus Vreelandella; species Vreelandella gomseomensis. Next base: position 320,800 of record NZ_JARWAI010000004.1, on the reverse strand, counting down.
CGCAGGCCAGCACATCATCAGGGCCGGCCTCAAAGGGTGTCTTGACCACGCAGCGAACGTGTTCAAGCTCGGGATGGGTTGCACCTCGCCAGGCAGCGTCGCAGAGCGCCTGGGTGTTGGGCGAAGGGGTATGGGCAACAATGAGCAGTTGTTTCATGGGGAGTAACCCGCGCGGTTGAGGTTTGCGTCGTTGGCGGGGCGTGCCAAACTGGCCGCTCGCCTACTGAGCAGAATCTATATGTCGACGACTGCCATGATCAATGTGTATTACGATGCGATTTGCCCCATATGTCGCAAGGAACGGCGGCGCTTCGAGCGCTGGGCCGGCAAGCGGGCAGCGGAGATTGCCTGGCTTGATGTGACCGAGCATCAGGATCAACTGCGCGACAAGGGCGTCTCCCCGGAGGCTGCTCTGCGTTCGCTGCACATCGAGCTTGATGACGGCACGATGATCGAAGGGATCGATGCCTACCGGTTGCTCATGCAGCGCATACCTCTGCTGTATCCCGGTGCCTGGCTGATCGGCTTGCCGGGTATCAAGCAGGGCCTGCGTCGTTACTACGACCACTGGGTAAAAAAGCGTTTGCAGCGTGAGGGGCGGTGGCCACCCCAGTAGCGCTCGACTTATTGACAGCGCCGCGCTTTTTGACAAGGCTTGTCCCGTACTTTCACTTGATGATCAAGGAGACAGAGATGGCGTTTGCCCTATCCTCGATGCTCGTTACCAGTAGCGCCTTTGCCAACCATCAGGCGATTCCCGATAAGCACGCGGCCGACCACGACGACGTTTCTCCGGCGCTTGCCTGGCAGGGCGCGCCGGAAGGCACTCAAGGCTTCGCCGTGGTATGTCACGACCCGGATGCGCCGCTGGTCAAGGAAGGCACCTACGGGTTTGTTCATTGGGTGCTGTATAACCTGCCGGGAGATATCAGCAGCCTGGAGGAAAACACTGCCCTGGGAACGGTGGGTGCCAACGACTTCGGCAATCAAGGCTATGGAGGCCCTATGCCGCCGGAAGGCCACGGCACGCACCATTACTATTTCTGGGTGCTGGCGCTTGACCATCAAACGGCCCTGCCCGAAGGGCTGACGCTGGATGAGCTGCTGCGTGAGGTCGAGCCCAACCTGCTGGGCATGAATCGCCTGATCGGCACCTACCAGCGCCACTGATGTGGTTCAAACGGCTGGAGCATCGGTCTCCGGTCGTCAATGAGTAACCTGCCTGCTTGCCTCGCCAGTGACCCACTTCGTCAACAAAAGCCTGATGGCATTCATGGGCGCTACACGCAATGTGCAAAAGCCTGCGAAATTTTCGCAGGCTTTTTTGTTTTAGGGTGTTTCATAGTTTTCGCAAATGATAATGATTGGCTTTTTTGATGGCATCGGTCGCGAACGTGTCACGAAATCGCGCTATTTGATAAGGATTTTGCGTAAGGGCTTCACATCAAATTTATACAGGACTAAAATGGTACCCAATTAACGGTCAAGCCCAATGCAACGGCGAATAGGAGTCGGCATGCTCAAGCTTTCACGACTGACAGACTATGCCGCCGTGGTCATGGCGCAAATTGCCCGCGAGCCTCAGGCGTCGCATGCGGCAGCGGATCTGGCGGACGCGGTTCAGTTGCCTCATCCCACGGTGAGTAAAACACTCAAGATGCTGGTGAAAGCAGGGCTGCTCGAGTCGCAGCGCGGTGCCCAGGGGGGTTACCGGCTCGCTCGGCCCGCCTCTCATATCACCGCCGCCGACATCATCGCGGCGATCGAAGGCCCCGTGGCCATGACCGAGTGTAGTCAGGCGGAAGGCGACTGCGAGCTGGTTGCCACCTGCGGGGTTGCCGATAACTGGCAGCGCGTGTCGCTGGCGATCCGCACGCTGCTTGAAAGCGTCACGCTTGCGCATCTGGCGGATACCACGCCGATCAAGCTGCCCGTTCAACTGCCTATTCAAAGTATTAGCCTGTCGGCGGTCACCGCATGATGGATATGACCGATGCAGGCCTCTATCCCCTATTGACGGCGAGCTAACCTCGCCACCCAACTGCCCGGAGGGTAATGACCATGGCAAGCGAAGAAATGGAACAGTTGGTTCGTCGCGATTACAAAGAAGGCTTTGTAACAGATATCGAAAGCGACACCCTGCCACCTGGCCTGGATGAAAACACCATTGCCTTTATTTCCAAGAAGAAAGGCGAGCCGGAGTGGATGCTGGAGTGGCGTTTGGAGGCGTTCCACAAATGGCAGGAAATGAAAGAGCCGTCCTGGGCGCATCTCGATTATCCGCCTATCGATTACCAGTCGATTTCCTATTTTAGTGCCCCGAAGCGCCCCGAAGATCGTCCCCAGAGTCTCGACGAAGTCGATCCCAAGCTTCTGGAAACCTACGAGAAACTGGGTATTCCGCTGCATGAGAGGGCAGCGCTTGCCGGTGTTGCAGTAGATGCCGTGTTTGACTCGGTATCAGTGGCCACCACCTTCAAGAAGCAGCTCGGCGAAGCTGGCGTCATCTTCTGTTCGATCTCTGAGGCGATCCGTGATTATCCGGAGTTGGTGAAACAGTATCTGGGCACCGTGGTGCCGCAAAACGACAACTATTTTGCGGCGTTGAACTCGGCCGTGTTTACCGATGGGTCCTTTGTCTTCGTGCCCGAAGGTGTGACCTGCCCGATGGAGCTGTCGACCTACTTCCGCATCAACGCGGCCAATACCGGTCAGTTCGAGCGTACCTTGATCATCTGCGAGAGCCGTGCCCAGGTGTCCTACCTGGAAGGCTGCACCGCACCCATGCGTGACGAGAACCAGCTCCACGCCGCCGTGGTCGAACTGGTGGCGCTGGACGATGCCTACATCAAGTATTCCACAGTGCAGAACTGGTACCCGGGTGACGAAGATGGCAAGGGCGGTATCTACAACTTCGTGACCAAGCGCGGCGAGTGCCGCGGCGCGCGCTCGCGGATCAGCTGGACCCAGGTCGAGACCGGCTCGGCGATTACCTGGAAATACCCTTCCTGCGTTCTGCGTGGCAAGGACAGCATCGGCGAGTTCTATTCGGTTGCCGTCACCAACGGTCGCCAGCAGGCCGACACCGGCACCAAGATGATCCACGTCGGCGAGGGCACGCGCTCGTATATCGTGGCCAAGGGGATTTCCGCCGGCAGGAGCGACCAGTCCTATCGCGGTCTGGTGAAAATCGGCCCCCGGGCCAAGGGCGCCCGCAACTTCACCCAGTGTGACTCCTTGCTGATCGGCGATACCTGCGGCGCGCACACCTTCCCGTACCAGGAAATCGGTAACAGCACCGCCAAGATTGAGCACGAGGCGACGACCTCCAAGATTGGCGAAGACCAGCTGTTCTACTGCCAGAGCCGGGGTATCACCGAGGAAGATGCGGTCAGCATGATCGTTAACGGCTTCTGCAAGGATGTGTTCCAGGAACTGCCTATGGAGTTCGCGGTAGAAGCCGAAGCACTCCTGAACGTGACCCTGGAAGGGGCGGTGGGCTGATCGGCCCCGTCCACACCAGACAACTTTTATAAGCGTCGCGCAAGCGATCGGTTAGCATTTGAAGGGTTATTACCATGTTGGAAGTTAACGATTTACACGTCACCGTCGAAGGCACCGAAATCCTCAAGGGGCTTTCCTTGACGATTAACGAAGGCGAAGTCCACGCGTTGATGGGCCCCAACGGTGCGGGTAAATCCACCCTGTCGGCGGTCATCGCCGGCAAGGATGGCTACGAGGTCACCCAGGGCAGCATTACCTTCAAGGGGCAGGACGTGCTGGAAATGGAGATCGAGGAGCGTGCCCAGGCCGGCCTGCTGCTGGGTTTCCAGTACCCGGTCGAGATTCCCGGGGTGAAAAACATCTACCTGCTCAAGTCGGCGCTCAACGCTCAGCGTGCTGCGCGCGGTGAAAGCGAGCTGCCGGCCCCTGAGTTCATGAAGCTGGTGAAAGAGAAACTGGGCTACATGAAGATGGATGCCAGCTTCCTGCAGCGTGCCGTGAACGAAGGCTTCTCCGGCGGCGAGAAAAAGCGCAACGAGATCCTGCAAATGCTGGTGCTGCAGCCGAAGCTCGCCATGCTGGACGAGATCGACTCCGGCCTCGACATCGACGCCATGAAAGTGGTCGCCGACGGGGTCAACAGCCTGCGCGCCGAAGACCGCGCGATCCTGCTGGTGACTCACTACCAGCGCCTGCTCGATTACATCGTGCCCGACAAGGTGCACGTGCTGATCGATGGCCGTATCGTCAAGTCCGGCGATGCGGCGCTCGCCAAAGAGCTGGAAGCCAACGGATACGAAGGTATCGAGGAGTCTGCGGCATGAGCGATACGCAAACGTTCTTGGACACGCTGCAAGCGCGTAGCCAGACGCGCGACGCAGAGCCCACCTGGATCGCGGCGCGCCGCCAGGCCGGCGCGGCCCGCTTCGAGGCGGTCGGTTTTCCCACGCGTCGCGATGAAGAGTGGAAGTACACCGATGTGCGCACCATCGCCCAGGGTAACTTTGCCCTGGCGGAAAGCGCCGAGTTTTCCAAGGCCCAGGCTGCGGCGCTGACGCTCCCCCTGGACGCGTACCGCCTGACGTTTGTCGACGGCGTGTTTTCTTCGGCGCTGTCCGACCTGGAGGCGTTACCGGAAAGTGTTCAGGTACTGCCACTCTCCAAGGCATTGACCGACAACCACGAAGCCGTCGGTGGGCCGCTTGGCCGTCTGACAGGCGTCGACTTTTCGGCTTTTGCGGCACTCAACACGGCCTTCATGGAAGAAGGGGCGGTGGTTCGCATCGCGTCGGGTAGCGTGGTCGAAAAGCCGATCCTGCTGCAGTTCCTGTCGCGCGCGGGATCGCCGGTGATGTGTCATCCGCGCATCCTGGTGGAAGCGGGGGGTCGCAGTGAAGCCACCGTGATCGAGCATTACGCCGGTGAAAGCGACGCCACCAATTTCACCAATGTGGTGGCCGAGCTGATGCTGGATCGTGGCGCCATTCTGAATCACTACAAGCTTCAGGAAGCGCCGCTGGGTGATATGCACGTGGCCAGTATCCATGTGGAGCAGAATCGCGACAGCCGCTACAGCTCCTACAACCTGAACCTGGGCGGTGCGCTGGTGCGCAACGACCTGATCAGCGATCTGAACGGCCAAGGCGCGGAAACCAATTTCCTCGGCCTGTTCTTCGGCCAGGGTCGCCAGCACGTCGATAACCACACCAAGGTCAACCACAATGCGCCGCTGACGTTCTCCAACGAGAACTACAAGGGCATTCTGGATGACCGTGCCCACGGCGTGTTCAACGGCAAGGTCTACGTCAAGCGCGACAGCCAGAAGATCGAAGGCTTCCAGAGTAACCAGAATCTGCTGCTTTCCGACCGCGCGCATATCGATGCCAAGCCCGAGCTTGAAATCTACGCGGATGACGTCAAATGCTCTCACGGCACCACCACCGGCCAGCTGGATGAAGAAGCCATCTACGCACTGCGTACCCGGGGCATCGACGAAGCCACCGCTCGCGGTCTGCTGACCCTGGCGTTTGCCGGTGAGGTGCTTGAGGAAGTAGCACTGGATGCCATTGCCGAGCGTGTGGAGCTTGCCGTTGCCGGTAAACTGCCCGAGCGTTTCAACCTTGCCGGGCTTGTCGAGGCAGCGGTTGCGCTCAACGACTAATCAAGGAGCTATCGATGCCCCATACCGTGATTGAGACGCCCTTGGAGCAAGACCATGCACGTTTTGACGTGGCCGCCTTGCGCCGGGAATTCCCGGTGCTTGACCGGCAGGTCAATGGCAAGCCGCTGATCTATCTGGATAACGCGGCCACCAGCCAGACGCCGCAGGCGGTGATTGATGTGTTCAGCGATTATTACTCGCGCTATAACGCCAACATTCACCGTGGCCTGCATACGCTGGCAGACGAAGCGACCGCTGCCTTTGAAGGCACCCGCCAGCGTGCCAAGGCGTTCCTCAATGCGGACGATGCCCGTCAGATCATCTTCACGCGGGGCACCACCGAGGCGATCAACCTGGTGGCGCAAAGCTGGGGGCGTACCCAGCTGCATCCTGGCGATGAGGTATTGATCTCGATGTTGGAGCATCACTCCAATATCGTGCCCTGGCAGCTGCTGGCGGCAGAGCGGGGGTTCACCATCAAGGTGATTCCCGTTGACGAGCGAGGCGCGCTGGACATGGCCGCCTACCAGGCGTTGCTCAGCGAGCGTACCAAGCTGGTGGCCGTCAACCATGTATCCAACGCCCTGGGGACAATCAACCCCGTCAAGGAAATGGCCGCGCTGGCGCACCAGCACGGCGCGTTGATCATGGTTGACGGTGCCCAGGCTACGCCCCACCAGCGGGTCGACGTCCAGGCGATCGACGCCGACTTCTACGCTTTCTCCGGGCACAAGGTCTATGGGCCGACCGGTGTCGGCGTGCTGTACGGCAAGAAAGCCCTGCTCGAGGCCATGCCGCCCTGGCAGGGCGGCGGCGAAATGATCGACACGGTGTCCTTCGATGTGGGGACGACCTACGCCGACATCCCGCACAAGTTCGAAGCCGGAACCCCGGCGATCGCCGAAGTGATTGCCCTGGGGCGCGCGCTTGAGTGGCTGGAAGGCGTCGGGGTCGATGCCATTGGTGCCTGGGAAGCCGTGTTGCTCGAGCATGCGACCCAGGCCCTTGGTCAAGTGGATGGGTTGCGTATCTTGGGCACCGCACCGCACAAGGCTGGGGTAGTCTCCTTTGTGGTCGACGGTGCACATTCCCAAGACATCGGCCTGCTCATCGACCAGCTGGGCGTGGCGATCCGCACGGGTCACCACTGCGCTCAACCGCTGCTGCACCATTTCGGGGTGGACGCCACGTGCCGAGCATCGTTTGCCGCGTATAATACGCTTGAAGAAGTGGATGCGTTTGTGACGGCGTTGAACCGCGTCATTGGTATGGTGCGTTAAGGAAGCCTATGGATATCGAGCAAGTAGCCAACCTGCAGCGCGGGCAGAGCCTGCCGCTTCAGCGCGATGTAGAGGCCATCGCGATTCCGTTCGGAAGCACAGAGCAACTCGCGGAAGATAGCGTGGTCAGCGTCATGCAGGCCAAGGGCAGCACGGTCAGCGTCGGCTTTGAGGGGCGATTATTTCTGATTGAAGGCAGTAATCTGGACGCCCTGGGGCTGCCGCCGCTGCCGCGTCCTACGCTGCATGAAGACGCCACGGAAGAGGAAATCGAGCAGTTCGTCTGGGATCAGCTGCGGACCTGCTTTGATCCGGAAATACCGGTCAATATCGTCGATCTAGGGCTGGTGTATGGCTGCCGGATCGAGCGGTTGATCAGCGGTGAGCGGATGGTGACCATTCGCATGACGCTGACCGCCCCGGGGTGTGGCATGGGCGACGTGATCGCCGCTGATGCGCGCAACAAGATCCTGGGCGCGCCGCAAATCAGCAAGGTGCATACCGAGATTGTCTTCAGCCCGCCCTGGAGTCGTGACATGATGAGCGAAGAGGCGAAGCTTGAGCTGGGTATGTTCTGACAGTGGGCTGGTACGCTAGATGCGTCGTCCGCTGATCACATGGTTATCCCGCCTGTTAATGTCGCTAGGAGCCTTATTGCTGCTGGCGACATTGCTGTTTGTGGGCATTAATTTCTGGGTGGTGGCGCGCACCGCGCCTTACATCCACGCGCCTGTCGCCCAGTGCCCGTCCGCCGACGTCGGCGTGGTGTTCGGCACGTCCAACTGGACACGTAGCGGCATGCGTAATCCGCATTTCCAGGCGCGAATGCGCACGGCGGCACAGCTGGTCGACCAGCAGAAAGTGAAACATCTGCTCTTGTCGGGCGATAACCGTACCCAGGCCTACAATGAACCGCGCGCGATGTGGCGTGATCTATCACGCCGTGGCGTGGCGCCTGAACAGCTGACGATGGACTTTGCTGGTTTCAGCACCTACGACACGCTGGCGAGGGCGCGCGACGTCTTTCAGCTTGATGAAGCGGTGTTGATCACCCAGGATTGGCATTTGCCTCGCGCCGTGTTCATCGCCCGTTCATTGGGTATGCAGGTCACAGGCTGCGTAGCGGAGGAGCGCGAGGGCGCCGGTGGCTGGCACGTGCTGCTGCGTGAGTGGGCCGCCAGGGTGGCAACGCTTGGCGACCTGTATATCTGGGGTCGCGAGCCCTACTTTCTGGGCCCGGCGGAGCCTATTCAGACCTTGCCCCCGCGTACTGACTAACGGCGAGTCTTGCGCTTCTGCAGCTCGTAAAGCTCGCGAATCAGCTGGCGGCAGCCTTTCATGCACTGGTCGACGACCGGCTCGATGGGCTCCGGCAGCGGGTGGGTAAAGAGCGTCGACAGCGCCTGCATCAAGACGCGCTCCTGCTCCAGCAGCTCGTTGATCAGCACCTGACTGTCGTTGCCGACAAAGCTTTTCAGGCGGCTCCATAGCCACAGGAAATCGTCCCGCTCGACATCGGCGTCGCGGGGCAGCATCTTCAGGTGGGTGCGGGCCAGCTCTTGCAGCTGGTGCATGCTGTCCAGGCGTGCGGTGTAATGCGGCTTCAATGCTTCGCGCAGGGAAGGGCGCAGGCGTTCGATATTGTCCTGAAAATAATCAATGCTGTCGGCTAGCGCTTCCAGTGCGCTATCCATCGCCACTTGGCGATTATCGAGAAACATGAGCGTCTACCTCCTTCGGTGACGCAGATTGTGGCGGGGGTGCGTTGGATTTGCCACCCCCCTGACAAATTATTTTTGCTGCAGATGCTTAGCCTTTGGGCTTGGGGGGTGCCTTGCGTGCCGGCATGGCATTCTTTTCGATGTGCTCGATGATCATGCTGGCAATATCCTTGCCTGTGGCGCTCTCGATGCCATGCAGGCCGGGCGAGGAGTTGACTTCCATGATCACCGGCCCGTGGTTGGAGCGCAGCAGATCCACCCCGGCGACTCTCAGCCCCATGGCCTTGGCCGCGCGGATGGCGGTGGAGCGCTCTTCAGGCGTGATGCGAATGACGCTGGCGGTGCCGCCGCGGTGCAGGTTCGAGCGGAATTCACCGTCAGCCGCCTGGCGCTTCATGGCGGCCACGACTTTATCACCGATCACGAAACAGCGGATATCGGCCCCACGGGCTTCCTTGATGTACTCCTGCACCATGATGTTGGCCTTCATGCCCATGAAGGCCTGAATGACCGATTCGGCGGCCTGGTTGGTCTCCGCCAGCACCACACCGATTCCCTGGGTGCCTTCCAGCAGTTTAATGACCAACGGGGCACTCTTTACCATGGTGATCAGGTCAGGAATATCGTCCGGGGAGTGCGCAAAGCCGGTGATCGGCAGGCCCAGTCCCTTGCGTGACAGGAGCTGTAACGAGCGCAGCTTGTCCCGCGAGCGGGTAATCGAGACGTTATCGTTGATCACATAGGTGCCCATCATTTCGAACTGGCGCAGTACCGCGCAGCCATAGAAGGTCACCGAAGAGCCGATGCGGGGAATGACCGCATCGAACGGCTCGATTTCTTCCCCCTTGTAGTGAATCGAAGGATGGTGGGAGGCGATGCTCATGTAGCAGCGCAAGGTGTCGACCACCCGCGCCGTATGTCCACGACCTTCTGCCGCTTCCACCAGGCGGCGCGTAGAGTAGAGGTTGCGATTACGGGAAAGCAAAGCAATATGCATGCGAAACTCCAAGCCTAGTCGAGGGGCGTCGTGGAAAAAATAGCGTGGAACCTTAGGGTTCGCCGTGTAAGAACGCCGCCCCGGGGGCCACCAGCAAACGGCGCATGGCGCGGCGTCCCAGCAGCATGGGGTGACGCATGTTGCTGCGGTCGGTCAGGGAAAGCTCAACCGGAAAGTTGAGATCCCCCAGGCGCATCGGGGTACGGATCACGTAACGCCATTCGGCATGACCGTTCGAACTGGTCACGCGGCGACGATCGTGCAGATGCACCTTGAGACGGTGGGCCGGGGTTTCCGGCCCGCCGCTATGGGTAATGAAGCTGACCCAAAGCTGACCCTGCTCGTCTTCATGAGTTTCAATCTCCTCGGCGTGCAGGGCCGAGGTACGCGCGCCCGTGTCAGCCTTGCAGCACAGATGAAGCGCCAGGTCCGGCAAAAAGACCATTTCACGGCGGCCAATCACTGCTTTGGCCTGGTAAGGGAGTTCTTTCACAACCACTCCTTAGGAAGTCGGTGACCGATGGGCGTGTGCCTCGCATCAATCGGGCTTTCCTTATGCGTCTTCGATAATCAAACCAAGGGTTCGCCGCTATCTTGCCGTCAGGTCGGCCAGGCGAGCGCTGATCGTGGACGCCTCAGGCGCGTCACGCAGCGCCATCAGTAAGGGTAAGCGTAGCCGGGGAATCAGCGCCAGGTCTTTTACCACGGCAATGAAATCGGTGCGCGTGTCATCCGCCAGGCGTGTCAAAAACAGTGGCAGACGTTCGCCGTCTTCCAGATGCGCCCAACCTCTTCCTGCCATCGCGGCCAGCACGTCGGGGCCACAGGCTGTATCGTCGTGCAATAGCTGACTGTACCAATCGCCGACGATAGGGCTCGGAGTGGCGCCCACCGCGCGTACGCAGGCGCAGAGTGTTTCCAGGTCGCCCTCGACCCTTGCCTGCTCGCCGCGATCGCGAAGTGCGTTCACCAGACCCTCAGGCAGTGCCTGGTGTTCCAGGCAGTAGCAGAATGTCTGAACCACGCCAGGCAGGGTGCGCGCTACCAGCGTTGCCATCTGTGCCGCCAGGTCGTCGTCAAGGCGCACTGCGGCGTCGGCAATCCCCTGGAGGCCCAACTGCTGCCAGTCCATGGTATCAGGGTGGCGCAGGTAGGTTTCCACGGCGGCAAGGTGGCGGCTCGCGGGCAGGCCCAGATCGTGGGTGGCGCGGGCATTGAGCATTGCCTGAAAGTGAACGCTCGGCGTAAAGGCGAGCGGGTTGTCCTGCATCAGGTTGTCAACGTCCGAGGCTCTTTCCTGGCCCAACTGATTGACGTTGCGGCCGAGGGTCTCGAGCAGCCGGTTCAGAAAGGCGTCACGCTGGGCGGGCACCAGGTGGCCTTCTTCATCCAGCGGCAGGGCCAGGAACCAGATTGCCGGCTCCGGCATATCCCCAAGTCGAAACACGATGGCAAGGCGCGCCTGGCCTTGCCAGGGAGCAGGCCACGGGCTTTGCGTGTTTTCCAGCTGGCGCAGCGCATCGTTCGGGCACGCCGTCACATGACGCCCCATATGATAGAACGACACGCTGGCGCCGCTGCGCTGAAAGAACTCGTCGAGGGTGCGAATTGGTTGCATAACGTCCTTTCCCATTGCAAGCCTGCACTCTACCTTGCGGATAGCAGCCTGTCAGCCGTAGGCATTGATAATATCACGCCTTTTTTACTGTCTGGTTAAAAATTAAACAGTCACCGGCAACCCGCATGGGGAACGCGGCTGCGACACCTTTCCATAGCTTATCCACAGTCTCTTGCAGGTTTTCTGTGTATCTGTGAATAACAACGGCATGTCGGTGGACGTGTGGCAACTCGGTGATAGAGTTGGGATAATACTCGTCCATATTTCAGAACTAACGTAGGTGGTTTATGAGCGTCCATCAACAGCTTCATACCGCGCTTCTCGAGCTTGAAGCTACCCTGAAGGCCGCCAATCTCTGGCGCATGCCGACACCCGACGCGTCGGCGTTCACGAGTCAGCAGCCGTTCTGTATCGACACCATGTCGTTACTTCAATGGCTGCGTTTCGTGTTCATTGCCCGGTTGTATGCGCTAGCCGACGCCGGCGGGGCGTTGCCCGCCCAGTGTGACGTGGCCCCAGCCATTGCAGAACACCTTAAGCAGGAAAACGTGCGTGCCAGCGATCATCTGCTGGTGGTCAGGGCCGTCGAGCGGATCGATCAACTGGTTACCAATAACTAATGACATCGCCCCCTGGTGGTTACCAGAGGGCGATGGTGGTAAGGGGACGCGACCTGTCTATCTAGAAACGGTAGCTGACCCCGCCCATGACCACGACGGGATCAATTTCCACGCTACCGGCGGACGCGCCGTTGATCGTGGCATCGCTGTCGATATCGATATACCAGGCAGCCGCGTTCAGCGCCCAGTGTTCGTCAATCAGCAGGTCAACGCCGACTTGCCCCGCCATTCCCCATGAGTCTTCCAGCGACAGCGAGGCCCCGATATCGGTCTTTTCGTCGGAAAAGTGCGTGTAGTTGATGCCCGCTCCCAGGTAGGGCTGAACGCGGGCATCGCTGCCACCGAAAGGATAGTATTGTACGGTCAGCGTGGGCGGAAGGTGCTTGGTCGAGCCGTTGGTAACGCCATCGACCTGGAGATCGTGCTCGAACGGCAGAGCCGCCAGCAGTTCAATACCGACGTGGTCATGAAAACGGTAGCCCAGCGTGAAGGCGGGGCCACTTTCCGAATCCACATGGACATCCGCGCCGCCCAGCAGCTCGCCGTTATCACTGGTGGGCGCAACCTTGGCGATACCAAGGCGGGTGTAGACATCACCTTTTCCATAGGCAAGGCTGACACTGCTGAAGGCAAGCATGGCGGTTGAGAGGCCAAGGGCGACAAGCTGGCGAGAATTGATGTGGCGCATGGGTTCACTCCTGGTTGCAAACTGAGCGGCCATTCACTGGCTGCTCGACGACACCAACAGTCTAACGAAGCGCGTCGGGCGGGATATTGATCCAGGGCAAGGCAGTATAGATCGGAGAAGGCCGCCACAGGAGGGCGCTGGTCGTCCCGCACAAACGAAAGAGGCCTCCCCGTGACGATGTATCTGTCAAGGGAAGGCCTCAGGGTCAGCCTACCGGCTAGATGGCTAGCCTATTGATACGCTGTTAGCGAGCAATATGCTGGTATTCACCGGCATCGGCCGTCGCGCTGCTTACCGCCAGGATGGCAATGAAGGCCGCGATGAAGCCAGGAATGATCTCGTACACGCCAGGGCCACCCATGAAGGATGCGTTCCAGCCCAGGGCAATCCAGATCATGACGGTGGCGGCACCCACGACCATGCCGGCAATGGCGCCAGCGCCATTGGTGCGCGACCACATCAGCGAGAGGATGATCAGCGGGCCGAAGGCGGCGCCGAAGCCTGCCCAGGCGTTGCTGACCAGCCCGAGTACCTGGGAGTCCGGATCCGACGCAATCACGGCGGCGATTAAGCCCACCAGGACGACGCTGACACGGCCCACGTTCACGCACTCCTTGTCCGTGGCTTCTTTACGCAGGAAGAGGCGATAGAAGTCCTCGGTCAGCGACGAAGACGCCACCAGGAGCTGGCTTGAAATGGTGCTCATGACCGCCGCCAGCAGTGCCGCATACAGGAAGCCGGTGATCAGCGGGTGGAACAGCAGCTCCGCCAGGATAATGAAGATGGTTTCCGGGTCTTCGACATTCATGCCGTTGCGAACCGCATAGGCGCGACCAAAAATACCCAGCGATACCGCACCGATTAGCGAGATGGCCATCCAGCTCATGCCGATGTTGCGGGCAATCGGCACATCCTTGAGCGTGCGGATCGCCATGAAGCGCACGATGATGTGCGGCTGGCCGAAGTAACCAAGCCCCCAGGTGACCGCAGACAGCCAGCCGATAAAGGTCAATCCTTCCGTCCACGACAGCAGCGTGGGATCGACTTCATTAAGGGTTTGTGACGCCTGACTGTAGCCGCCGCCGCCTTCGCCAAAGAGTACCACTGCCGGCATGATCACCAGCGCCAGCATCATGATGCAGCCTTGCACGAAGTCGGTCATGCTGACCGCCAGGAAGCCGCCGACCACGGTATAAACCAGTACGACGCCCAGGGTGATCAGCACGCCCGCCCCGTAGTCGCTCATGCCGCCTATGTTGACGATCCCGGCAAAGGCGCTTTCAAACAGCTTGCCGCCGGCTACTAGGCCTGATGCCGTGTAGACCGAGAAGAAGATCACGATAACGATGGCCGACACCGTGCGCAGGGAGAGTGAACGGGTCGGGAATCGATTAGCCAGGAAGGCCGGAATGGTGATCGCATTGCCGTAGTGAACCGTCTGTTCACGCAGCCGGGGTGCGACCAGCACCCAGTTGAAGAAGGCGCCGACGAACAGACCGATACCGATCCAGGCCGACCCCAGGCCCGACACGAACATGGCCCCGGGCAAACCCAGCAGCAGCCAGCCGCTCATGTCCGATGCGCCTGCTGACAGCGCCGCGACCTTGGGGCTGAGGGTTCGGCCGCCCAGCATGTAGTCTTCGGAGGTGGAAGTGGCTTTGCGCATGGCATAGAGGCCGATGCCGATCATTAGCACAAAGTAAGCTATAAGGCTGATCCAAACGCCAATGGCCATAAAAACGTCTCCTGTTTCTTAGTTATTGAGTCGGGCGTAGCGCCGACAGGTTGATGCGCTTACCAACGATCCGTTGGCAGCGGCGCAGTCTTGTTGTTGTCACCCCGGTTCGCATTCACGCCAGGCGCCCCGGAGAGTGCCTGGCGGTGATGTTCCCAGCGCAGGTGTTGGCACGGCGGTGCGCAGCGTTCCCCAGGTGGAGCGCACAACCGGCGATCCCTCTATTATTGTTCCCCATCAGTCGTTTCCTTGTCAGGCGTTCAGGTCATCGATGTAATGAGTGGCTACTCATCGCCCAGCGCCAATAGCGACGCGTTACCGCCCAGGGCGGCGGTATTATTGGTGATGGTTTTCTCGGTCGCAAACCGCAGCAGGTAATTCGGTCCGCCGGCTTTCGGCCCGGTGCCCGACAGTCCTTGGCCACCGAAGGGTTGAACCCCGACCACGGCGCCAATGATATTGCGGTTGATGTAGACATTGCCGACGCGCATCTTCTGGGCGATCTCGGTGGCAAAGGACTCGTTACGGCTGTGCACGCCAAACGTCAGGCCATAGTTGCGGCCATTGATGTCGTTAATGACCTTGTCCAGCTCGCTGGCCTTGTAGCGCACGATGTGCAGGATCGGGCCGAACTGCTCGCGGGTGAGCGCGTCGATGCTGTCGATGACAAAGGCGGCCGGCGCCACGAAAGTGCCGTCCTGTGTATGCTCAGCAGCCATCGGTGTCTCGGCGACCAGGCGATTTTCAGCCTTGAGCTTGTCGATATGTTCAAGCAGGCCTTTGCGGGCATCTTCGTCGATAACCGGCCCGACATCGGTGCCCAGGTCGCGGGGATCGCCGATACGCAACTCGTCCATCGCCCCCTTGAGGATCTCGATGACACGGTCAGCGACGTCATCCTGTAGGTAAAGGACGCGCAGTGCAGAACAGCGCTGCCCGGCGCTCTGGAAGGCTGACTGGATCACGTCCACGACGACCTGCTCGGGCAGCGCGGTAGAGTCGACAATCATCGCGTTCATACCGCCGGTTTCGGCGATCAGAGTGGGCAGCGGGGCGTTTTCCCGTGCCGCCAGCGCGCGATTGATGATCTGTGCCGTATCGGTGCCGCCGGTGAATACCACACCGGTGATCCGCGGGTCGGAGGTCAGTACGCTACCCACGGTGGGGCCGTCGCCCGGTAACAGCTGGACGACGTCGCGGGGCATGCCGGCCTCATGAAGCAGCTCGATGACCCGGTGGGCAACGATGGAGGTCTGCTCGGCGGGCTTCGCCAGCACGGTGTTACCCGCCACGGCTGCCGCCACCACCTGACCGCAGAAGATCGCCACCGGGAAGTTCCAGGGGCTGATCGCCGCAAACACGCCCTTGCCGCTCATCATCAGACGGTTTGATTCACCGGTGGGGCCGGGTAACTCAACCGGTTCGCCAAACGAGGCCTCCGCGCGCATGGCGTAGTAGCGGCAGAAATCCACCGCTTCCCTGATTTCGTCCACGCCGTCGGTGAGCAGCTTGCCCCCTTCCCGGGAGCAGAGAGTCATGAGCTCCGGCATGTTCGTTTCCATGAGATCGGCCAGGCGGCGCAGAATGGCGGCGCGCTCGGCTACTGGTGTGACCTCCCAGCGGGGGAAAGCTTGCCAGGCGGCATCCACTGCCTTGGCGGCCTGATCCTTGCTGGTCCACTGCACGCTGCCCACGGTTTTGCGGCGATCGTAGGGCGAGGTGACCTGATGCGTGTTGGCGGCGTCGTCTTCGACGTTGAAGGCGAGCAGCGGCTTGGCCGGGTACTGCTTATCCATGAAAGCCGCCATGGCGTCCTTGAGCGGATAGAAGTGGCTGCGGATATTCAGGTTAACGCCGCGCGAGTTGAGCCGCTGTTTCCCGTAGATATCCCGGGGCATGGGGATGAGCGGGTTGGCGAGTGACGGCTGCTGGCGGAGCGTGTCCACCGGGTGTTCGCAGAGGGATTCAATCGGCACGTCCGGGTCGACAAGCTGATGCACGAACGAGGAATTGGCGCCGTTTTCGAGCAGGCGGCGTACCAGGTAGGGCAGCAGGTCTTTATGCGCACCCACCGGAGCATAAATGCGGCAGTAGGTACCCTGCGGGGCGCGCTCGAGCGCCGCGTCATAAAGCGCCTCGCCCATGCCGTGCAGACGCTGGAATTCGAACGGACGGCTGTCGTGGTTGGCCAGTTCCAGAATAGTGGTGACCGTGTGTGCGTTGTGGGTCGCGAACTGCGGGAAAATACGTCCCTTGGTGTCGCTGGATAGCAAGAACTGGGCGCAGGCCAGGTAGGCGACGTCGGTCGCGGCTTTGCGGGTAAATACCGGGTAGCCTTCGACGCCCAACTGTTGGGATTCCTTGATTTCGGTATCCCAGTAGGCGCCTTTCACCAGACGCAGCGGAATCTCGTCGCCCTGCTGTTCCGCCAGGCGATTGACGTAGTGCAGTACCGGCAGCGCACGCTTTGAGTACGCCTGAACGACCAGCCCGAAGTGACCCCAGCCCTTGGCGGCATCGCTTTCATAAACCGCACGAAAGACTTCCAGCGACAGCTCGAGGCGATCGATTTCCTCGGCGTCAATCGTGACGGCAACGTTCAGCTTGCGGGCTCGAGATACCAGCTGCACGACGGTGTCGACCAGCTCGGCGAGGATCTGCTCGCGACGGCCGAATTCATAACGAGGATGAAGCGCGGAGAGCTTGATCGAGATCGACGGCGACGGGGTTTTGTCACCCAGGCTTTGACACGCCTTGCCCACCTGGTCGATGGCACGGGCGTAATCGTCGAAATAGCGCTTCGCGTCGTCTTGGGTACGAGCCGCTTCGCCGAGCATGTCGTAAGAGTAGGTGTAGCCCTTGTTGAACAGCGGCTTGGAGCGTTTGATGGCTTCGCTAATGTCGCGGCCCAGGACAAACTGCTTGCCCATGATCTTCATCGCTTCATACATTGCGCGGCGAATGACCGGTTCGCCCATGCGGTTGACCATGCGATTGATAAAGTTTGCAGGCTGCCCTTCGCGGGGGTGATCCATTTTCAGGACGCGGCCCGTCATCAGCAGGCCCCAGGTGGAAGCGTTGACCATCCACGACTCGCTCTTGCCGACGTGGGACTGCCAGTCGGCCGGGCCCAGCTTGTCTTCAATCAGCGCATCGGCGGTCGCCTTGTCGGGAATGCGCAGCATGGCCTCGGCCAGGCACATCAGCATCAGCCCTTCGTGGGTATCCAGGCTGTATTGCTGAAGCAGTTCGTCGATGGTGTCGACGGCCGTGTCCATCTTGCGCACGTCACGAACGAGCGCCGCCGTATTGGCTTCGATGCGGTTGAAATCGTCGCGGTCAACGTCGAGCAGTGTCATCAATTCGCCAACGAAGCTTTCTTCATCGACCACATAATGCTCGCTGACGCGGGTCAGCAAAGTGTCGAGGTCGGTTTGCCAGATGGCCGGGTCACGCAGAGTATTGGCGTTGAGCATCGAAGCCCCCCAAAGTCGGAACAGATGGGTAACAGACGTTAAGCCTGAGCTAACGCTCGAATGTAGAGCGCACTAGCGGTTGGTGTATGCCGGTTTCGCGGAAAAACGTGTCAATTTCGTGGCAAGTTCACTAGTTTTTAGACTTTAGTTGAGTTTGACAGGCTCTGCCAGGGAGCCGGAGGGGCGCTTTTTCAACGCGCCGATGGGCGAATGTGTCTGGCGAAGCTGGCGGGGAGAGAGGCCATAACCGCGGCGAAAGGCGTGGGAAAGGGCGCTTTGATTGGCAAAACCAGTCTGCAGTGCAATATCGGTGAGCGATAGATGACTCTGCACGACAAGCTGGTGGGCCGCGTGTAGCCGTTGGCGCTTCACGTACTGCCAAGGCGATAGGCCTGTCTGCTTGCGAAAGCGCTCAGAGAAGTGGGCTTCGCTCAGGCAGACCAGCCTGGCAAGGTCGGCCACCCGCAGGTCGTCGGCCAGATGCTGCTGGATATAGCGATCCAGATGGCCAATATTGAGGCGCCGCGTCGGCGGGCTGGTCTGTTGGCCCAGACGCGCCTTCAGCGCCCCCAAAAAGGTGGCGGCGAGACGATCGTGCTGGAAGGAGGTCGCGGGCGTGTGAGCGGTTTGAGCCAGTTCACTTTCCATGAACGCCAGGAAATGGCGCAGCGAGTCATCCAGGGCAAAGAAGCGCGGCGCATCGAACAGGGCCACCAGTTCGCGCTGTTCACCGGTGAGCGCCGGAGCATCTTCGGGCAGATCCAGAATCAACTGGCGGTTATAGCCGCTGCCCGAATAGTAGTGCTCATGATTGGCCGGCACGATACAGCCAGAGAACGCGTTGACTCGGCCGCCAAGTCCTTCTATTTCAAAGTCTGACGTGCCGCACAGGGTGATCACGATCTGATGAAAGTCGTGAGAGTGATGGAGCGTTGCGCTTTCCAGGGGGATTCGACGAATGGTGCTGGGCATGGGAGTCTCCGTCGCCACCGGCGTTATCGTGCATGGAGGGCGGTATGGGCGGCCAGATGGTCGCGCAGTGCCTTCAGCTCGGCCTGCCCTTCGGCGCTGAGCAGGGGCTTTCCCTGGGCAATTTGCCAGTGCCGGCCGTGTTCATCCATCAAGTGGGAAGCGCGTCGACGAACGCCCTCCAGGTAGTCGTCATGCCGGATGGGATAGCCAATCAGGGCATTCCACTCGGTTTCGCTCACCTGGCTGGCCAGCGCCTTGTCGAAAAGCGCCAGAAGGTCTTTCGGCTCGGTGCGGTATCTGGGCGTGCGCGAGCTCATCAGTACCGCAATGACACTGCCGATCACCAGAAAACACACCCCAAATACCAAAAGATAAAGTGCCATGCCGTGCTCCCGGGGTTGAGCGCCAGAATTTCAGGCGTTCAGTATACCGCTCACGGCGTTTGATACGAAAATTTTGCTGATTAACGAACTTTTTCTGAACAGCGTGTCAGAGTAAGTACAAGCAATGCAGCGATAGCAGTCGTTAATGGTGTTGCTTAGTTTATTGTTTTGATCCCTTGCTTCCGCTGCTCCATGAGCAGCGGTTTTTTTTTGCATGGCATTCGGAGCGTGAAGACACTTGGCCCACTGTGTCGGACTATTTCAGTGGCGACGAATGGTCAGCAGCGAGACAAGGATATCCCGGCGTGTGACAATTCCTACCAGGCGGCGTTGTTCGACTACCGGGTAGATCTTGGGTTTTGCCCCAAGCATTTCCTGGGCCAGGTCGGTAATGCTTTTGGCAGGGGTAACGCTGAGCACTTCATTGCGCATCATTTCCTTGACCAGAGGCGCCTCATCGTCATGGTAAATGCTGTCGAGCACGCGCCCCAAGACATCCTGCTCGGAGATAAATCCGATCAGGTTGTCGTGACGATCCACCACTGGTGCGCCGGGCAGGCGATGCAGGGCAAGTCCCTGGGCCAGCGTCGTGATCGACATCTCCGGCGATACGCGATAACAATCCCGGGACATGATATCGCGCACGGTGTGAGGCGTAGGTTTTGACATGGTGGCTCTCCTTTGGCGTGAGCGTGGCGAACGTTTAATGAACCGTCGCTCTCTTCACTTTAGGTGATTCACCTGCAGATGCGATGATCATCCATCAAGGCCATTCAACGGTTTAAAAGCGCCTACTAAGCGTAGCGGACATCGCAGGGCTGCCTTTAATCTGCGCGGATAACCCCAATGATGAAGGGGAGGAGACAATATGGACGCACGTGAATATCTGAATCGCAAGGGCGTGCCGCTAGAGCGTGACGCCGACCGCCCCAACACCCTGGAAGAGAAAGCCTGGGAGCGGGCTCGGGGAGCCGGGCACCAGCGCCCCAAGTCGGGCACCCCGCATGATTGGGAGGAGTGGGAGCGCTATCACGACGACCTGGCGCCGGAAGCCGACGAGATCACCCAGAAAATCGACAAGGACGCCCATCGCACCGCGACGGCTGACAAGCCGGGATCGCCAAAGGCGACACCCAAGGTCGATAATAGCGTTGAACACTTTACTCCTGAAAAGCCAGCCCAGGCGTCGCCCAGCGACGAACCACCCCCGTTGACGGCCATGCCGTCGTCGGTCAAGGCAGCGTATTTTGCGCTGGCCGTGCTGTTTCCGCCCTTGGCGGTGGCGCTCACCGGCGGCGGGTCACGGCGCATTGTCATCGCCACCTTGCTGACCCTTTGTGTCTGGCTGCCGGGGGTGGCCTTCGCGCTGGTATGGCTTCGCCGACAGTGACCCAAGTGTCTCTAACGGGCATCGAGCGCTTGTCAGTTCGTGCCGAGGGCGGGTTTTCGTTGATCGGCCATTGGCAACGCCGCCACGCTACGTATAATTACGGTTAACTTTTTATAATAACCGGGGTTTACGATGGCGTATCTTGTCGGTGTCACCGTGCTGTGGGCGTTCTCCTTTTCATTGATCGGTGTCTACCTCGCGGGCCAGGTCGATAGCTATTTCGCGGTACTGCTGCGGGTCGGCCTTGCCACGCTGGTGTTTCTGCCGTTCCTGCGGCCGCGTCTTTTACAAGGCAAGCAGCGCCTGGCATTGATGGCGCTTGGGGCGGTGCAGCTCGGCATCATGTATACCTTCTTCTACCAGTCGTTTGTATTGCTATCGGTGCCGGAAGTCCTGCTGTTTACCATCTTTACGCCCATCTACATTGCCCTGCTCGATGACCTGATGTTTGGCCGTTTTACCCCCATCTATCTGCTGAGCGCGGTGCTGGCGGTGGTCGGCGCGGCGGTGATTCGCTACGACGGCGTCGACAGTGGCTTCTGGATGGGGTTTCTGGTCGTTCAGGGCGCCAACCTGTGCTTCGCCATCGGGCAAGTGGGTTATCGTCGCCTCGCCGCGGATCTGCCCGCCGACTTACCCTGGCACAACGTGTTTGGCTGGTTTTTCATCGGCGCCTTGGTCATTGCGCTACCGGTATTCCTGCTCTTTGGTAATAGTGCCGCCTTGCCAACCACCGGCGTGCAGTGGGGCGTGCTTGCATGGTTGGGACTTGCGGCCTCCGGCGTGGGTTATTTTGCCTGGAATCAGGGCGCAACCCGGGTGGATGCGGGCACGCTCGCGATCATGAACAATGCGCTGATTCCGGCGGGTCTGGCCGTCAATCTGCTGATCTGGAACCGCGAGGCCGAGCTGTCCCGGCTGCTGCTGGGGGCTGCTATCATGGCGGCCTCGCTGTGGCTGAATCACTGGTGGCGCCAGCGTCAGCGTATGCAGCCTGCCTAGGGTTTGCCCGGGCGGTGTCCTCTCGCCATAATGCGTCTATCTTATCCGAGTGGGCTCACGCCCCCTCATGTTCAGGAAGCTGCTGTGCCATCGAATACGCCAAAGGACTCACGGCGGCCATTTAACACCATCGGGTTAATTGGCCGACTGGGCAGTGATAAAGTCGTCGACTCGCTGCAGCGCTTGGTCAACTATCTGGTCGCGCATCGCTATCGCGTACTCGTCGAAGACCGTACGGCCACGGTGATTCCTCACCACGGCCAGCCCGAAGCCAGCCGTCGTGCCCTGGGCGAGCTGTGTGATCTGGTGATCGTGATCGGCGGTGATGGAAGCCTGCTGGGCGCTGCTCGTACCCTGTGCCGCAGCGGAACCCTGATTCTGGGGGTTAATCGTGGGCGACTGGGCTTCTTGACCGATATCTCCCCGGACGAACTGGAAACCCGCGTCAGCGAAGTACTGGCCGGTGAGTTCGAGCGTGAAGAGCGCTTCCTGCTGGATATGGCCCTCTACCGCAACGGGGTGATGGTGGGGTCTGGCGAAGCGCTCAATGAAGTGGTCGTCCACCCGGGCAAAGCGGTGCGCATGATCGAGTTCGAGCTGTTTATTGACGGCCAGTTCGTCTACAGCCAGCGCAGCGACGGGTTGATTATCGCCACCCCCACGGGGTCGACCGCCTATGCGTTATCCGGGGGTGGGCCGATCATGCATCCCAAGCTGGATGTGGTGACTCTGGTGCCGATGTTCCCCCACACGCTTTCCAGCCGGCCCATCGTGATCGATGCGGCCAGCGAGATCCGCTTGCACATCGGCGAAACTAACCAGTCCTACCCCCACGTCAGCTGCGACGGGCAGACACGCTCGGTCGCCAAGCCGGATGATGTCGTCGTCATTACGCGCAAGCCAGAACGGGTTCAGCTGGTTCACCCCATTGGGCACAATTTCTATGAGGTGTTGCGTAGCAAGCTCGGCTGGAGCAACCGGTTGGGAGACTGAGCATGGCCAATCGAATGACTGCCAGGCGGGGGATTGAAGGCTACGACCTGATTGGCGACGTCCACGGATGCGGCGCCACGCTCGCCGCGCTCCTCGAGAAGCTGGGTTACCGGCAACGTGGCGGCGTGTATCGCCACCCGCGACGTCGAGTGATTTTCCTCGGGGATCTTATTGATCGCGGGCCACGTATCCGGCTGGCCGTGACCATCGCCCGGCGAATGGTCGAATCGGGTGAAGCCCAGATCGTCATGGGCAACCATGAATACAATGCCTTGGCGTATACCCATCCCGCACCGCCGGGTAGCGACAAACGCTGGCTGCGCGAGCATACGCCGCGCCATAACCGCATCATCCAGGATACCCTTGATCAGTATCGCGACCACACCAACGAATGGGAAGATACCCTTGCCTGGTTCAAGACGATGCCGCTGTTCATTGAGCAGGACGGTATACGCGTGGTACACGCCTGCTGGGATCATGATCTGGTTGCGCAATTCAAGGGGCAGCACCCGGACGGCTGTCTGGATGACGCCTTTCTGGTGGCGTCGACGAACCCGTCGACCCAGGCGTATCGCATTCTGGATCGGCTGACACGGGGCAGTCACCTGCAGCTGCCCCATAACGTGGCGATCCACTCGGGAGACGGGTTTACCCGACGCAGCTTTCGCACCCACTTCTGGGCGGCATCGCCGCAGTGCTGGGGAGATGTTGCCTTCCAGCCCGATAATCTGCCCGGTGATCTGGAGCGGCGACCGCTTACCGCTGAAGAGCGCCGCCAGCTGAGCTACTACGGGCCGGATCAGCCGCCTCTGTTTGTGGGCCACTACTGGTGTGAAGGCATTCCCGCACTGCCGACCGGCAATATCGCCTGTCTGGATTACAGCGCCGTGAAGTATGGCCGCCTGGTGGCTTATCGCTGGCAGGGCGAAGAGCGCTTGAACGCTGATCATTTTTTATGGATTCAGGTAGATAGAGATGAGCAAAACGTTTTGAACAGGCCGCTGGATGACGATGATTAAGCGGGCTTATGCATTGTATACAATGCGTTACATAATTTTTGCAAAACATATGAACTAACCCCACCGCCGCCCGTCAGAATAGGTGTTCCCTTGAATGATCCCTTGCTATTTGCCCGGCGGCCCCTACCGCCGGTTTTTTTTGCTGGAAATGCCAGTCAGTTTATTGGCACGCTGTGCGTGTTGTATTGAACGCGTCGTCACGCCGACACGGTTACCATGAGGGAAAGCTATGCACCCAGTGATGCGTTTACCCCCCGACGCGGATACCCAGGCGTTGCGCAAGGCGCTTTGGCGATACCGGATCGGGCACCGGATCACCGTTGAAGATGATGGCCAGGTGCTTTGGATTGCCGACCCGGGTCAACGTGACGCACTGCTGGCGCTGGTAGCACGCTGGCAGCAGGGCGACCCCCTCGAGCTTGCCGAGCATGCCTCACCGGGGCAGACCCCAGCGCTGTTTGCCATGCTCAAGCAGCTGCCGGTTACCGTGGCCTTGGTGGCGATAAGCCTGGTGATTTTTGCCTTGATGGGCGTGTTCGGCGACTTGATGGTCGTGGCTCTTACGATCGTGCCGATCGGTATTGTCGGCGGCGAGCTGTCGTACGGTTCATTGGTGGATACGTTGGCCAGCGGCCAGGTCTGGCGTCTGCTCTCACCGGCTTTTCTGCATTTTGGCTGGATGCACCTGATCTTCAACCTGATGTGGGTATGGTATTTCGGTCGCCAGGTGGAAGCCTTGCAGGGCGGACGCACGCTGCTCTTGCTGGTGGTTTTGGCGGGCGTGCTGGCCAATCTCGCGCAGTACGCCACCGGCACGGTGTTGTTCGGCGGCATGTCCGGGGTGGTTTACGCCTTGCTTGGTC
Organism: Vreelandella gomseomensis; assembly: GCF_031451645.1. NCBI lineage: Bacteria > Pseudomonadati > Pseudomonadota > Gammaproteobacteria > Oceanospirillales > Halomonadaceae > Vreelandella > Vreelandella gomseomensis. Next base: position 296,378 of record NZ_JARWAI010000004.1, on the reverse strand, counting down.
ACGTATGGCTGATGTCGCGTCGCGTGCCGGGCAGTGGGTTTTTTGTCCCGCAAATGCTCGTCGTCTTCATGCTGGGCTGGATGGTATTTACCATGACCGACATGGCGGGACTGGTTGGCTTCGGCAATGTGGCCAACGAGGCCCATCTGGGTGGGCTGGTCGTCGGCCTGGTCACTGGCTGGTATTATAGTGTGCGGCGTTTACGGTCTTAATTGAGGAGCTTGGCATGAGCGACATGACCTTCGACAGAATGATTCAACAGATGACCCCGGCGATTTACGAAAGCCTCAAGCAGGCCGTGTCGTTACGCAAATGGCCGGACGGACGCCGCCTGACGGACGAGCAGACCGAGCTCTGCCTGGAAGCGGTAATGCGCTTCGAGGCGGAAAACAACGTGCCTGAAGAAAACCGCGTGGGCTACCTGGAACAGCGTACCTGCGGCGCCGGGGCGACGGGGCAGGGTGTCTCGCCCGAGATGGCCGGTCTTGCCAAGGACGCCGCGCGTGACTGAGGCCCTCGTCCAAGGCTGTCTGCGCAAGATGGCCGTCGTGCCGGGCGCCTCCCAGGCGCAGCCCGTCAGCTACCAGCTGCGCGCCGGGGACCACCGCATTGACCTGAACGAACGGCTGGGCGCTCCGTTACAGCTACGCTGGAGCGGGGCGATTGCCTGTACCCACTGTGGTCGGGCTACCAAGAAGAGCTTTGCCCAGGGCTACTGCTATCCCTGTTTCAAGCGCCTGGCGCAGTGTGATACCTGCATCGTCAAACCCGAGACCTGTCACTATTTCCAGGGAACCTGCCGCGAGCCCGAATGGGCGCAGCAGCATTGCTTCCAGCCGCATATCGTTTACCTGGCCAACTCGTCGGGATTGAAAGTCGGTATCACACGCAAGACCCAGATGCCCACCCGCTGGCTGGATCAGGGGGCGATCCAGGCGCTGCCGATTCTGGAAGTCGATACCCGCCAGCAGGCTGGCTTTGTGGAAATGCTGTTCAAGGAGCATGTGGGCGATCGCACCAACTGGCGGGCCATGCTCAAGGGTGACGTGGCGGCACTTGATTTAAAAGCCGAACGCGATCGCCTGATGAGCGTAACGGCCAGCGGCCTGGGTCAGCTGAAACGCGAGCACGGCGTGGATGCCATTCGCGAACTGGATTCACAGCATTATGCGTTTCACTATCCGGTGACGACCTTTCCGGGAAAGATCGTCTCGCACAACTTTGACAAGCAGCCGGAGGTCAGCGGTATCTTGCAGGGGATTAAAGGCCAGTATCTACTGCTGGATACCGGCGTGATCAATCTGCGTAAGTTTACCGGTTATGAGGTTAGCGTGGCGTGATCGCGGGCTTTACGGTCGTGTCTATGCGTCACCGTAGCCTAATGCCTGCTGCAGATACGATGCATGGCGGCTCACCCAACTGGGGTCAATGGCGCCCCAGTCCTTGATCTGATAGCGGCCGATGTTGTGCCGTTCGCCCTCATCATTGCTGAACACACAGTCAATATCCAGCTCGGCGAGCGATGCGATGGTATCTTGCGCGGTACGCCGCGGCATGCCGGTGGCCTCGATGAGCGCAGGCACGCTGGCGGTTCCCTGATCGATCAAATACGCAACGTAAAGGCGACGATAAAAGCTGGATTTGGTTTTGCTCAACGGCGCGGACATCTTGCATCCTTCTGCATAGTAAAAGTATCGCTCGCCAGTCTAAATGAATAAATCGCCCTGCGCGCGGGGCGGGCGAAAATCCCGAGTGTTCAAGCCCTGCTCGGTGCGCTGCTGCATCTTCCACTGGCGGCTGGCGCGGTTGAATCGCTGGGCGATCAACTCGGCGAAGACCCCTTCGCCGCGAAAGCGCTTGCCGAATCGCGCATCGTAGTTCTGCCCGTCTCGGCACTGGCGGATCAGGCTCATCACCTTGGCGGCCCGCTCGGGGTAATGGGCTCCCAGCCAGGCTTCAAACAGCGGTGCCACTTCGTGGGGCAGGCGTAACAGCATCCAGGTCGCGGTTCGTGCACCGGCGCGGCTGGCGGCTTCCAGAATCCGCTCGATCTCATGGTCGGTGAGCCCTGGAATAATCGGCGAGACCAGCGTGCCCACGGGAATGCCGGCGGTATTGAGCTCGCGGATGACTTTCAGGCGCGCCTGGGGTGAAGCCGTGCGCGGCTCCAACGTGCGTTTCAGGTTGGCATCCAGGCTCGTCAGGCTCACGAAAACCCGCACCAGTCGGTGCTCGGCCATTTCCGAGAGCAATTCCAGGTCGCGCAGTATCAGGCTGCTTTTGGTCACGATGGTGACGGGGTGTCGGCATTGCTGGAGCAGTTCCAGCAAGTGCCGGGTGGTCTGGTACTTGGCTTCCAACGGCTGGTAGCAATCGGTATTGCCCGACAGGTTGATGGGCCGGCACACATAGCTCGGATGACAAAGTTCTTCGGTGAGCCGCTCAACCAGTCCGCTGCGCGCAATCAGCTTGGTTTCAAAGTCCAGTCCCGGCGATAAATCCCAGTAGGCGTGGGAGGGGCGGGCATAGCAATAGACGCAGCCATGCTCGCAGCCTCGATAAGGGTTCAGCGAGCGATCAAAGGGCAGATCCGGCGAGCGGTTCCAGGAAAGCGCGCTCTTGCTTGGTTCCTCGCGTACTTCGGTGGCGATGGTCGTGGCGGCTTCTTCCTGCCACCAACCGTCGTCCTCTGACTCGCTGCGGGTCGGCGCAAAACGATTGTGCGGGTCGTACGTCGCTCCACGCCCTTTATGCACGGTCGAGCCGCTTGCTTGATAAGACGTCCCCATTGGCCACCTCACTAATATATGGCTATATATACAGTATATGGCGTTTGGTGCGTCGTGCAAGGCCGCTTATTGGTTGCGATAGCGCTTGTCGGTCATTCGTGCGACCGCAGTGGCGGCTAGCGCGGGCTTTAACGCAAACGCCTTGGCTGAAAGCCAAGGCGTTTTGCTTGCCTACGCTTTATTACGACAATCTAGCGCTTTTTTCTGGCGGGCTTTTTCTCGGTCTGGGCATCGTCGCCGGTCTCTGTGTTTCCCCCATTGCCGGGGAAATGGCCGCGTAGCAGCTCCAGCAGGCCCTGGGTCGAGGCGTCGAAGTCGGCGGCGTTGGTGTCGATGCGCTCGCTGATTTCGCCGGCGATGCGCTTGCCCAGCTGCACGCCCCATTGGTCGAAGGAGTTGATGTTCCAGATAACGCCCTGCACGAACACCTTGTGTTCGTAGAGCGCGATCAGCGCGCCCAGGTTCTTCGGCGTCAGCTCGTCCAGCAGCAGGGTGCTGGACGGGCGGTTGCCGGGGCAGCTGTAGGGATCGTGCTGGCTGAGCTCCTTGGCGTCTCCCTGGCTGCCTTCCATAAAGGCGTTGGCCTGGGCCAGCATGTTGGTGAGCAGGGCGAAGTGATGATCCTCGACGCCGGGTTCGGGCTTCAGCGAGGCAATGAAATCGATGGGCACGTAACGGGTGCCTTGGTGCAGCAGCTGGAAAAACGCGTGCTGACCGTTGGAGCCGGTCTGCCCCCATACGATCGGGCCGGTCTTGTAGTTGACCGGGTGGCCAAAGATGTCCACCGACTTGCCGTTGGATTCCATGTCGAGCTGCTGGAGGAACGACGGCAGCTGGTTCAGTGCCTGGTCGTAAGGCACGATGGCTTGAGTTTCGGCGCCGATAAAGTTGATGTACCAGATGCCGATCAGCGCCATCAGCACCGGCATGTTTTCCGAGAAGGGGGCTTCGATGAAGTGGCGGTCCATTTCGTGGGCGCCTTCCAGCAGCTCGATAAAGCCTTCAAAACCGATGGAAAGCGCGATGGGCAGGCCAATCGATGACCACATGGAGTAGCGCCCGCCGACCCAGGCCCAGAATTCGAAGACGTTCTCTTCACGAATGCCGAATTCCATTGCCGCGCGGCGATTGGTGGAGGCGGCAATGAAGTGCGCGCCGACGTCCGCATCTTCACCGGCGTTTTCCAGGAACCAGCGCCGCGCCGTCTTGGCGTTGAGCAGGGTCTCCTGGGTCGAGAACGTCTTGGTGGAAACGATAAATAGCGTCGTGGCCGGGTCGAGCCGCGACAGCACTTTCTGGATATGGGTGCCGTCCACATTGGAAACGAAGTGGAAATGCAGATCCGGATGGCGGTACTTCAATAGCGCGCGTACCGCCATGTTGGGCCCCAGATCCGAGCCGCCAATGCCGATGTTGACCACGTCCTTGATGCGCTGGCCGTTATAGCCTTTCCACTCGCCGCTGCGCACTGCCTCGGAAAACAGCCTGATCTGCTCGCGGGTGCGGGTGATTTCGGGCATCACGTCTTCGCCGTCCACATAGACCGGCTCATCGCTCAGGTTGCGCAGCGCGGTGTGGAGAACCGGACGGTCTTCAGTGACGTTGATGATATCCCCCGAGAACATCTGTGCCCGGCGCTGGACGAGGGCGGAGTGGTCGGCGAGCTCGATCAGCTTGGCCAGCACGTCATCCGACACGTGGTGCTTGGAGTAGTCGAGAAACAGACCGCCCACCCGCAGGCTCATCTTGTCAAAGCGCTGCGGGTCATTGGTGAAATAGTCACGAATGCGATCGTTAGCGGTTTTGTCGCGCAGGCGTTCGAGCGCCTGCCACGTCACACTGCGGGTCAGCTGAAACATAGAGAGATCCGTTGTTGTAGGTCGGCGGGAGGCCTTGATGTTATGTGTGTAAAAATACTACATAAAATGCGTGCTGTGGCAACCGCCGGCGGATAAAAGCACGCTCGACGGTAATAGAACTGACAGGATGAGCAATAAAAAGGCGGGCTGGCGCCCGCCTTGCTGCCGTTCAGGTCGCCACGGCGACCTGGGTGGCGCCGCGTTTGATCATGGCATAGCTCAGGCCGGTAATCAGCGAGCCGATGACAATAGCGCCCAGGTAGAGGAATACCGGGGTGATGGCATTGGGAATCAGCAGTACGAAGATGCCGCCGTGGGGCGCCATCAGCTTGGCGCCGACCAGCATGGATAACGCACCGGTAACGGCACCGCCCAGCATGCACGCAGGAATCACCCGCAGCGGATCTTTGGCAGCAAACGGAATCGCCCCTTCGCTGATGAAACACATGCCCAGCACAAAGGAGGCTTTACCTGCCTCCCGCTCGGGCGCTGAGAATTTGTTGCGCGCCACTAAGCTGGCAATGCCCATGCCGATGGGGGGCACCATGCCCGCCGCCATAATCGCCGCCATGGGACCGTAGGTTTCCGAGGCCAGCAGGCCTACGCCAAAGGTGTAGGCGGCCTTGTTGACCGGCCCGCCCAGGTCGAAACACATCATCGCGCCGAGCAGGATGCCCAGCAGCACGGCGTTGGTCGATCCCATGGTCTCAAGGAAGCTGGTCAGCGCAGTGAGAAGGCCCGCCACCGGCTCACCGACGATGTAGATCATCACCAGTCCGGTGACCAGGCTGGCGATCAGCGGAATGATCAGAATCGGCTTGAGCGATTCGACGCTGGAAGGCAGCTTGACATACCGGGTAACGGCCAGGGCCACGTAACCGGCTAGAAAGCCCGCCAAAATGCCGCCGATAAAGCCGGAACCTATGTTCGCGGCCAGCATGCCGCCAATCATGCCGGGGGCGATACCTGGGCGGTCGGCAATCGAGTAGGCGATATAACCCGCGAGAACCGGAATCATCAGTGCGAAGGCGGTGCCGCCGCCAATTTGCATCAGCGCGGCGGCCAGCGAGCCTTCTTCTTCGGCGGCATTGATGCCGAACACGAACGACAGCGCGATCAGCAGGCCACCGGCCACGACCATCGGCAGCATGAAGGAAACGCCGGTCAACAGGTGCTTGTAGACGCCTTTTTCCTTGATGCTTTTGCTGCCCTGATCGCTGGCCTCGGCCTGGCTGCCGTCTTCTACGCTGGCGTGGGCCAGGGCCGCTTCCAGGGTGGGGCGCGGTTTTTTCAGCGCGTTGCCGGTGGAGGTGCGATACACCCGTTTACCGGCAAAGCGCGTTGGGTCGACTTCGATATCGCAGGCCAGTACCACCACATCGGCATCATTGATTTCCTGCTCGGTCAGTTGATCCTGGGCGCCCACCGAGCCCTGGGTTTCCACGCGAATCGCGTGCCCCATGGCGCGGCCTGCTTCCGCCAGGGCCTCGGCGGCCATGAACGTATGCGCAACGCCGGTGGGGCAGGCGGTGACGGCAACAATCTTTTGGCCTTCAGCGGTGCCTGATGACGCGGTGTTCGTCGCCGCGGCGGCGGGCGCCTGAAAGAGCGGTGCGTCGCGCTTGGCCGTGGCCAGAAAACCGCCGGGGTCGGGGAGCGCCTCGGCAATCGGCGCCTGATAAAGCCGTTTGCCTTCAAACCGCTCGGGGGCCGGTACATGGTCCGCAGCGACGACGATCAGGTCGGCGTTGGCGATTTGCTCGGCGGTCGCTGCCTGAAGCGGTGCCAATTCACCGTGCATTTCCACGTGAACGTGCCAGCCCTGGCGCTCGGCGGCCTGCTCCAGCCGTTTGGCGGCGAGGAAGGTGGTCGCCATGCCGCTGGGGCAGGCGGTAATCAGAATGACATTCATAGCGTTGCTCCCTCGGTGATGGTGTCGTCAAGACGCCGTACCCGGGTCTGTTGTTGGAGTGAATCAAAATCGTCGGCGAGGGGTGTGCCCACGCCGACGTGGCGAACGGCCTCGGCGGAAAGCGCCGTGGCAAAACGTAGGACGTGTTCAGGGGCGTGGCCGCTGAGCAGACCGTGGAGCATGCCCGCCACGAACGTATCGCCGGCGCACACGGTGTTGGTCGCGGTGACGGGGGGCGGTTTCGCCTGCCACATGCCCTGGGCATTGACCCATAACACCCCATCGGCGCCCGCGGAGATCAGCGCGTGATCCACGCCGCTGTCATGCAGCCGCCGGGCGGCCTGGGCGCGCGCGCTGATGCCGTCAAGTGGCGTACTCGCCCACTCGGCAAGCTCATGCTCGTTGGGTTTGACGGCGCTGGGATGTACCTCGATGGCGGCGCTCAGCGCGTCGCCGCTGGTGTCCACCCATAGCGGCACGCCACTGGCGTTGAGCTGGCGTAGCAGGGCGCGAAAACCCTCCAGGCTGAGCCCGGGGGGCAGACTGCCTGCTACCACCACCGCGTGCGGCGGGGTCGCACTTTGCAGCAGGGCAGCGAGCCTGGCCATCAAGCGTTCAAGGTCGGCCGGTGCGATCGGCATACCCGGGCCGTTGATGTCGGTGACGCGACCGCTGTGTTCCGCAAGCTTGGCATTGATGCGCGTTTCACCAGCGACGCGCACAAAGTCATCACGCAGCGCGGCGTTCTGAAAGGCCAGAGCGAAAGGCGCGTCGTTAGCGGCGCCCAGAAACCCGCTGACGGTGACCTCGTGGCCCAGCCCTGCAAGCACCCGGGCGACGTTGACGCCTTTACCCGCGGCTTCCAGCTGCGCGCGGTGGGGGCGGTTGACCGCCCCCAGGGTCAATTGATCCAGGCTGAACGCCAGATCCAGCGCCGGGTTGAGCGTAATGCACAGCACGCGGGCCATCAGCGGGCCTCCAGCGCGTCACGCACGTCATCGCTGGTGGCTTGAGCGAGGGCCAGTTGGGCGCTGGCCTTGGCGTCGGCAAGGTCAAACTCGCGCAGCCGCGCCTTGACCAGCGGGATCTGGCGCGCGCTGACCGACAGCTCGTCGACGCCCAGGCCGACCAGTACCGGCACCGCCATGGCGTCCGAGGCCAGTTCGCCGCAGACACCCACCCATTTGCCCTGGACGTGGGCGGCGTCAACGGTCATCTGGATCAAGCGCAGTACCGCGGGATGCAGGCCGTCGGCCTGGGCGGAAAGCTCCGGATGGCCACGGTCGATGGCCAGGGTGTACTGGGTCAGGTCGTTGGTGCCCACCGAGAAGAAATCGACCTCGGCGGCAAGCGTGGGCGCCAGCAGGGCGCTTGACGGCACCTCGATCATCACGCCGAGCTGGACGTCGGTGGCCCGCTGAGACGGGGCAATCTCGCTCAGCAGCCGGTCATAGATCGCCTTGGCGGCGCGGAACTCGGCGATGTCCTTGACCATGGGCAGCATGATGCGCAAGGGGCTATCCTTGCCGGCCATCAATAAGGCGCGCAGCTGAGTTTCCAGCACCTCGGGCTGGGTCAGCGCCAGACGGATGCCGCGCAGGCCAAGGAAGGGGTTGTCTTCCTGGGGAACGGGCCAGTAGGGCAGCGGCTTGTCGCCGCCGACGTCCAGCGTGCGGGCCACCAGCGGGCGGCCGCCGAGAGCGTCAATCGCCTGGCGGTACTCATCGATCTGGGTGGCCAGATCCGGTGCGCTGGCGTGAGCCATGAACAGGAATTCGGTGCGCAGCAGGCCAACGCCTTCGGCGCCGCGTTCAACGGCATCGTCGGCGTGGGCGGTATTGCCCAGGTTGGCGGCGACCTCTACCCGGTGGCCGTCGCGGGTCTGGGCGGACTCGAAACGGGTTTTCCAGGCGTCGGCTTCGCGCTGCTGTTGATCCAGCAACTGCTGCTCGGCACGCTGCAGGCGGTCTTCCGACGGCTGGTGCGTGACCCGGCCGCGCTCGCCGTCGAGAATCATCATGCCGCCGTCAGGTAGCGCCATGACGGCGTCGCCGGCACCCACCACCGCGGGAATACCCAGGGCGCGGGCCAGAATCGCGCTGTGCGCGGTGGCGCCGCCGCGCACGGTCAGCAGGCCGCGCACCCGCGAGGTGTCCAGACGGGCCACGTCGGACGGACCGATATCGTCCATCACTAGAATATACGGATGGTCGGGGGCCGTGGGCAGCTTGACGTCGCACAGTACGCCCAGTACCCGGCGGCCGACATCGCGCAGGTCGGCGGCGCGCTCGGCCAGCAGGCGGTCGGCAAGCATTTCCTGGGCGTGGGCCGCGGTATCGATGGCCTCCCACCAGCCGGCCTCCGCCGAGCGCCCTTCGCGAATGGCTTCGATGGCGGCCTGGTGGAGCTCCGGGTCGTCGAGCATTTCTTCGTGCATGGACAGAATGTCGGCGACTTCGCCGCCCGGGGCATTGTGCACCAGGGTTTCGAGCTGGGCGGCGCCTTCTTTCAGCGCTGCCTGCAGGCGGGCGATTTCCTGCTCGGGGTTGTCGGCGTCGGCCGGGTATTCGAAGTTGGGCGGGCGGATGACGAACACCGGGGCGATGGCAAGCCCCGGCGATGCAGCCACGCCGGTGTGCGGCGTATCGTCGGCCAGAGGCTCAGCGGCGGGCTTGGCGTTGTGGGCAGCGGGAGCCTCGCTTTCGCGTCCGCCGTCAAACGGGGCAACCTTCTCGCCGAGGCCGTCGTCGACGGCCTGGCATACGGCATCCAGCGCCTGAGCGGCCTGCTCGCCGTCGGCAGAAAATATCAGCCACTGACCGCGCCGGGCGCCCAGGCCGATCACCTTGGTCAGGCTGGCGGCGGACACCGGCGTGGCGCTGCCTTCTTCCAGGCGTACGTTGACGGGCATCGGCTGCGCGCGGGCGGTTTGCACCAGCTGTTTGGCCGGGCGGGCATGCAGGCCGTGGGGGTTGAGTACCCGGGCGCGCCGGGTCTGGGTGCTCGCGGTTTCACCCGCAAGCGTCGCCAGCAGCTGCGCGCTGGTCTGGGTGACTAGGCTTTCGCTCTCGCCGCGATCCAGCAACGGTAGCAGCTGATCGAGCAGCGAGCGGTGGCTCTCGCCGCTGGCGGCCAGGCAGAAGAGGGCGTGAACCGGGTGCCCATGATGGCTGAGCCCGCGGTTCGCCGGTGTGGCGACCCCAAGGGCGGGCTGCACCACGCCGTGGGCATGGCTTGCCAGCCATAGCCCGTTGCCCAGCCAGGTCGGCGCGCTGGTGGCAATGGCACCGATGAAGGCGTTGTCCACGCAGCCACTCTGGCGCAGCCGCGCCGCCGCGCCCAGGGTCAGTTCTTCGATATCCTGGGCGGGGAAGCCGACGCATAGCGTGTCGCTGTCCAGGCGGGGCATCACCGCCGGCTTGGACAGCAGCCGGGCGACATCGGCAGCGGACGACGCCTCGGCCAGCTGCTCGGCGACGCCTTCGCGATCCAACACATGGGTGAGCTGGCGAAGAATGTCGAGGTGCTCATCGTTCTGGGCGGCAATGGTGACCAGGACGTGCACGTGCTGGCCATCGTGCCACTGCACGCCGTCGGGAAACTGCAGCACGCGCACCCCGGTCTGCTTGACGAACTTGCGGCTCTCCGGCGTGCCGTGGGGAATGGCGATGGCATTGCCGAGAAACGTCGAGGACTGGGCCTCCCGGGCGTGAAGGCCGTCGCGGTAGCCAGGCTCGACGAAGCCTGCCTCCACCAGCGCGTCGGCAGCGCCGTTCAGTGCTGCCTGCCAGTCGTCAGCGTGGCAGCCCAGCAAGATGTCATCAGAGCCAAGCGTCAGCATAGGTGTCTCCTGTAGAACGATGGTCGTAGCACACCGAAGTGAGCTGGATGAATCGTGTCATCTCTGTATAGTTGGCTATGCTGAATCGATTCACTGACGGACACAAGGGTTACGCGCCTAGACTTTGGTCTGATGAGCGGCGAGCGCCTGATAACATGTCGCGGCAACCACAGGGGAAACTGCATGACACTTGCCGATATCGCCCGGCTTGCCGGGGTATCACGCACTACCGCCAGCTACGTAATCAATGGGCAGGCTGAAAAGCGGCGCATCAGTGCGTCGACCATCGAGAAGGTCATGGCGGTAGTCCGTCAGCACCGCTATCACATCGACCCCCAGGCCGCCGCGCTGCGCCGTGGGGCCAGTCGGCTGCTGGGGCTGATTGTGCCGGACCTGGAAAACATCAGTTACGCGCGGCTGGCCAAGCGTCTCGAACGCGGTGCCCGCGAGCGCGGTTACCAGCTGCTGATCGTCAGCTCCGATGACTGCCCCGACAGCGAGCGTGCCCTGGCGTTAGCGCTGCGCGCCCAGCGCTGTGAGGTGCTGATTACGGCAAGCTGTCTGGCGGGTGACGATCCTTTCTATGCCGACCTGGTGGCCGAGGGCTGGAGCGTGGTGGGCATGGACAGGGGGCTGGATCCGTCTCGCTTTGCCAGTGTCGTCAGCAACGACCGCCAGGCGGCGCTGACGCTGACCCGGTCGGTGATTGAACCGGCGACCCGGCGGGTCGCCTGGCTTGAAGCCATGCCTGATCTATCCACCAGCCGTGAGCGGCGCGCGGGTTTTCAGGCAGCGCTTGCGGATACCACGATTACCCCGCTGTATTTGAGTGGCACGCTTTATGAGCGCAGCGAAGGGGCGCGGCTGGCGGCGCAATTGCTGGATGAGGAGGGTGGCGCGGACGCCTTGGTAACGGCGTCGTATACGCTATTGGAAGGGGTGTTCGACGTGTTTCTGGAGCGCGGCGGCTTGCCTGACGGCATGCGGCTGGCGACCTTTGGTGATCACCGGCTGCTGGATTTTCTGCCCCAGCCGATCAATTCGGCGCTCCAGGATTATGATCGCATCGCCGAACGGACATTGAACTGCGCTCTGGTCGCGATGGACGGCAAGTCTGAATGTGGTCAGCAGGTCGTCGCGCGGCATTTGCGCACCCGCCATGCCGGTGCGCAAAAGATCGGTTAGGCCCCGGCTAGCCTGGCATGTCAGACGCTGCGCGCGTCGGCCCAGGCGTTGGCGTCGGGAATCGACATGTCGTAGCGTTCGTCGAGGTAGGGTGAGGAAAGCAGGAAGTCGGCGCTGGCGGCGTTGCATGCCACGGGTACGTTCCACAGCGCGGCCAGGCGCAGAAGGGCCTTTACATCCGGGTCGTGGGGCTGAGGCGCGAACGGATCCCAGAAGAAGATCAGCACGTCGAGCGCCTGCTCGGCGATGCGCGCGCCAATCTGCTGATCCCCGCCCAGCGGGCCACTCATCAGGCCTTCCACCGGCAGCCCCAACTCGCTGCGCAAACGCCCCGCCGTCGTGCCGGTGCCGAGCAGCTCGTGTCGGCTCAACGTCTCCTGCCAGCGTGCTGCCCATTCGAGCATCTCGGTTTTCTTGCCGTCGTGGGCAATCAGCGCAATCCGCTTGCGGGCCTGAAGCGTGCGAATGGCTTGGCGGGGTGGTCGCGCATCGTTCATGACAGAACTCTCCCGGACAGAAGGGTGGTTATTCGGCCTCGACGGCCAGCACCTTCATGGTGTTGGTGCCGCCATGGGCGTTCATGTGATCGCCTCGGGTGAGAATGACATGCTCACCGGGGTCCGCCAAGCCGTGGGCTTTCAATAGCGCCAGCGCCTCGCCGTTGACGTCTTCTGCCTGCATATGGGTGGTGTCGAACGGAATCGAGACGACCCCCCGATACAGTGCCATGCGACGCTGCGCAATGGGGCTGTGCGCCAGGCCGACAATGGGCAGCTTGGAGCGAATGCGCGAGGCAATCAATGGTGTATAGCCCGTGGCGGTCATGCAGGCAATCACGCTGACGCCTGCAAGGTGGTTGGCCGCGTACATCGCGGACAGGGCGATGGTTTCGTCAACCCGCTCGAAGCCTTCGTGGATGCGGTGGCCAGACTCCTGGGCAATGCGTTCGCGTTCGGCACCCAGGCAGACGCGGTTCATGGCCTCGATGGTTTCCACCGGATAATCACCGGCGGCCGTTTCGGCGGACAGCATCACCGCGTCGGTGGCATCCAGCACCGCATTGGCGACGTCAAACACCTCGGCACGGGTGGGCAGCGGCGACTCGATCATCGATTCCATCATCTGGGTCGCGGTAATCACTGCGCGGTTGAGCGTGCGGGCGTGCTTGATGATGCGTTTCTGGGTACCGATCAGCGCTTCATCGCCGATTTCCACGCCCAGGTCGCCGCGTGCCACCATGACCGCTTCCGAGGCCTCTATGATGCCGTCAAGCGTGGCGTCATCGGCCACCGCTTCGGCGCGCTCCAGCTTGGCGACCAGGCCGATTTCCTTGCCGGCCTCGCCGAGCAGCGTTCGCGCTTCCTGCATATCCGCCGCGCTGCGCGGGAACGAAACGGCCAGGTAGTCGACGCCGATATCGACAGCGGTGGTCAGGTCGGCCTTGTCCTTTTCGGTCAGCGCCGGGGCTGACAGGCCGCCGCCCTGCTTGTTGATGCCCTTGTTGTTGGACAGCTTGCCGCCGACGTGAACCCGGGTGTGCACTTCCTGGTCAACTACCTGAGTGACATCCAGCACCACGCGGCCGTCGTCGAGCAGCAGGCGGTCGCCGGTGGTGACATCGTCAATCAACGATTTGTAGTCACAGCCGACCCGTTCCTGGCTGCCTTGGTCGGCGTCGAGCGCCATGTCGAGGATGAACGGCTGGCCCTGGGTGAGGTGGATGGCACCATCCTGAAAGCGCGAAATGCGAATTTTAGGGCCTTGAAGGTCGCCCAGTACGGCGACGCTACGCCCCAGTCGCTGGGCGATCTCGCGAACTTCCTGTAGGCGGCGGCGATGGTCGTCCGCAGCGCCATGGGAAAAGTTGAGGCGTACGACATCCACGCCTGCCTGCAGCATGGCGTCAAGTACGCCGGGGCGGTCGCTGGCCGGGCCTAGCGTGGCCACGATCTTGGTGCGGCGTAGGGGGAGCGAGAGGGTTTGGCTCGTCATTGGACATTCTCCTGGGTCGGCCATGGTTGTTGTTGGCACCGCGTCGGGCGTTGAAATTGCGGGCAATTAAGTTGTGGACTACGATAGCGTTTATATAGTAATTTTACTACATATTGCTCGATAAGCCGCCTTTCGGAGGATCTAAATCGTTCCAAATATCCCCTTAAGAGGCTTAAGTACGTATTTTTAGTAATTTTTGCCGAGAGTGGAATTGAATGCATGGCAGGAAGTTCCGTTAGATCCCGGTAAACGTTCTCTGCAAATGTGAGGTGCTTTCATGACAGTAAAAGTAGCGATTAACGGCTTTGGCCGCATCGGCCGCAACGTCCTTCGCGCCCTGTACGAAAACGGCTACCGTGATCGCCTGCAGGTAGTGGCCATCAACGATCTGGGCGATCCGTCGCTCAATTCCCACCTGTTGCGCCACGATAGCGTTCACGGCCACTTCCCCTATTCGGTTGATCATGACGCGGAAAGCATCAGCGTCGACGGCGACCGCATCGCCATCTCCTCCGAGCGGGATCCTGCTAAATTGCCCTGGGCGTCGATGGACATCGATATCGTCATGGAATGCACCGGCTTATTCACCAAGCGTGAAGCGGCAGCCAAGCATATTGAGGCGGGTGCCAAGCGCGTATTGATCTCGGCTCCGAGCCCCGATGCCGATGCCATGATTGTGTACGGCGTCAATGAAGAGACGCTCACCGCCGACCATAAAGTGGTCTCGAATGCCTCCTGCACAACGAACTGCCTGGCGCCGGTCGCTAAAGCGTTGAACGATGCCGTGGGTATCGAGAATGGCCTGATGACGACGGTTCATGCCTATACCAATGACCAGAATCTATCGGATGTCTATCACACTGACCCCTACCGGGCGCGCAGTGCAACCCAGTCGATGATTCCGACCAAGACCGGCGCCGCGGCTGCCGTCGGCAAGGTGCTGCCCGAGCTTGAAGGTAAATTCGATGGCCTGGCGGTTCGCGTGCCGGTGATCAACGTCTCACTGGTGGACCTGACCTTCACCGCTGGCCGTGACACCACTGCAGACGAGATCAACGCGGTTGTTGAAAAAGCGGCTGTCGATTCACCGGTCATGGCGGTCAACGCCCAGCCATTGGTGTCTATTGATTTCAACCACGACGCCAACTCGTCCACGTTTGATACCAACCATACCCGCGTGAACGGGCGGCTGGTGAAAATCATGGCCTGGTACGACAACGAGTGGGGCTTCTCCAACCGCATGCTGGATACCGCCGAAGCCATGCAGGCCGCCGCCAAGTAACATCTCCCTCTCAAGGGCAGGTGTCGCCGGGCAGTAGCTCCGTCTTGAGCAGCTGCTGCTCGGCAGGCAGGTGACCCAGAATCATCTGCGCCGCGACTCGGCCCTTGCCCACGCTATCCTGGCGCACGGTGGTCAATCGTGGCGCCCGGTACTGGCCCTCGGCAATGCCATCAAAGCCGGTAATGCGTAAATCCTCCGGCACCCTAATGCCGCGCTGCTCAGCAAGCGTCAGCGCCGTGAGCGCAATGCGATCCGACATGCACAGCAGCAGGTCGGGGCGCAGGTGCGCGGGCTGATCGAACAGCTCGGCCAGCACCGGGCTGCACACCTCGAAGGTATTCTCCTCAATATTCCATAGCGGCACCGCGCCGGGCGTTATGCCGTGTTCTTCAAGCGCCTCATAAAAGCCTGCCAGCCTCGCGCGGCTGATGGTGCTGGTGCTTGGCAGCATGGTATGGGCGGCCGTCACGCGGCCATTGCAGGGCTCGACGGTCAGTCTCAGGTTGATGATCGCCGGGCGCTCAGGGCGTTGCTTCAGCGCGTGGCTGGCAATCTGGTAGCTGGCTTCGGTGTCGTCGATATGCACCGTCGGGCAGCCTTCCACGTCAAAATCCACCGACACCAGCGGGCGCTGGAACGGCAAACGTTGCAGTAGCTGATTGTTGGGCATCAGGCCGTAGACGATAAAACCGTCGGCAATGTTGGCCGAGCCTGGGGGCTGCGAGTCGTGGCCGCGCCCCGGCAGCAACAGGAGTGTATGACCATGGGCGTCGAGTACTTCGGCGACGCCGGATAGAAATTCGCTGGCGACGGCGTCATTCAGGCTGTAGGTGAGGCTTTCCGCCAGCACCACGGCGACGATGCGTGAGCGCCCGGTGCGCAGGCTGCGGGCCTTGGCGTCGGGGCCGCCATAGCCCAGGCGGGAAGCCTCGCTGAGGATGCGCTCGCGAAGTGTGGGGGAAAGCTGGTCCGGCCGGTTGAACGCGTTGGAAATAGTGGCAGTCGAGACGCCGAGTTCACGGGCAAGGTCCTTGAGCGTCATTCGGCGTGGTGGTGTCACGGGATATCCTATGCAGGCTAATTGTTATGCGTCCACGCGCAAGAATACCGACACACGCCGCGCCACGACAAGGTAGACACAAGACACCTTGCCGAGGCGCGTGGCGCTATGGTGAACGATGGTCAGGGCGCGCTGCTTAAGCGGCGTGCCGCTGGGCAGGCAAGTCTAACGCGGCGCCGTGCTCGTCGAACAGGTGAACATTCTGGGTGTCCGGTACCAGGGCGACAAACTGGCCTTCTTCCCATTGGCTTGGCGCTTCGCTGCGATGGATCAGCAGCGTATCACCTTCCTTGGGATCCAGATAAACGTAAACTTCGTTACCCAGGTATTCGACGTTGACCACTTCAAAGCGGTTGTCGCCCGAGGGCTCTGCTAGACGCAGGTGCTCAGGGCGCACGCCCAACGTCAGTGCCGCGCTTGATGGCAGCCCCTGGGCGTTCTGGGGCAGGGCTAGCTCGCCCACGCCGGCAGCGTGTATCCGGCAGCCCTGGTCGTCGCTGGCCAACAGCTGGGCGGGCATGAAGTTCATGGTAGGTGAACCGATAAACCCGGCAACGAATTTCGTCGCCGGGCGCTGGTAGAGGTGGTGGGGGCTGCCGACCTGCTCGATGCGCCCCCCGTTGAGCACCACGATCTTGTCGGCAAGCGTCATGGCCTCGACTTGGTCGTGGGTCACGTAGATCATCGTCGACCCCAACCGATTGTGGAGGCGGGCGATTTCGTTGCGCATCTGCACGCGTAACGAGGCATCCAGGTTGGAAAGCGGCTCGTCGAACAGCAGAATGCGCGGCTCGCGGGCCATGGCGCGGCCCATGGCCACCCGCTGGCGCTGGCCGCCGGAGAGGGCCTTGGGTTTGCGGTGCAGCAGCTCTTCCAGCTGCAGGATTCTGGCGGTGCTCATCACCCGGTCGTGGATCGTCTCGTTCGACGCCTTGGCAAGCTTGAGGCCAAACGCCATGTTGTCGTAGACGGTCATGTGCGGGTAAAGCGCATAGGACTGAAAGACCATGCCAACGCCGCGTTCGCGCGGGGGGAGGTCGTTGACCACGGTGTCGCCGATGCGCAGATCCCCATCGGTGATCGATTCCAGACCGGCGATCAGGCGAAGCAGGGTCGACTTGCCGCAGCCTGACGGGCCGACGAAGACCACGAATTCACCATCGCCGATGTCGAGATCGACGTCGTCGATGATGTGGTCACGGCCAAACACCTTGTTGATTTTTTCAAGCTTTACACTTGCCATGGGTGACTCCTTGCCAACCTCAGACATCTGGGCCTGGGTTGGCCTGTTGTTGTGGTTAAACGTAGCGCTTAGCCGACGCGCATGAAGGCCGCCTGGTACGCAGGGAGCGTCAGCCGGTCGTCATCGCGCTGATAGGTGAAGTCGTGGCCGTCGAGATCCGCAGAGACCGTGACCGGCAGGGTGGTCTGCTGCTCGTGGCCGATCAGGTTGAAGACACACAGCAGGGTGTCGTCGCCGTGCTGGCGAGTAAAGCCCAGCAGGTCATGGCCGACGTCGACCAGCGTCAAGTCGCCGTCAAATAGCGCGGCATGCCGGCGGCGAAACGCCAGCAGCCGCCGAGTGGCGTTGAGCGTGGACGAGGAAATGTCCTCTTGCTGGCTGACGGCCAGCTCGCGGTGACGTGGGGCCACCGGCAGCCAGGGCTCAACGCTTGAGAAGCCCGCCTGGGCCGAGTCGTCCCAGGGCATTGGCGTACGGCAGCCGTCTCGCCCTTTGAACTCGGGCCATAGCACCTTGCCGTAGGGGTCCTGAATGCGCTCGAACGGTACGTCGGCCTCGGGTAGCCCCAGCTCTTCACCCTGGTACAGGCAGACGCTGCCGCGCAGGGAAAAGAGCATTGCCAGGGCGATCTTCGGGTAGGCCTCAGCATGCTCGTCATCGCCCCAGCGTGTGGCGCTGCGCACCACATCGTGATTCGACGTGGCCCAGCAAGGCCAGGCATCGCCGGCCAGGCGTTGGAAGCGCTCGATCACCTCGCGCAGGTATTGGGCGGAATGCGGTTTGTTGAGGAGGTCGAAGGTGTAGGCCATGTGCAGCTTGTCGCCCCCGGCGGTGTATTCCGCCATGCGTTCGAGGGGGTTGTCATCGCCGATTTCCCCCACCGTGGTGGTGCCGGGGTATTCGTCCATCAGCGCGCGCAGATCCTTGAGAAAGTCGAGGTTCTCCGGGCGGCTGAGGTCGTAGACGTGGCGCTGCCAGGTATACGGGTTGGTGTCCGGCGCGCCCAGGGTCTTGGCTTCCCCCTTGGGCACCGGCGGGTTGTCGCGCAGCTCGGGGTCGTGAAAGTAGAAGTTGACGGTATCCAGGCGGAAGCCGTCGACGCCCAGATCCAGCCAGAAGCGCATGTTGTCGAGCTGGGCCTGACGAGCCTCTGGGTGGTGGAAATTGACATCCGGCTGGCTGGTCAGAAAGTTGTGCATGTAGTACTGCTGACGGCGCGAGTCGAAGGTCCACGCCGGGCCGCCAAAGATCGACAGCCAGTTGTTGGGTGGGGTGCCGTCGGGCTTTGGGTCGGCCCAGACGAACCAGTCGGCCTTCGGGTTGGTGCGATCCTGGCGACTTTCCTGAAACCAGGGGTGCTGATCCGAGGTGTGGCTGATGACCTGGTCGATCATCACCTTCAGACCCAGCTGGTGGGCGCGGGCCAGCAGTGTCTTGAAGTCGTCCAGGGTGCCGAACATCGGGTCAACATCGCAGTAGTCGCTGATGTCGTAGCCAAAGTCGAGCATGGGCGAGGTGAAAAACGGCGACAGCCAGATACCGTCGACGTTGAGCGAGGCGACGTAGTCGAGCTTTTCGGTAATGCCCCGTAAGTCGCCAACGCCGTCGCCGCGGCTGTCCATGAAGCTGCGCGGGTAGATCTGATAGATGACGCCGCCGCGCCACCAGTTGTTCGTGTCGTGGGTATCTTGCATCGTTGAGTCCGTTGATAACATGAAAAGTCCTTAGCCCTTGACCGCGCCGGCGGTAAGCCCTGACACGATGCGCCGCTGGAAGATGATCACCAGCACCACGAGTGGCACGGTGACGATCACGGAAGCGGCCATGATGGGCCCCCAGGGAAGCTCGTAGGCGCTGCCGCCGGACAGCAGGGCAATCGCCACCGGGACGGTGCGCTGGGCGTCGGTCAGGGTGAAGGTGAGTGCAAACAGGAATTCGTTCCACGCGGCAATGAAGGCAAGCAGGCCGGTCGTCGCCATGGCGGGCCACATCAGCGGCAGAAACACCTTGGTGATGGTGATCCACGGCGTGGCGCCGTCCATGATGGCGGCTTCCTCGAGCTCCATGGGCAGCTGTTTCATGAAGGTGGTCAGCACCCACACCGTGAAGGGCAGCGTGAAAATGGTGTAACTCAGGATCAGGCCGGCGGGGTTGTTATAAAGGTTGAGCGTACGGATGACCTCAAACAGCCCGGAAAGCACCGCGACCTGGGGAAACATCGACACCCCGAGGATCACCAGCAGTACCGTCGAGCGCCCGCGAAAGCGCACGCGGCCCAGCGCATAGGAGGCCGTAATGCCCAGCAGCAGAGCGATGAACACCACGCTGACGGCAACCACAATGGAGTTGAAAATCGCCTTTAGAAAGCTCGACTGGGTGAGTACCTGGGCGTAGTTGCCCAGGTGCCAGGTGGAGGGCCAGAGTTCAACCTTGAAGAGATCGCCGGAAGGTTTGAGCGACGTAATCACGGCGTAATAAAACGGAAAGACGGCGTAGACCATGATCAGCGCGATCAGCGCCCAGAAACCGACCCGTTTGGCTACTTTGCCCAGCTGACGTTGGGTCATGCGTCACCTCCCAGTTGCAGTTGCTTGCGGCCGACATACAGGTAGGCGACGGTCGCTAGAGCAATAATCAGGAACAGCAGGGTGGACGCCGCGCTGCCATAGCCGACGTCCTGGAATTCAACCAGTTGCTGGCGGGCGTACACCGACATGGACATGGTGCTGGTGGAGTTGGAGGTCAGCACGTAGATGACATCGAACACCCGCAGTGCGTCGAGCAGGCGGAAAATCACCGCGACCATCAGCGCGGGCGTGATCAGCGGCAGGGTCACCTTGAAGAACACCCGTACCGGATGAATGCCGTCTACCTCGGCGGCCTCGTAGCAATCCTTGGGCAGCATCTGCAGGGCGGCAAGCACCAGCAGGGCAACAAACGGGATGGTTTTCCAGACGTCGACCATGATCACCGCCCACATGGAGTAGGTGGCGCTGGCGGTCCAGGCGATGGGGTCGTCGATGACGCCAATCCCCATCAGCATGTGGTTGATGATGCCGAACTGGTCGTTGAGCATCCACGCCCACATCTGTGCCGAGACAATGGTGGGGATCGCCCAGGGAATCAGCACGGCGGCGCGAACCACGACGCGGCCCTTGAATTCCGCGTTGAGAATCAGCGCGACAATCACCCCGAAGATGACCTCGAGCGATACCGACACCACCGAGAAGTAGACGGTATTCCACACCGACTGCCACCATACCGGGTCGGCCATAATACCGAACCAAAGGCCGTTTTCGTGAACCAGGTAGTTCTCGAAGCCGATGAAATTCGCCGTGCCGAGATCCGAAAGCGAGGCGTCTGTGAAACTTAAGAAGAACGTTCGGAATAGCGGCCAACCGGCGACCAGGGCAAGCGTGACCAGCATCGGTGCCAAGAACAGCCATGCCGCCTTGACGCGCTGGCGACGCACCTTGGTTCCGCGTGAGCGCCGCGCGGTTAGCGCGGCGGAACGCGCCCCTTCGGGCGCGCTTTTGGGGGTGGAAGTCGACATGAAGCTCTCCAGCGTTACCAGTTACGACGCTTCAAACGCACGAGTTCGTTTTCCAGATCTTCAACCGCCTGTGCGCCATCCTTAGTGCCCGACAGCACCTCGTGAGAAGCGCTGAAGAAGGCGTTGCTGACCCGGCCGTAGGCATCGCCGGTGGGCGCCGACGGCCGGGCGACCGCATTGGTGAAGGTGTCGTAAAGAGTGCCGAAGAAAGGCACTGCTTCCAGTACCTCGTCGTCCTGGTATAGCGCGTCAATGGTCGGGTTGTAGGAGGCTTCGATGGCGCGGCGTTTCTGCTCTTCCTCGCCGGTCAGGAAGGCCACCAGGTCGGCGGCAAGCTCGGGGTTCTCGGTGTAGCGGGATACCGCCAGATTCCAGCCGCCAAGGCCAGCAGCGCTTTCACCGTCTTCGCCGCCCGCCGGCAGTTGGGTGACGCCGACATTGCCACGGACGTCGCTGTCTTCGCTTTGCGCCAGCGCCCAGGCGTAAGGCCAGTTGCGCATGAAGACGGCATTGCCACCCTGGAAGACACCGCGGGCTTCTTCCTCGGTGTAATTGAGCACGCCATTGGGCGAGATGTCGCCGATCCATGAGGCCGCCAGGTCAAGCGCTTCGGCCGCCTGCGGGTTATTGATGCTGACCTCGCCGTCAGCCTCGACAACATTACCGCCACCGTGGCTTGCCACCCATTCAAGGGCATTCACCGTCAAGCCTTCATAGGCGCGGCCCTGGAAGACATAGCCCTGCATGCGGTCGTTTCCTGCTTCGCGCTCTGCCTGCTTGATCGCGCGGGCAGTTTCGGTCAATTCCTGCCAGGTGGTGGGGACGTCAAAGCCATGTTTTTCAAGCAGGTCTTCGCGGTAATACAGCACGCCCGCATCGGTAAACCAGGGCATGGCGACCAGGCGGTCGTCGATGGTGTTGTTGGTCACGATGGTGTCGAAGTGGCCCTCGGCGGCGTCATCGCCCAGTACTTCGCGCAGGTCGAGCAGGTGATTGGCCAGCAGCCCTGGCCAGACGACGTCAATCTGCATGACGTCGATATCGCTCGAGTTGGCGGAGAGTATCTGCTGGTAAAGCGAGAGACGCTCGGTCGACGAGTTGGGCGTCGAGACCACATCGACCTCGTGGCCGGTTTTCTCTTCCCAGGCTTCCACACCTTCCTGGCAAAGCGTTAGCTCGGCGCCCACGGCCCCGCAGGAAATGGTCAGCTCTGCCGCCTGGGCCTGGCTGATGCCAGCAGTGGCGCTGGCGAGGGTGATGGCGGTGGTCAGCAGTGTCTTTTTCATGGTGATTCCTCGATGGTTGTTGTTGTCGGGTTAAGCATCGCTGAAGGGCGGCGGAGCCTGCACTTAAACGATTAAGTTTGTGCGCTCAGTTAGCCGTCTCTGACCGTCAAGTTCAATAGCGACTTTTGTCTAATGATTCATTCAGCGTTTACTAACTTGACGCTTGGCATTTAGACATTGGTCGATAATTAGTAATTGCTGGTTGGTTTACTTGCCCTTAATCGATTAAGTTTTGCCTGTCCCGCTATGCAAAGAAGCAATGTTGGTTGCTTTACCAATCGGCGAGATGACTACGTTCCACAATCATCGATTCAAGCGCTATCGCTTTCATGCGCATCGGCTCGACGGCAGTGAGAGCAGAGCGTCTAACAACAACAGGGTTTAAAACAATGGATAAAATGACATTCAAGACACCGCTGGCGATTGCTATTGCCACCGCCAGCCTGGGCGTCAGCGGTGCGGCCATGGCGGACGCGACCATGGAAGAGCGCCTGGCCGAACTCGAAGCGCGGATCGTGGCGGCCGAGCAGCGCGCCGAGGCCGCTGAGCAACGTGCCGCCCAGGCCGAGCAGCAGCGTAATGCTGCCACCGAGGTTGAAAGCGATGCCGAAATCGAGGAGCGCCTGGCCCGCGTCGAGCGCTATGCAGACGGCGAAGAAGGTTTCTCGTTCAACGTCTACGCCCGTTCAGGCTTGCTGATCGGTGAAGACGGCAAAAGCGCCGAAGGCGGCCCCTACGTCACGCCCGCCGGCCCACAAGGCGGTGCCGTCGGTCGTTTGGGTAACGAGCCTGACACCTACGCAGAGGCGATTTTCAACTATCGCATGCGCTTCGACAACGGCGCCAAGGCGCTGTACCGCACCATGATTGCCGACGGCACCACCTCGAGCAACGACTGGACCGGCGGCGACTCCGACATCAATGTGCGTCAGGTCTTTGCCGAATTCAGCGACCTGCCGAGCTTTACCGGCGCGTTTGAAAACGCTTCCATCTGGGCCGGTAAGCGTTTCGACCGCGACAACTTTGACATTCATTGGCTGGACAGCGACGTGGTGTTTCTAGCCGGTACCGGTGGCGGTATCTACGATATGCAACTGGCCGACAACTGGAAATCAAACCTTTCAATCTATGGCCGCAGTTTTGCCGATTTTGATGTGGTCAGCAGTGAAGACCCGGGCCTCGAAGGCGATACCGATAACCTGATCCTGACCTCCAACAACTACTTTGGTAACTGGCAGTGGATGGTCAACGGCATGTCCGCCGCCGATAACGATACCCGTGATATCGGCGCCGGGCAGGAAGCCGCTGAAAACGGCTTCCATACCATGGTGGCCTACCACGGCGACAGCTTCTTCGGGTTGGGCGAAGGCAACTACAAGGCGGCAGTGCTGCACGGCCAGGGCCTGGGCGCCGAGACCAAGAACATCGGCGCCAACGGCGACCTGACCGACGATGCCACCTCGACGCGTCTGGCGCTTTACGGTACGACCTACCTGGCGCCCAAATGGCGTATCGCGCCAGCGGTTATGGCCGAGACCAGCGAAGATCGGTTTGTCGAGGGCGATCAGTACGACTGGGCAACGCTGAATGTGCGTCTGGCCAATGAGCTGACCGAAAACTTCGAGATGCAGTATGAAGCCAGCTACCAAATGATGGATATCGATCCTCAAGGCTATGCGGGGCGCAACGAGGTTGACGGTGACTATACCAAGTTCACCGTGGCACCTACCTTCAAGCCCGAAGTCGGTGGCTTCTGGCAGCGGCCTGAAGTCCGCCTGTTTGCCAGCTGGAGCGACTGGGATGACGAGCTTAACGATTACTCGGCAAGCGATTCATTCGGCGCCGATGAGTTTACCGGCAGCCAGTGGACCTTTGGTGTGCAAAGCGAAGTGTGGTTCTAAGCCGGCAGGCCTGGTCCACGACCAGGCCGCTTGTTGTTTCTACGTTTCTGTTTGCCCGCGAGATATCGCGGGCTTTTTCGTCTCTTGCCGGCCCGTTCGTCCAATCGTCAGGTTAGGAGCCGCCCATGCCGTTACTCCACGACAAGCTTGTCCCGCCCCCCATGCCCCATTGTGTGGTAGCTCGGCCGCGCTTGAATGATCATTTCGGACTCGATGCCCGTGTGCGTCTGCTGTTGGTGCAGGCACCGGCCGGGTACGGCAAGACGACCCTGGTGGCAGAGCGCTTGCCGGCGCTCGAACAGGAGGCCGCCTGGCTATGTCTCGAGCCCCAGGACAACCAGCCCGAGCGTTTTCTGGCCTACTGGCGTGAAGCGCTCAATGCGTTAATAGCCGAACCATTATCGCCCCTGGCAACGCACGGCGATTGCACGAGCCAGCTTGAACAGTGGCTCAGCGAGCTGCCGTCTTCTCGTCAGGCGTGCCGGTTGGTTATCGATGCCTTTGAGCATATCAATCACCCCGACCTGCTGGCAGGGTTGGTCTACTGGTTGCGTCATCAGCCATCATGGCTGACGTTGACCCTGCTGACCCGCTCGCGCCCGTCGCTGGGCCTTGCTAGCCTGCGTCTGCGCGGCGAGCTTGAAGAAATCGATCTGACGGCGCTGGCCATGGATGCCGAAGAGGCCCACACGCTGTGCGCCGAACAGTTGAGCTTCCCGCCCACGCGGGTCAGCCTCGAGCGCGCCCTGCGCCGCTCGGGAGGCTGGGCCCTGGCGTTGAACTGGCTGGTTGAGCGGACCACTACCCGGGCCGGCTTCGATGCGCTGGTCGACCGGTTGAGCGGCGCACATCCGGATTTCGTTGCCTGGTTTGACGACCGGCTGGCAAGTGACGTGGCCGACGAGGACCGCTCATTATTGCTTCAGCTTGGCGTATTGGAGCGTTTCTCGCCCGCCCTGGTCGCGCGTCTGCTGGAGGGGGAGCGCCTGACCCAGCGCGTGGCCGCGCTCGAGCAGGCGGGTATGTTTATCGAGCGTCCCGACCCTCACGCTCAGTGGTTCCGTTTTCACCGGCTGTTTGCCGAGTACCTGCGTCATCGCCGCCATGAGCTGAGCGTGGCGACCCAGCGTGCGCTTCACCGCCAGGCGAGTCAGGCCTGGCTGGCGCTTGACGATCCGGCCATGGCGCTGCGCCAGGCGATTCTCGCCGATGCACGCGACGATGTAGCCGAACTGATAGCCCAGCAAGGACCGTCGCTGCTGGCCAACGGCGCCTATGCCCTGATGGCCCAGGGGCTTGCGCTACTTGGCGAGCCGCGCATTGCCGCGGTGCCCGCGCTCACCCTGATGTATGGTTGGGTGAGCCACGCCCAGTTCCAGTTTGAGCGCACGGCGCGGGCGATTGGCTGGATAGAAGCGCAGCTGGAATCGCCGCCGTGGCAGGCGCTGAACGCTGAGTTTGCCACGCTTCGTGCACAGTTGGCGATCAATCAGGGAAACGCCGAGCGCGCAGCGCCCCTGGCCGAAGCGGCGCTTCAGTCGCCAGCCCATTACCTGGCCACCACGCCGTTGACCGCCACGTCCATCCTCAGCGAGGCGCGCTTCGTGCAGGGCTATCTGGACGAATCGTTGTCCCGTGTGCGTGAGGTGGAGCGTGAAGCTCGCCAGCGTGAGGACCATCAGCGCCTGCTGTGGGCCTTCTGCCACCAGTCCGAAATCCTGGTAGCCCAAGGGCGTCTGCAGGCGGCCTACGATATCCAGGAACGTGCCTTTGCCCATCTGGAACACGCCGAGCTCGAGCACTTGCCGGTGGCGGAGTTTCTGAATCGGATACGCAGCCAGGTGCTCTGGGAATGGCAGCGTCTGGATGAAGCCGAGCAGGCCGCGCTCAAGGGCATTGCGGTGCTCGATAACCAGGGTGAGCGCTGGACGCTTCAGTGCCATATCCAACTGGCCAAGGTCGCCCAAAGCCGCGGTGACCAGGCCCAGTGTGCCGACCACATCCGCCGTTTGCGCAAGATTCTCGCCGAGGGGGACTACCATATTGATTGGGTGGCCAACGCCCATGCCACGCTACTGGCATGGTGGCAATCGACCAACGACCTGGATGCGGTGGCGCGCTGGCAGCAGGAGGCGCCACCGCCCGCATTGCAGAGTGCTACTAACCACTTCTCCCAATGCAACGTGCGCAATCATGCCCGCGCGCTGACGCTGCTGGGTCGAGGCGATGATGCCAGTGCCTTGCTCGAGGCGCTTGAACAGCATACGGTCAGGCTTGGCCTGGTGACCGACGCCAACCGCAACCAGCTGTGCCTGGCCGCCGCCCGCTGGGGAGCGGGTGATACCGACGCCGCCTCCGGACATCTTCACACCGCCTTGCAGCTAGCGTCCAAAACCGGGCTCACAGGCAGCTTTCTGCGCCTTGGCAAACCGCTTGGGCCAATGCTCAAGCGCCTGGCGGCGGCCACGCCGCTGGCGCCCCTGGAGCAATCCCGGCTCGAGCGCCTGCTGGTGCTGGCGACGCGTCAGCGCGATTTTGGCAGCGCCGTGCAGCTGATGCTGGATGAGTCGGTGATTGCCGATATCGTCTCGCGGCCGGAGGTGCCGGAGCTGATTCGCACCTCCCCATTGACGCGCCGTGAGTGGCAGATCCTCGGCCTGATTCACGCCGGGCTTTCCAACGAGCAGATCGCCGAGCAGCTGTCGGTGGCGCCCACCACGATCAAGACGCATATCCGCAGCCTGTACCAAAAGCAGAATATCCGGCGTCGCGAAGAGGCCATTCATCTCGCAGGCCAGCTGTTGGCGCATATCCAAGCCGAGTGAACGTAAGGCGGGCAATGCCGGTATCTACGCCTGACGGCTACGCCTGACCAGGCGGCCGGGGGAGGATTTTATCGCCGCGCGCCCATCGCATCATGTTCGGTAAAGCCACGAACAAGGACAACCGCATGATGAACACAGGTGACGGCGCGGCAACCTCGCGCTACGTAGGCAAGCAAGGCGCCGACTGGTGGCGCGGTGCGGTGATCTACCAGATATACCCGCGCAGCTTCATGGATAGCCGCGGCGATGGCATTGGCGACCTGCAGGGCGTGATCGACAGGCTCGACTACATTGCTTCATTGAATGTCGATGCTATCTGGCTGTCGCCGTTTTTTACCTCGCCGATGAAGGACTTTGGTTACGACATCAGCGATTACTGCGATGTCGACCCAATGTTCGGCACGCTCGAGGATTTTGATCGCCTGGTGGAAGCGGCCCACGTGCGTGGATTGAAAGTCACCATCGACCAGGTGCTGTCGCATACCTCGGATCGACACGCCTGGTTTGAAGAAAGCCGCCAGCGTCGCGACAACCCCAAGGCCGATTGGTACGTGTGGGCCGACCCCAAGGCTGACGGTGCACCGCCCACCAACTGGCAGTCGGTCTTTGGCGGTAGTGCCTGGCAGTGGGATACCCGTCGCTGTCAGTATTACCTGCACAATTTTCTCGCCAGCCAGCCCGACGTCAACTTTCACTGCCCCGAGGCAGTGGACGCGATACTCGAATCGGTGCGTTTCTGGCTGGAGCGCGGGGTCGATGGCTTTCGCCTCGACGCGGTGAATTTCTGCACCCACGGCGAGCTCAAGGACAATCCGCCGCGTCAGGAGATCACCGAAAGCTTTCTTGGGGTGCGCCCGGACAACCCCTATGGCTACCAGCTACATCAGTTCGATAAAACCCAGCCGGAAAACCTGCGCTTCCTTGAGCGTCTGCGCGCGCTGCTCGACGAATACCCAGGCACCACCAGCGTAGGCGAAGTCGGCGATGACGACGCACTGGGCGTGATGGCTGAGTACTCCCAAGGTGGCCATCGCCTGCACATGTGTTACTCCTTCAACCTGCTGACCGACAAATCCGATCCCGGCTACCTGCACGAGACGCTCACTGAAATGGAAGCCCGGATTGGCGATGGCTGGCCCTGCTGGGCGCTGGGCAACCACGATGTCACGCGCTTGGCGACCCGCTGGCAGGGTGAAGGTCAGCTCGAAAAGTTACGTCTCTTCATGGCGTTTTTGCTCACCCAGCGCGGCAGCGTGTGCCTCTACCAGGGTGAGGAGCTCGGCCTGCCCGAAGCGCAACTGACCTTCGACCAGCTGGTCGACCCGGCAGGCATTACCTTTTGGCCGGCTTATAAAGGCCGCGATGGTTGCCGCACGCCGCATCCTTGGGAAGCCGACGCCAGGCAGGCCGGGTTCAGCTCGGCAGTGCCCTGGCTACCCATACCGGCGGTTCACCGGGCGCTGGCCGTCGACCAGCAGGAGCACGATGCCGGTTCGCTGCTCAATGCCTACCGGGACTTTCTGGCCTTTCGCCGCGATCAGCCAGCGTTGGTGAAAGGGGCGGTAAGCTTCCGGCCGGTGCGCGATAACGTGCTGTGTTTCGAGCGCTACTATCAGCAGACGCGGCTGCTGGTAGCCCTGAACTTCAGCGATCAGCCTGCGCGCCTCGCCGCGCCGAAACAGACGGCCGCATTGGCCGATGCGCCCGCGTGGATCAATGGCGAATGGCGTGAAGGGCATTTGGCGTTGCCGCCTTATGGCATCGCCATCGCTCGCTGCGAGATGACACCGGAGGAGGCCCCATGGGACGTTTAAGTTTGACCGGCATCGGCAAATCCTATGGCGACGTGGAGATCTCCCGCGATATCGACCTCACCATCGAAGACGGCGAGTTTGTGGTCTTCGTAGGTCCGTCGGGCTGTGGGAAGTCCACGCTGCTGCGCATGATTGCCGGGCTGGAAGAGATTACCCAGGGTGATATGCAGCTCGACGGTACACGCATCAATGAGATTCCGCCCCAGGAACGGGATATCGGCATGGTGTTTCAATCCTACGCGCTGTATCCGCACATGAATGTGGCCGACAACATGGCGTTTGGCCTGAAGCTGGCGCGGACCGAAAAAGGCGAGATTCGCCGCCGCGTCCAGCACGCCGCCGAGATGCTACATCTGACCGAGCTGCTGGAGCGCAAGCCCAAGGATCTGTCCGGGGGGCAGCGTCAGCGGGTGGCGATTGGCCGCACGCTGGTCAAGGAGCCCGCCGTGTTCCTGTTTGATGAGCCACTTTCCAACCTCGACGCCGCACTGCGGGTGGATATGCGCGTGCAGATCGCCGAGCTGCACAAGCGTCTGCAAGCGACGATGATCTACGTGACCCACGATCAGGTGGAAGCCATGACCCTGGCGGACCGTATCGTGCTGCTTTCCGGCGGGCGGATTGCCCAGGTAGGGGCGCCGCTGTCGCTCTATCACTTCCCTGAGACCCTGGAGGTTGCCGAGTTTATCGGCTCGCCGCGGATCAATACCTTCTCCGTGGAAGTGATCGAACCCGGCGCCAGCCTAACGCAGGTGCGGTTGCCCAACGGGGAAACGCTCGACGTGGCGGTGGACGGACGTGCCTTGACGACCGGTGAGCAGGCGACCCTGGGGGTGCGTCCGGAAGACGTAGTCAGCCGTGAAGACGCTGAGGCGTGTCTGGCCGCGAGCTTATCGGTTGCCGAAAAGCTGGGGTACGAAACGCTGGCGCACTGCCGGGTGGACGGCATCGAGAACCCGGTCACCCTGCGTCTGAACGGGGTGACGCCGCCCAAGGAAGGCCAGGACGTTGCCCTTGGTCTCCATGGCGAACGCTGCCACCTGTTCACCGCAGACGGCAGCGCCTGTCCCCGTCAGGTGGTGATAGATGACGTGAATCACTAGCGGCGCCAGAACATCGGCGTCAACAGTACCACTACCGTCAGGATTTCCAGGCGACCCATCAGCATGCCGATACACAGCAGCCATTTTGCGGCGTCCGGTAAGGTAGCAAAGTTGCCGGACGGGCCAATGGTATCGCCCAGACCGGGGCCGACGTTGGCAACGGCGGTCGCGGCCCCGGATAGGGCGGTGACTAAATCCAGGCCCAGCACCGAAAGCCCCAGCGCTAGCACGGCAATGGTAATGAAAAAGAAAAACGAGAAAGCCACGACGCTTCTGGAGATATCGCTGGTCACTGGCTGGTGATTGTAGCGGGTAGTGAAAACGCCGTTGGCATGAATCAGGTAGCGGAGTTGGTCACGCAGCATCAGCATGGCAATCTGGAAGCGGAAGATTTTCATGCCACCGCTGGTGGAGCCGCTGCAGCCGCCCACGAAGGTCAGGTAGAAAAACGCGACAATGGCCAGAGCACCCCATTGCGTATAGTCGTCGGATGCGTAGCCGGTGGTTGTGACAACGGAGATGACGTTGAAAGTGACGTGAGTAAGCGATTCAAATCCAGAGTCGCCCTTCATTACCCGCCAGAAGGTGAGCAGGGCAATCGCGATG
Source organism: Vreelandella gomseomensis (assembly GCF_031451645.1). Lineage (NCBI taxonomy): Bacteria > Pseudomonadati > Pseudomonadota > Gammaproteobacteria > Oceanospirillales > Halomonadaceae > Vreelandella > Vreelandella gomseomensis. The sequence continues at coordinate 266,127 of NZ_JARWAI010000004.1, read as the reverse complement.
GCGAGGACGCCCAACAGCCCCCGAACCTGCTGGTCTTTCCATAGGGCGCTTCGGGAACCGCGAAGAAAACGGATATAGAGCACGAAAGGCAACGCACCGCTGAGCATGAACAGACTGGCCATCCAGAGTATCCATGGCTGATCGGCATAGGCGCCAAACGACGCGTCTGAATTCGCGAAGCCGCCGGTCGCAAGCGACGTCATGCCATGAACGACGGCATCCAGACGGTTCATGCCGCCCAACCAGTAGCTGAGCATGGCCATTAGCGTCATCACCACGTAGATACTCAGCGTTGCCTTGGCGATGCCCCCGGTTCGGGGCATGACCTTGTCCGACCAGTCGGACGATTCCGTATGGAAAAGCCGCATCCCGCCGACTTTAAGAAACGGCAGGATGGCGATCCCCATGACGATAATGCCGATACCCCCCATCCACTGCATGATTCCCCGCCAGAGTTTGAGTCCGTCGGAGAGATCCTCGATGCCCACCAGTATCGTCGAGCCGGTCGTGGTGATGGCAGAGACGGATTCGAACACCGCATTGGTCACGCTAAGTTGAGGAGCTCCCAAGATCAGCGGCAGGCTTGCAAAGCCGGTTATACTTGCCCAGCTGGCGGAGGTAAGCACGAACATTTGCCAGGGCTTCAGTTGCAATGACACCCTGCGGGTAAGTAACCACGTGGTGAGGGCTGCACCAAGAACAATAAATAAAGACACCCCGAAAGCAGGAGCGTCAGGGTCTTTTTCCACCAGGAGAACAGCCAGGGGTAGCGCCATGAACAGTGCGAGTACCAGCCAGAGCACTGACATGATTTTGAAGATTTGTGCCCAGTTACGGTAAGCATCCCGATAGTAAAGTGCGCCGGGGAAAGTGGTCATAACTTCGCTCTTGAATTGCCCTAGTGTTCAGCGGGGTATATCACCATGGCAAAAGGCAAAAGTCTGTAAAATTCTCCTGAAAAATTGGCGTTGACTATAAAAAAACCGGCGACCGAGGTGCCGGTTATGAGCAAGCCGCTCAAGCGAGGATAGCGTTGCCGTCACTAGGCGCTAGCCTTTGACGCCTCCGGCAGTCAACCCGCCGATAATCCAGCGCTGGCAGATCAGGAAGGCGATGGTAATCGGCAGCCCGGAAAGTACGGCAGCGGCGGCAAAGTCGCCCCAACGTTGATTATGGTCAGCTAGGTACTGCTGAGCACCTACCGCCAGGGTGAGCTTGTGCTCATCCACGAGCAGTACAGACGCCATGGGGTACTCCATGATGCTCATCACAAACGCCAGGATGAACACCACCATCAGAATCGGCACCGACAGCGGCAGCAAGATGTAGCGAAACGCCTGCCAGGTGCTGGCACCGTCCACCATCGCCGCTTCTTCGAGCGACCCGTCGATGGATTCGAAGTAGCCCTTGATCGTCCAGATGTGCAGCGCCACCGCGCCGAGCGAGGCGACGATCAGCGCGCCGTGGGTGTTGATCCCCAGCCAGCCGACGAACTGACCCAGCCGGTCGAACAGGGCGTAGAGGGCCACCAGCGAGAGCACGGCGGGAAACATCTGAAAAATCAGCATGCCTTTCAGAATCGGCTCCTTGCCCTTGAAGCGCATGCGGGCAAAGGCGTAAGCGCTGGTGGTGGCGAGCATCAGAATCAGCAGCGACGACACCACGGCTACTTTGACCGAGTTCCATAGCCACAGCAGCACGGGGAAGGGCGGCTGGATCACGCTACCATCGGCGCGCTCCCAGGGAATGCCCAGCGCCAGCGACCAGTGCTCGAGGGAGAAACGCTCGGGGATCAGGCTCCCCGAGGCAAAGTTGCCCTCGCGAAACGAGATCGAAATCACCAGCAGCAGCGGGAAGACGACCAGTGACACAAAGCCGATCAGCGCCAGGTGGGCGCCCAACCGTCGTGCGCGAATGGAGCGGGGTTGAACCATGGGCATTTGACACCTCCTAGACCTTGACCTTGGAAAGCCGCAGATTGATGACCGACATACCCACCACCAGCAGAAAGATAAGCGTGGCAATCGCCGCCGCCAGGCCGAAGTTCTGGCCGGCATCCTGGAAGGCGATGCGGTAGGTATAGCTCACCAGCAGGTCGGTGGTACCCGCGGGCGTGCTGGCGCCCAGAATGTCCGGGCTGCCCCCGGTGAGCAGGGCGATCAACACGAAGTTATTGAAGTTGAAGGCAAAGGCGGCGATCAGCAGCGGCGTGAGCGGTTTGATGATCAGTGGCAGGGTGATCTTCATCAGGTTGGTGATCGGCCCGCCGCCGTCCACCGCCGAGGCCTCATAGAGATCATCGGGGATTGACTGGATCAGCCCCATGCACAGCAGTAGCATGTAGGGGTAGCCCAGCCAGGTATTGACGATCAACAGCATGGTTCGCGCCAGCCAGGGGTCGGTAAACCATGCCGGGCTGACACCGAACAGTGCCTCCAGAATCATGTTCACTTCGCCGAAATGCTGGTTGAACATGCCTTTGAAAATCAGGATCGAAATGAACGCCGGAACCGCGTAGGGCAGTATCAGCAGCGTGCGGTATACCGCCTTGCCCCTGAGCTGATCCCACTGCAGCAACGAGGCGAGGACAAACCCCACGGCCAGCGTGAAAAGCACGGTGAGCCCGGCAAACACGAAAGTCCAGATAAAGATCTGCATGAACGGCCCGCGAATATCCGGGTCGGTGAAGATCTGGGCGTAGTTGGTGAAGCCCACGTTTACCGGCCACCCCGGGGTGATACGCTCGCCGTCGTCGGTGACGAAGAAGCCGATAGCGTTATCCGGCGTCAGCACCTGATCCTCTTCGCGGTCGTAGAGGGTGCCGTCATCGCGAACGTCATAGCGGTCGATCATCGGTGCGAACTGGCGCAGGCCCGACATGCGCAGTTCGGTGCCGCCGGGCGTTTGCAGGCGCAGCGCCTGAAGGGTCTCGCGGGCCTGAATGGCCGCGCGCATGGGAAGCGGCTCACCGTCAGGCGGGCCGTCAACGGCCTGGGTGTTGGCGCGGCGGGCTTCGTTATTGTCCAGATTGAGCGCGGCGGATAGCAGGCGGTCGTTGTCGCCGACAGGGGCGTCGCTTTCCAGATACAGGCGAACCAGCTCACCTTCCTGGTAAAGCGAATAGCTAAAGGCGGCGCCATCAGCCTGGTAGGTTTGATCGGTGAGCTGGGCGCGTACGCGCTCCTGGCTGAGCAGGTTGTCCGAGCTGTAGTTGCTGAAGCTGATGCCCACTGTGTACACCAGCGGGAAGATAACGAAAACGCCAAGCCCGGCCACCGCCGGGAAGATATACCGGTGGCTCATCAGTGAGCGTCGGCTGAAGACGATCCCCAGTGACGCGCCTAGCACCAGAAACAGCAGCGCAAATACCCACTGGCCGTGAAGGTAAAACGCCATTACCAGCCAGAGCAGGGCCAATACGATCAGTCCGGTCACGCTGCGCATGGCCCAGCGTGTGTAGCGTTCGGTCACATGGCGTGAACGGTGGCGGGGCAGGCCCCGCGAAGCATTCGTGGTAAACATGAACGATGTCCTGCGAAACCACCCGGCCTTGCCAACGTATTGTCATGGTCGGGCAGTGAAGGTAAGGCGAGCGATTATTGACGCATGCGCCGCGCGGCGTCATCCAGCGCTTCCTGAGGCGACTGGCGCCCGCTGCCCATGTTCTGCAGCGCGGGTTCCATGGCCGACCAGAACGCACCCATTTCGGGAATATTCGGCATCGGCATGCCGACTTCAGCGTTTTCAAGCGTGGCTGCGATGTTGGGGTTATCGGCCAGTTCCGCCTGATAGTCGATATGGGCCACGGCCCCCAGCGACTCATCTCTGTTGAAGGTGCGCATACCCTCCTCGCTGAGCAGGTAGTTTTCCAGGAATTCGACGGCCAGGAAGTCATTGGGTGAGGCCGAGTTGATCATTGCCGTCATGACGCCAAACATGGGCTTGGCACGTTCATCGCCCACCTTGGGCAGCAAGGCGACGCCGTAATCAATGCCGCTCCGCTCAAGATTTGGCCAGGCCCAGGGACCGCTGATCATGGTCGCCACTTCGCCCTTGTTAAAGCGGTTGTCCATGATGCTGTAGTCGGTTCCCCGCGGCACAACGTCGCTGTCGATCAGCTCCACAAGCAGTTCTGCTCCCTGAACCGCGCCTGCGTTGTTGACGCCGATATCGGTCACGTCGTAGCCCTCGTCGGTGCGCTTGAACGGATAGCCGCCGTTGGCCGCAAGCAGGGTCCAGCCGTAGTAGGGTTCGCTGTAGTCGAACAGGATGGCTTTTTTATCATGCTCGGCCAGCTCGGCGTCCAGTTCCATGAGCTCGGCAAAGCTCGCGGGGGCTTCATCGACCAGCGCCTTGTTGTAGATCAAGCCCAGCGATTCGACCGATATCGGGTAGCCGTAGTGTTCGCCGTTCCAAAGCGCTGCGTCCCAGGTAAAGTCGAAATAATCGTCGCGCAGATCGTCGCTGGGGGCAACGCGCTTCAGTAATCCGCTCTGGGCCCACTCGCCCATACGGTCGTGGGCCCAGATTACGATATCCGGCCCCTGGCCACTGCCCGCCGCCTGCTGGAAACGATCAGTCAGGTTGTCGGGAAACACCACGTCCATCTCGATGCCGGTGTCGCGGGTAAACTGCTCGGCAACGTCCTGGATACCTTCCTGGCCTTTGTTGTCACCCATCCAGATCGTCAGACGGTCATCGTCGAAAGCCAGCGCCGGCACGGCGACGCCGACAAGCAGGGTAGTGGTCAATAAAGGTGTGAATCCTGGCCAATGTCTTGCCATCATGATGAAAACCTCGATTGTTGTTATCAGAGAGGTGGGCTTGCCACCTGAACAGCATCAGCCTCGCCAATTCGCCTGTCGGCCACCTCATCCTTGCGGGGCGTAGAGGTGGCGTATATCAGGGGCGTAGTCATCGTCGCGAGATGCTTGATAAGGATAGGGGGGGGGCGGCAAATGATAACGCTGGAGGTATTTTTGTAGTAAAATTACACGTATTATTGCGTATAATGGCCTTTTCCAGATAGATTTTAGGTAATCTAACTACAATGGGAGCTGAAATGAGCCCGTCATCTGCTTCACAAGGTGCCCCGTTGGGCGACCTTCAACACGCCATCGACCTTGCGCTGTTCGGGGCGCTTGGCGATCTAGCGCTGCGCAAGCTATTCCCCGCACTTTATCATCTGGATCGTGAAGGCCTGATGCCCGAAAGCACGCGCATCCTAGGTCTGGCGCGCCAGGAGCACGATGTGGCGGCGTTTCGTCAGCTGGTCAGCGGCGCATTGCAGAAGCGCCTCAAGAAAGACGAGCAGGACAAGGAGAGCCTGACGCGCTTTCTCGATCGCCTGGACTACCTGCAGCTTGACTTTACCAGCGTTGACGGCTACGCCGCCATACGCCAATGGCGCGAGGGCTCGCCGCGCCCCATGGTGGTCTATTTGTCGGTCGGGGCGAAAATCTACGGCGATATCTGTCGCCACCTGCAGGCAAGCGACAGCCTGGATGAAGAGACCCGGGTGGTGGTCGAAAAGCCGATCGGGTTTGACCTGGCGTCTTCCGAAGACATCAATGATGCGATTGGCGAGGTTTTCCCTGAGTCGCGGATCTACCGGATCGACCACTACCTGGGCAAAGAAACCGTTCAGAACCTGATTGCATTGCGCTTTGCCAACCCCTTGTTCGGCACCCAGTGGAACCAGAACCATATTTCCCATGTGGAAATCACCGTGGCCGAAAAAGTCGGCATTGAGGGCCGCTGGGGGTATTTCGACGAAGCGGGTCAGCTGCGCGACATGGTGCAGAACCACCTGCTGCAGCTGCTGTGCCTGATTGCCATGGATCCGCCCTCCAACCTGGACGCCGACGCCATTCGCGACGAAAAGGTTAAGGTGCTCAAGGCGCTCAAGCCGTTTACCGGCGAAGCGCTGGGTCGCGACGTGGTACGCGGTCAGTACACGGCGGGCACCAGCGACGGCCAGCAGGTGCCAGGCTATCTGGAAGAAGAGGGTGCCAATACCGATAGCCAGACCGAAACCTTCGTCGCCATGAAAACCGAAGTCGCCAATTGGCGTTGGGCGGGGGTGCCGTTTTATCTGCGCACCGGCAAGCGGATGCCGGAGAAGCTGTCGCAGATCGTGATTCACTTCCGTCAGCAGCCCCACTACATCTTTGACCCGGACCAGCGCAATATCGCGGCCAACAAGTTGATCATCCGCTTGCAGCCGGAAGAGGGTATCGCGCTCCAGGTACTCACCAAAGACAGCGGCCTGGACAAGGGCATGCGCCTGCGCCCCGGCCCGCTGCACCTGGATTTCAATAACGCCTTCCCCAAGTCGCGCATCCCTGATGCCTACGAACGGTTGCTGCTGGAAGTCATGAAAGGCCAGCAGTACCTGTTCGTGCGCCGTGACGAAGTCGAGCACGCCTGGCGCTGGTGTGATCAACTGATTGATGGCTGGAAGGCCCGGGAAACCCCACCGCGGCGTTATCCGGCAGGTTCCTGGGGGCCGGTCGCCTCCATTGCCATGATTACCCAGGATGGTCGCAGCTGGTACGAGGATTATTAACATGAGCGATGCACGCACACAGCTTGCCGAACAGCTGGCCGAGGCCGTTTTTCAGGCCTTGAACGACGACCTGGAACACCAGGAAAACGCCTTGTTGGTGGTCTCCGGCGGCTCGACGCCAGTCCCCTTTTTCAAAGCCCTGGCGGCCAAGCCGCTGCCCTGGGAGCGGGTGGAGATCACGCTGGCGGACGAGCGTTGGGTGGATGCACAGAGTGATGACAGCAACGCTAAATTGGTCCGCGAGCACCTGCTTCAGGGGGCAGCGGCGGCGGCCCATTTTGAACCCTTGACCAGCGATGCAGGCACACCTGAAGAAGGCGTGCCTGATGTCAGCGAGCGTGCGCTATCGCTAAGCTGGCCGGCAAGTGTGGTGATACTGGGCATGGGCGGCGACGGCCATACGGCCTCGCTGTTTCCTGACAGCCTGGAGCTTGGCCTGGCGCTCGCCACGGAAGAGCCGCTGGTCGCCGTGCGAACGCCCAGCCAGCCGCAGCCACGCATCACGTTTTCGGCGGACCGGCTGCATCAGGCGCGCCGCCACATTTTACACATTACCGGCGACGACAAGCGGGCGGTGTTGGCCAAGGCACTGAGCGGGGACGACATGCGTCAACTGCCCATCCGTGCCTTTCTTTCCTGCCCCTTGGCGATTTACTGGGCGCCTTAGCGCCAGGTTTCACAGATAATAATTTGCTTGGAGACTCACGCATGACCATCGATAAACAGCTGCCGTCGACGCGCACCGCAGAGCTGGACAGCATTTGCCTGAAAGCCGAAGTGATTCCGGTGATCACCATTGATCGCTTGGAAGACGCCGTGCCGCTCGGCCGCGCACTGGTAGAAGGCGGCCTGACGGTGCTGGAAATCACCCTGCGTACCGAGTGCGCGCTGGAAGCCATCAAGCGCATGAAAGACGCCCTGCCCGGGGCGAGTATCGGCGTAGGCACGGTATTGACCCCTGCCCAGTATCGCCAGGCCGAGCAGGTCGGTGCTGATTTCGTGGTCACCCCAGGGGCGACCGAGGCGCTTTACCGCTACGGCGTGGAAAGCCCGGTGCCGATGCTGCCTGGCGTATCGACCATTTCGGAGCTGATGACCGGCTGGCAGTACGGCTACCGTCGGTTCAAGTTCTTCCCGGCGGAATCCAGCGGTGGCTCAAAAGCGATCAAGGCGTTTGGCGCGCCGATTCCGGAAGCACGCTTCTGCCCGACCGGCGGTATCACGGTGGATAACGCCGAAGAGTACCTCAAGCTGCCGAACGTCATGTGCGTGGGCGGCTCTTGGCTCACGCCCAAGGCGATGGTCGAGGCGGAAGACTGGGACGGCGTCCGCGAACTGGCCCGCCAGGCCGCCGAACGCTTCCACCACTAACCTGAATCGCCCCGGACTTGCGCCGGGGCTTTTTTACTCAAGCGTCAGTAACGGATCGGCGAGGCCATGAACGCCTACGTTGGCCTTGAATAATCCGCCTGCCAGAGGCTCTTCGCGGCGCTGTGCGTCGCTGAATCCCTCCTGCGCCGTGGTGATATAGAGCGTTTCAAGGTCCGGGCCTGCAAATGCCGGGCAGGAGGGCTGGCTGACCGGCACATGCACTTCGTCAATCACCTGGCCTTCACGGTCAAGCCGCACCACTTTACCCGCGCCCCATAGCGCAAGCCACAGACAGCCTTCGCTGTCGATCACCGCGCCGTCCGGATTGCCGTCAACCGCCGTGAAGTCCGCCCAGGTAACCGGTTCGCCGACAGGCCAGCCCTGGTCGTCCAACGCCCAGCGCATCACGATGCCGGCGGCTGTATCGGTAAAATACGCCGCGTCACCCATGGGTGAAAAGCAGATGGCGTTGGGAATGGTCAGCCCGCTGCGCAGCCGAGTCAGCTCCCCACGATGCAACCGATAGAGGCTGCCCGCTTCGGATTCGGCGGTCTTGCCCATGGTGGAAAGCCACAGGCTGCCGTGGCGGTCCACGCGGGCATCGTTGCTGCGCGTAACGGGGTTGTCGGCTTCAAAGTCGGCAAAATGCTCAAGGCGTTGCGTCGCCGGATTCAACAGGCTCAGGCTGTGCTCGCCGACCAGCATTAGTCGGCCATCGTTCAGTGGTGTGGCGAGCGATACCCTTTGCTCAAGCGGGTAATGGCCATGCTCGCCGTTTTCAAGTGACAGCCAGTGAAGGCATTTCCCCAGAATATCGCACCAGTAAAGCCGTCCGCTCCCGGCGTCCCACTGGGGGCCTTCGCCCAGCTCGCAGCGGCAATCCACCGCCAGTTCCGCCATGTTGTTGTGATTCATAAACGATCTCCTGCGGCTTGCCAGGCGTCTACCAGCGCCTGGGCCTGCTTGCCGACTTGCTGAGGCGTTTGCCCCGGTTGGTAAAGCGCGCTGCCCAGGCCTGCGCCATCCACGCCCGCAGCGCGCCAGGCGGCAAAATTGTCGATACCGATACCTCCCACCGCATATAGCAAGGTGTTAAGGGGCAGCACGGCGCGGACAGCCTTCATCCCCTCGATGCCCACCTGTACCGCCGGGAAGAGCTTTAGCCCGGTCGCACCGGCATCCAGGGCATCAAAGGCTTCGGAAGGCGTCACAATGCCTGGCCAACTGGCCATGGAGAGGCGACAGGATGCTTCGATGACGGCAGGGCGGCAGTTGGGCGAGACGATCAATCGACCGCCTGCAGCATGAACATCACGTACCTGCTCAGCGCTTAATACCGTTCCCGCACCGATCAGCGCCTGGTCGCCAAAGGCGTCCGCCAGGCGCTGGATGCTGGTGAATGGGTCGGGGGAATTAAGCGGCACCTCAATTTGCGTGATGCCCGCATCAAGCAAGGCGCCGCCAACGGCCACCGCATCATCGGGCGTTACCCCACGTAAAATGCCAATTAAAGGCAGTGTCATAGCGCTCTCCTTGTTTAGCTGATGCTTATTACCGGGTGCCTTGGTAGGCGAGGGTCAGCCCTGCCAATACCGCTGTGTCGCCGTCAACGCGCTGGGTGCCGATGTCGAGGGTTTCCAGGGCGAGTGCGTAGCGGTGGCTGAGTGCCTCGTTGCCGATCAGGGTCACGTTTTCTCCTGGCGTCAGCTCGTGGCAGGCACCGGCCAGTTCCAGGCCGATCGCTAATCCCGAGAGATGTGCGGCAAGCACGGCACCTCGGGCATCACCGCTCGGCAAGGTGTTATCCAGCAAGTCCTGGGCGCGGACGCCGAATAGCCGCTGGCTGAAGCGTTCGGGCGCCTGATAGGTCGCTTTGACCGCTTGGGTAAACGCCTGGCGACAGCTGTCTTGATGCAGGTCGTCCTGCCCTACGGAATGCTTCAATACGGATTGGTGAGCGAGCAGTTGATACAGCTCGCCAGTCAAGTAGGTTGCAAACTCGGTGATGGCACCATCGGTTAAGCGTGCCCATTTGGCATGGGTGCCGGGCAGGCAGACGAGGCCGTTAAAGCGGGACGTATCGGCCAAAAGGCCCGCTAGCTGGGTTTCTTCGCCGCGCATCACATCGTAGAGATGCGTATTGCTCCCGGACTGACTTAATCCAGGCAGCAAGTAAACCCGCAGTCGAGCGTCGGTGAGAGCTGGCATCACTGCACCACGAGAGAGTTGATCGAGACGCGTGGGCGTTGCCAGATAAGCGGCTTCCTGCCAACCCTGCCGCGCGCCCGCCATACCGCATACCATCACGGGCGTTTGGCCGCTGTCGGGTAACCAGTCGTCGACGATTCCAAGCAGCTCGGCCTCGTACTCGGTGGGGGTCAGCGACAGCATGCCGCGAGGGCTGGAGGCACTCGCCATGACGCGATGCTGGGCATCCATTGCCCAGGCGCGCAGGTTGCTCGACCCCCAGTCCATCGCAATCCACGCTAAAGGATGTGTTAACGCACTCGCGCCCATAGGGCTATCTCCCGGTTAGTCGCTTGGCTTACCACTCGGCAATCGAGCCATCTTCATGGGTCCATACCGGGTTGCGCCAGCGGTGGCCAACTTTGGCGCGTTCTTCAACGAAGGCTTCGTCAATCTCGACGCCAAGCCCAGGCCCTTGGGGAATCGCACAGAAACCGTCTTCAATGCTGAGCGCCGATTTGTCGACCAGGTAGTCGAGCACGTCATTACCCTGATTGTAGTGAATGCCCATGCTCTGCTCTTGAATAAAGGCATTGTGGCTGACGGCGTCCAGCTGCAGCGACGCGGCCAGGGTCAGCGGGCCAAGCGGGCAGTGGGGCGCCAGGGCCACATCGTAGGCGGACGCCAAGGCGGCGATTTTAAGCCCCTCGCTGATACCGCCACAGTGGGAGATATCCGGCTGAATAATGTCGATCATGCCGTCCTTGAGCAGGTCGCGGAACTCAAAGCGGGTATGCAGCCGTTCGCCGGTGGCGAGCGGGTACCCAAGGCCACCGGCAATGTCTTTCAGGCAGGGCAAGTGCTCGGGGGCAACCGGTTCCTCGACGAACATCGGGTGGTAGGGCTCCAGCTCGCGCAGCAGCGCCTTGGCCATGGGGCGATGCACGCGGCCATGAAAATCGATACCAATGCCCACATCCGGGCCCACCGCATGGCGCGCTTCGGCCACCCGGGCGACCGCCTCATCCACTTTGCGGTGGGAGTCGACGATCTGCAGCTCCGGTGTGCCGTTCATCTTGAAGGCGGTAAAGCCCTTGTCAGCCAGTGCCTTGGCGCCCGCGCCCACGTCGCTTGGCCGGTCGCCGCCGGTCCAGGCGTACATGCGCATTTTATCGCGCACCGCGCCGCCCAGAAGCTGGTGCACGGGCACACCCAGGTCGCGACCCTTAAGGTCCCACAGCGCCTGGTCGATACCCGCAATGGCACTCATCAAGATTGGCCCGCCGCGGTAAAACCCGGCGCGATACAGCGTATTCCACAGGTGTTCGATGCGGTGCGGGTCCTGGCCAATCAGGTAGTCGGAAAGCTCATGAACGGCAGCCTCGACAGTCGCCGCGCGGCCTTCGATGACCGGCTCGCCCCAGCCGTAGCAGCCTTCGTCGGTTTCGATCTTGAGAAACAGCCAGCGTGGCGGTACTTGCCAGGTTTTCAGTCGGGTAATTTTCATAGGGTCAGATCCTAGTCAGTGGTCGATGGCCGGTTAATTGACGATACCCAGGTCGATCGCCGTGCGGCGAAGCACTTCCCGCGCGGCGCGAGACGCCGCCTCGGCATCCCGGCGCATAATGGCTTCAAGCACGCGGCGATGCCGTGACAGGCTGTCGTCGAAGGTGTCGGTTCGGTGCTGAGAGCCATGAACCAGGGCCATGATCGAAGGGCGCAACAAGTGTCCCATTTGCCGCCACACCAGGTTATGGCTGGCTTGATAGGTGGCATCGTGAAACATCACGTCGTATTCGGCGTGCTGGGCGCGAGCGGCGGGTGACCGGGCCGTTTTCTGCATGCCTTCAAAGGCGGCTTCCAGGCGGGCGATATCGTCCGCATCGGCTGCGTCGGCGGCAAGGCCCGCCACGACGGGCTCGGCCGAAAAGCGAAACGCATAGATGGCGCGCGTGAGCTGCGGGTCGAGATCGGTAAGCCCCGTCATCCATTCGCTCATCAGCGGATCCAGCAGGTGCCAGTCGCTCATTTCACGGACGTGGGTGCCACGCCCGGCGGTGCGGTCTAAAAGCCCTGCGGCGGTCAAGCGGGTCAGCGCATTGCGCACCTGATTACGGCTCACATCGAAGTGTGTGCCGATGTCCATTTCTTTGGGGAAGGCGTCACCCGGCTGCCAGTGGCCTGCCAGTAATGCCCTTGCCAGCAGGCGGGCCAATTCATCCGCGCCCCCTTTATGGCGGGGAAGGGTCTCCAGCGTCATAGCAGTCACTTATTAACGATAGTGTCGGTATGGTAGTAAATGTCTGACATTTAGACAAGCCGGAGCGGCACGACCTTTGTCGGCAATGCAGGGCGCATATCGGTGCGCCCTGAGCAAATGGCTGTTATTTAGGGAATGGTATTTAGGGAATGGTATTTAGAAAGCGTTGCGCAACGCTTCGATATCGGCGTGGGTGGGCAGCGCTGAGTAGGCGCCGGGGCGCGTTACGGCGTGAGCGCCGCAGCGGCAGGCCGTTTTCACCGCGCGGGTAAGAAAGTCGGCGTCCTGGTGCCAGCCGTCCTCAATGCCGTGATGTGACAGCTCGGCCAGCAGCCCGCCGATGAAGGCGTCGCCGCCCGCGGTGGTGTCCACGGCCTCAACCTTGGGCGGCGCGATGGTTTGATCAATACCCACGCCTTTCACCGCCACGCTATTGGGCCCGTCGGTCACCAGCATGACCTTCACGCCTGCGGCAAGGCGCTCTGCTATCCAGGCGTCTTGGGGGTGATCGCCGCGCAGGTAATCAAGCTCGTCGAGCGATACCTTGACCAGCTCGGCGCTATCCAGCAGTTGCGTGACCAGCCCAATGTCGGCACCGGCGTCGTCCCACAGGTTATGGCGCAGGTTAGCGTCCACACTCACCAGGCAGCCTGCGCGCTTGGCCATCGCCGCCATCGCCAGGGTGGTGTCGGCGATCTCGGGGTCGGTCAGGCTGTTGCTGCACAGGTGCAGAATGGCGGGATTTTCAAAGACCCCCTGGGGTAGATGCTCCAGCCGGTAGAGCAGGTCGGCGGCGGGTGGGCGGTAAAAGTCAAAGGTACGCTCGCCATCGCTGTCTCGGGAGACAAACGCCAGGGCCGTGCGCGCCTCTCGGGTGAGTACCACGCCTTGGGTATCGACGCCGTGGTGCTGCAGCTCACGGATGATGAAGTGACCAAAGGTATCGTCACCCACCATGCCCAGGAACCGGCTGGGGACGCCCAGCCGCGCGCAGGCAACCGCCACGTTGGCGGGAGCGCCGCCTGCGTACGGCGTGAAGGTTTCGGGGCCGGATGTGTCACCCAGGCGGCTTGACAGCATGTCGACGAGGGCTTCGCCAAAGGCAATGATCGGCGTCATCATGGAGTCCTTGTGATTATTGGTCTGATGGGAGACGTGAACCTACGCGACGCAGTGGCCGCGGGCAGCTTCGAGCAATGCGTACCAGTCGTCTCTGGGCAGCGTGTCGGGGCCTTCGAGCATAGCGGCAATGCGCTCGGGTTTCACGCTGCCGACCACCGGCGCTGGCCGATTAGGCAGGCTGCGCAGCCAGGCAAGCGCCAGAGCACCTGGGGTGCTGGCGTGTTCCTCAGCGAGCCGCCCAAGCGTTTGATTGACCTCACCCTCGAGCAGCTTGCCGCCTGCCAGCGGCGACCAGGCCATCGGCGCGTGGCCGTCGGCGCATAGGTCGTCGAAGCTTCCGTCGAACAGCGGCGTGCTATGGACGATGGATAGCTCGATCTGATTGGTGCGCAGTGGCTGATGCATGGCGTTTTGCAGGCGGCGCCACTGGCCGGGCAGGTGGTTGGAAACCCCGGCCGCGCCAATCTTGCCTGCCGCAATGGCGTCATCCAGGGCACGACCGGTGGCCTCGGCGTCCATCAACGGGTCGGGGCGGTGAATCAGAAAGTGATCGATGTGCGCGATACCCAGGCGGGCCAGCGCTTCGTCGATGGCGCGGCCCAGGTACGCCGGGCTGGCGTTGTAGTGCTTGACCTTGCCGCTCCCCGGTGCCGGGTTGTCATTGGCGATGCCGGCCTTGGTGACCACGTTCAAGCGTTTGGCAAGTGCGGGGCGAGCGCGCAGCGCCTGGCCGAAGAGCGTTTCGCCGGCGCCGTTGCCATAGATATCGGCGTGGTCAAACCAGTGCAGTCCCTGCTCGAGGCGTGCCTCAATCCAGTCGGCAAGCTTGCCGGCCTGATGCATAGCGTCGTTTTCGTGCAGACGCATCATGCCCAGTACAAACGGCACGTCGAACGTTAACGCAGGCATAGGAGATTCCTGTCGGTTGGCTTAAAACACTTCTTCGTTATGCAGTGCCTCGGCAGCGCCGAGCAGCCCCGTCCACGGGTGGGTCACCACCCAAACGGGAATGTCGGCGTTGTAGGCGCCCATGCGGCCCTTGTTGACGAAGCTGTCGCGCAGCTGGCTGTTCGGCAGCCAATCCAGCAGGCGCGGCAGGATCCCGCCGCACAGGTAAACCCCGCCACGGGCCCCCATGGTCAGCGTGGCATCGCCACACACATCGCCGAGAATTTTCAGGAACCGCAACAGCGTGGCCGTGGCGATCGGGTCGCCCTGGTTGGCGGCCTGGGTCACCTCGGCAGGGGAGGCGCAGCGCGGCGCCTGATCGTCAAGCGCGCAATGGGCCTGATAAAGCTCGAGTAAGCCTTGGCCGCACAGGATGCGCTCCACGCTGACCCGCTTGTGGTGTTGCAGAAAGACGTTGAGCAGCGCGCGCTCGGTGTCGTCGGTGGGCGCAAAAGTGACATGGCCGCCCTCGGTAGGCAGCGGTATCCAGGCGTGCTGGCCAGGGAAGACCCCGGCCACGCCAAGCCCTGTGCCAGGGCCAATCACCAGACGGGTGGAATGTGCCTGGCCGTCACCGGCCTGAACCTCGACGAGGTCATCGGCGGTCACATGGGGCACGCCCAGGGCCTGAGCGGTAAAGTCGTTGATAACCTTGAATAGCGATAGGTTCAGCGTTTCGCGAACATCGCGCTTCATGAAGTCCCAGTGGTTGTTGGTCATCTTGACCCGCTCGGCGTGAACCGGGCAGGCAAACGCCAGGCAGGCTTCGCGAGGGGCGTTGTCGCCGGTCGCACCCACCCGGGACAGGTAGTCCTGAATCGCCTCGATGACGCCCGGGTAGTCGGCGCAGGGCAGGTTGATGATATCGTGCGGGGTAATGTCACCTGGCGTCACCAGCGCCAGGCGTGCATTGGTCCCGCCGATATCGCCGATCAGGGCCGGTCGCATCAGGCATCCTCTTGGAAGATCTGTCCTTCCTGGCGGGCCAGGTCGTCGGCCTCGAAACCACCGAACACCCCGGCGCCTTCTTCGCCGCGCATGGCCAGGTGACGAAAGCCCGAGAACAGCTCGCGACCCAGACCGACGTGGTAGTGGTCAAGATTGCCGATGGCCAGTTCACGCTGGCCCCAGGTGACCGGATCTACCTTGGCGTCGAGCTTGCCGGCGTTGGCATCCAGGCGAACGATGTCGCCATCGCGCAGTTTGGCCAGGGGGCCGCCGTCCAGGGCTTCGGGGCTCATATGGATAGACGCGGGCACTTTACCCGAGGCGCCTGACATGCGGCCATCGGTGACCAGCGCGACCTTGTAGCCACGGTCCTGGAGAACGCCCAGGTAAGGCGTCAGCTTGTGCAGCTCGGGCATGCCGTTGGCCTTGGGGCCCTGGAAGCGGACGACCACGATCACGTCGCGATCCAGGTCGCCTGATTCGAAAGCGGCCTTCATCTCGTTCTGGTCTTCGAAAATCTTCACCGGCGCTTCGACAATGCGGTGCTCTTCGGTAACCGCCGAGACCTTGATCACGCCCCGGCCGAGGTTGCCTTTCATGACGGTCAGGCCGCCGGTCGGCGCGAAGGGGTTGGCCACGGTGCTAAGCACCGCTTCGTCGAGGCTCTTCTCGGGGCCTTCGTGCCAGACCACCTTGCCGTCTTCCAGGAAAGGCTCCTGGGTGTAGGCGGTCAGGTCGGTGCCGAACACGGTGGGAATATCGCCGTGCAGCAGGCCCGCACCCAGCAGCTCGCGGAACAGGAAGCTCATGCCGCCCGCCGCCTGGAAGTGGTTGATATCCGCCTGGCCGTTGGGGTAGACCCGCATCAGGCTGGGGGTGACCGCCGAGAGATCGGTGAAGTCGTCCCAATTGAGCGTGATACCCGCTGCCGCCGCCATGGCGATCAGGTGCATGGTATGGTTGGTGGAGCCGCCCGAGGCCAGCAACCCGACGACGGCGTTGACGATCGCGCGCTCATCGATCTGCTTGTAGAACGGACGGTAGTCGCCGCCGGTTTCGGTGTTGCGAATCGCCTGCTCGGTGGCGTAGCGGGTCAGGGCCTCGCGCATCTCGGTGCCGGGGTTGACGAACGAGGTGCCGGGCAGGTGCAGGCCCATTACTTCCATCATCAGCTGGTTGGAGTTGGCGGTGCCATAGAAGGTGCAGGTGCCCGGGCTGTGGTACGACTCGGACTCGGCTTCCAGCAGCGCTTCGCGGCCCACCTTGCCTTCGGCGTACAGCTGACGGATGCGGGCCTTTTCCTTGTTGGGCAGGCCGCTGGGCATCGGGCCGGCCGGCACGAACATCGCCGGTAGATGGCCAAAGCGTGCGGCGCTGATAAACAGCCCGGGGATAATCTTGTCGCATACGCCCAGGTAAAGTGCAGCATCGAACATGTTATGCGAAAGCCCCACGGCGGCGGCCATGGCAATCACATCCCGGGAGAACAGCGACAGCTCCATGCCTGGCTGGCCCTGGGTAACCCCATCGCACATCGCCGGTACGCCACCGGCAAACTGCGCGGTGGAGCCCATGGCGCGAGCCGCGCCCTTGATGGTTTCCGGGAAGGTTTCAAACGGCTGGTGGGCCGAGAGCATGTCGTTGTAGGCGGAGATGATGCCCAGGTTGGCGCTGTTCATCAGCTTGAGAGAGTCTTTTTCCTGCGGGCTACAGGCCGCAAAGCCGTGGGCCAGATTGCCGCAGGAGAGTTCGCCGCGATGCACGCCGCGTTTGTGCTGGTCGGCCATGCGGCGCTCGTAGAGGGCACGCCGCTCGGCAGAGCGTTCCCGAATGCGTTGAGTAACCTCGGCAACGGTCGGATTTAAAGTGGCGGGTGTTGAGCTCGGCATAGAGACCTCTGCATGGTAGAGACGGTGAGTCAAACTTGTAGTTATTTTACATATATTGACGTCGATAGAGGAGACTTTACGGCAATAAAAACTGCAATTGTAGTTTTATTACCCTAATGGCTAATGACTATCGCGGTAGACGATGGCGCTTTGATGACAGCATAGGCGTCACAACCGACTGTCGCCGTTCAAGCGTGCAATTCGCAAGTATAGCAGGCCTGGTTTTGCTACCATTTGGCCTCGTTCGAAGTTGACCACGCTGGAGCCGCCATGCCCACCGATGCTGTCCTGTCCCTTGTCTCGCGCATCACGCCCGTCGATGCCCGCGCCGGCGAGCGCACCCGCGCCTACCTTGATACGCTCACCAAGCCGCCTGGCAGCCTCGGGCAGTTGGAAGCGCTGGCGATTCAGCTGGGCGCCATTACCGGGACGGCCACCCCCAGCGTATCATCCCCAAGCGTGGTGGTGTTTGCCGCCGACCACGGTGTCGCCGAAGAAGGCGTTTCGGCGTTTCCCCAGGCAGTGACCGCGCAGATGGTGGCCAACTTTGCCAATGGCGGGGCGGCGATCAACGTCTTTGCCCGCCAGATAGGCGCGCGTGTCGACGTCGTCGATGTGGGCGTTGCAGCGCCGTTGGATTTACCGGACGTCATCGATGCCCGGGTACGCGCCGGCACTGCCAACTTCACCAAGGCCGATGCCATGAGCCGCGATGAAACTCTGGCGGCCATGGGCGCGGGCGTCGCCGCCGTCGAGCGTGCTCGATACGCCGGGGCGAGAACCATCATCGTGGGGGAAATGGGCATTGCCAATACCACCGCCAGTAGTGCAATGCTGGCGGTTTTCTGTGCGGTGCCGGTCGCCCAGGTCGTCGGCGCGGGCACGGGCATTACCGGTGCGCAGCAGGCGCACAAGGTCGCGGTGATTGAACAGGCCATCGACGCTCGTCAGCCAGATCCCGACGACCCGCTGGCGGTGCTTGGCAAGCTGGGCGGGCTGGAAATCGCCGCCATGACGGGCGCCTATTTCGCCGCCGCGCTACACCGTCTGCCCGCCATCGTCGACGGCTTTATCGCCACGGTGGCGGCGCTCACCGCCTGCCGGCTGTGCCCTGCGGTGCGCGGCTACCTGGTGTTTGGCCATCAGTCGGAAGAGCCAGGTCACCTGACGGCGTTGGAAGCGCTGGAGGCCAAGCCGTTGCTCAACCTGGGGATGCGCCTGGGCGAGGGCAGTGGGGCGGCGCTGGCGTACCCGCTGCTTCAGGCAGCCACGGCCATGCTCAATGAGATGGCGACCTTTGCCGATGCGGGCATTAGCGATAAAACCAGCCCATGACAGCATTCAGCGATTATCTCCCTGCCAGCCTGATAATGGTCGCCGTGGCCATCGTGGTCGACCTTATTATCGGCGATCCGCGTTCATGGCCGCACCCGGTGGTGATCATCGGTCGTGGGATAAGCGTGCTGGACGCCCGCTGGAATCAGGGTGGCGACAAGTGTCGTCGGCGGTCGGGCTTTTTACTCACCGTAACGATCGTTTCAGGCACTTTCTTTGTCGCCTGGTTGGCGCTTGCGCTGTTAACTGCGTTGCATCCCTGGTTGGGTATCGTCGCCGAGATAGGGCTTCTCGCCACCACGCTTGCCATCAAAGGCCTCGCTGACGCAGGCCGTGCGATTGCCAAACCGCTTGCCCAGGGCGATCTGCCGGCGGCGCGTCGGGCACTGGCCATGGTGGTCGGCCGCGATACCGAGCAGCTTGACGAGGCGGAAATTACCCGTGGCGGCGTTGAAACCATCGCCGAAAACACCGTAGATGGCATTACCGCGCCGCTGCTGTTTGCGTTGATCGGCGGGGCACCGCTGGCGTTGGCCTACAAGGCTATCAACACGCTGGACTCCATGGTGGGCTATCGCAATCAGCGTTATGCCGACTTCGGTTACGCCTCCGCCAAGCTGGACGATGTGGCCAACTGGCTGCCGGCGCGGTTAACGGTGCTTTGCCTGTGGTTGGCGGGCCTGCTGCTGAGTCTTGCAGGGTCGCGCCCCTTGCATTGGCAGGGCGCCCTGCACGCCACGTGTCGCGATGCGCCGCTTCATCCAAGTCCCAACGCTGGCTGGCCGGAGGCCATGATGGCAAGACTGCTGGGCGTGCAACTCGGCGGCACCAATGTTTATCAGGGCATTGCGTCTAATCGTGCGACGCTGGGCGAGCCGCTCGAGATGCTTCAGGTGGCGCATATCAACGCCTCCATTCGGCTGATGCATACCACATGGCTGCTGTTTGCCGTGATTGCGGCACTTGGATTCATCGTCTGGGGGCTTTTATGACCATGCCCGAATGGCCGAGCCACGGTGGCCAGGCAGAGGCCTTGCTGGAACGTTTCGCGCTGCCCGGCGATCATGTGGTTGACGATGTCAGCGCCAACTTGAACCCGCTGGGGCCGCCTGAGTGGGTCTCCGGCTGGTTGGCGGATCGTCTGGGCGGGCTGGGCCGCTACCCGGAGCCAAGCTACGCGACCGCCCGGCACGCCATTGCCGCTCATCACCAGCTACACCCAGACCAGGTGCTGCTGACCAACGGCGGCGCCGAGGCGATTTTTCTTGCCGCCGCGCTCCATGCCGGCAAGCGCGCGGCAGTGTTGGCCCCAAGCTTTGGCGAGTACGCCCGCGCCTGCGCGGCGCATCGGCTCCAGGTGACAAAAATCCCGCTATCCGCGCCGTCGTTTGCGCTTGACCAGGCAACGCTGCTCGAACACGCCGCTGACGCGGAGGTGGTGTTCCTGTGTCGCCCGAATAACCCGACCGGCACGTTAATAGATTGCTGTGTGATAGACGCCTTGCTGGCCGCGACCCTGGCCCGGGGGACGCAGGTAGTGGTCGATGAGGCGTTTATCGACATGGCGCTGGGAGCCGAGGCGCTAATGCCTCTGCTGGCGCGTTATCCCAACCTGATCCTGCTGCGCTCGATGACCAAGTTTTATACCCTGCCGGGCCTGCGCCTGGGTTACGTGCTGGCCTCGAGTGCGGTCATCGAGGCGTTGGCCAGGCACCAGCCGCCCTGGAGCGTCAATCACCTGGCCGCTGAGTTGGTCGAGCCGCTCTTGGACGACCACGCGTTTGCAGACCGCACCCACGCCTGGCTCGCCACCGAGCAGCCGAGAATGTATCAAGCGTTATCAGCGCTGGGGCTGGACGTGGTGCCAAGCACTACCTGCTTTTTTCTTGTCCGCCCGGGTGAGGCACAGCGGCGGGGGGTGGATAGCGCGAGGCTGTTCGAGCGACTGCTGCGCGGCGGTATCCTGGCCCGCCACACCCACGGCTTTGCCGGGCTTGAGGGCAATTGGCTGAGGCTTGCGCTGCGCGACGAGTCGGGGAATACGCGACTGCTGGAGGGGCTACATGATTGTCTTCGTTAGCGGCGGGGCGCGCAGCGGCAAGAGCGACGTGGCGGAACAGTGCGTTAAGCGGCTGTCGGCGGAAAAGCCGCGCTACTATATCGCCACGGCGAGCGTCTACGATGGCGAGATGGCCGATCGGGTTGCCCGCCACCAGGCATCCCGGGGCGCGCAGTGGCAGACGCTTGAAGCGCCATTAGCCATTGATCGGGCCGTGGCCCAGGTGACCGATGGCCACGGGGCTCTGCTGGATTGCCTGACGCTGTGGGCAAGCCAGGTACTTTACGCAAGCGACCTCAGCGAGGAGGCCGGCATGGCGCTGTTGGCCAGCACGCTGCGCGATGCTCGCGTGCGGGGCGTCAGCCTGGTGGTGGTATCCAACGATATCAACGAAGACCTGCTAACCGACAACGCCGAAACATGGCGCTATGTGGCGTTCTTGCAGCGGCTGCACGTTCAACTGGCCGCTGAAGCGGATTCGGTGCTGGAGGTGGTGGCGGGCCGCGCCGTCGAATGGAAAATGGCCAAGGAGCCGCAATGAAAGACGTACTGTTTGGCGGCTTGTTGGCGCTGCAGTTTTTGACCCGCCTGCCGGTGCCGGTGGCCTGCCCGTGGACGCCGGCAACGCGACGCTGGGCGGTGCGCGCTTATTCGCTGGTGGGGCTGGCGATTGGCGCTGCGCTCGCGCTTGCCGCGCACGGGCTCGTCGCGCTGGCCACGCCGACGCCGATCATCGCGCTGATCCTGCTGAGTTTATGGGTAGCAATATCAGGTGGCTTGCACCTCGATGGCGTGATGGATCTGGCTGATGCGATGGGCAGCAATCAACCCCTGGCGCGGCGTTGGGAAATTCTCAAGGATTCACAGATTGGCAGTTTCGCCATGCTGGCGCTTATTTTCCTGTTGGCGTGGAAAGGCATGCTGCTCTGGGCATTTGTTCATTACCAGGCGCCGCTCTGGTGGCTGGTCGTACTGCCTGCCCTGGGCCGCTGGGCAGGCGTGGCGTTGCTGACGCTTGCGCCCTGCGCTCAGCCACAAGGCCTGGCGTGGAGCTGGCAGCAGTCGCTACGCCCGCGCGAGGTGGCGCTTGCCCTGGTGCCCCTCGCGCCAATGGCTCTGGTTTATCCAGCGCTCATTGGCTGGCTGGCGGTCGTCGCGCTGTTCGTGGCGGCGGCGCGGTGGGCGCTGGTACGTTCATTTAACGGCATTAACGGCGATATGGTCGGTGCCACCATTGAAGGAGGGGAGCTTTGGCTACTGGTCATGATGTGGAGCTGGTGGCAGTTCGCCACGGTATCACCGCCTGGAATCTAGAGCGTCGCTACCAGGGGCAGCGCGATATCCCGCTGCTATTACCTGAAGCGGAAGAAGGGCTGATGGCGCTTCGTGAGGCCCTGGTGGATGAGCGTTTCGATGCCATCTACA
Organism: Vreelandella gomseomensis; assembly: GCF_031451645.1. NCBI lineage: Bacteria > Pseudomonadati > Pseudomonadota > Gammaproteobacteria > Oceanospirillales > Halomonadaceae > Vreelandella > Vreelandella gomseomensis. Next base: position 244,015 of record NZ_JARWAI010000004.1, on the reverse strand, counting down.
CAAGCGACCTGAACCGCTGCCAGCAAACGCTGGAGTGGTCCCAGGCCGCCAAGCCCGGTATTCCGGTACACCTGGAGTCGCGCCTGCGTGAACTGGACTTCGGCGACTACGAAGGTAAGGTCTACGACGAGTTGAAAGACCTGCCGCACTACCGCGCCTGGGTGGATAGCGTCGGCGAGCTGCAAATCCCCGGCGGCGAGTCGGCGGCGCAGCTGCGTGAACGGCTGGAAGCCTGGCTTCAGGCCCTGGCCGGGCAGGCCCAGCAGGAAGGTTATAAAAAAGTGCTGGTGGTTACCCACGGCGGGGTGATTCGTGAATTGCGCCGCCGCTTTGAAACCATCGACTTCTGGCAGGGCACGGTGCACCAGGCGCAAGGCAGGCGCTGGCAGCTTATTTATCAGCAAGACGACCATGGACAAGGGGAATGGCAATGCAGCTGTTCATCGGCGGTGCCCGCGCCGGCAAGCACGACGCCGTAGCCGCGCGTTTTCTCCAGGCGACCTGGTGGCGACTGACGCCCGGCCAGCGGCTTATATCAGCCGCCGATGGGCTGGCGGAGGGCACGCCGCTGGTCGTTCACAGTGTGTTCGACTGGCTGGCGGCGTCTGTCGATCCGTTGCAAGACGATGACGAGACGCGCCGCCAATGGCAAGACGATCTGAAGTGCCTGAGGCACGCGGCGCAAACGAACGACGCCGCGCTGGTGATGATCGTCAACGAGATTGGCCGGGGCATCGTGCCCATGGATCGCGAGGCGCGCCGTCTGCGCGACCTCAATGGCTGGTTCTGCCAGGACGCCGCCGCCCAATCTGACCAGGCCTGGTATGTGCGTCATGGGTTGGTGATGGCGATCAAGTAATCAGCTACGCTTGTCGCCGCCAACGCTGCCCGCCGATCATCAGCAGATGCACCGGCAGGTAGACCACCGCCGGCCATATCAGCATCAGCAGGAATAGATACAGCAGTGGGTCGAGGCTGTCCTGGGGTTGGCCGAAGGGGCCGTGAACCCAGTTGATATTGCGTTCGGCCTCGGTGAGCAGGTAGCTCAACGGCACCACTACCCAGGTCAGCAGGGTTTGCCATCGCAGGGCGCGACGCGAATAACCCAGCTTGGCGACGCCGATGCCGGCCACCAGTGGCAGCACCACATGGTAGAGCGACATGGCCTTTGCCATGGTGGGGTGCTCCGTGTCGAACATGTATTCGGTGCCGCCGATGGGATGCACGCCAGTCAGCGCCGCCGTGGTGACGTCCAGGCTCCACAAACTACCGACCATTGCCACCGCCAACCACTGCATCGACATCAGCGTGCGTTGCTCCCTCCACATCGCCGCCAGCAGTAGAAAACTCGCCACATTGCATAGCCAGAAGAAGTTCTGCGCCCCCAGCAGCACTACGTAGCTCGGCGCCCAGATCAGTATCCACAGCGTAAAGGCCAGCTTTAGCCAACGCGGCACAACGGCTGCCGAAGAATCGGCCATCAGCGTCTCCTTGTCGGTGGGGTGGCTTTACTCTAGCAGCTCATCGTCAATTGACCTTCCCACAGCAACTTGCTAGCTTACGCGCACTCTCAGGTGCCCTCAGCGAACCGCGCTGAGGGTGAAACGGGAAGCTGGTGAACGCCTAGCGTAAGCCCAGCGCTGCCCCCGCAACGGTGATCGAGACAAGAACGGCCATTTGCCACTGTGCCCAGCACGGGAAGGCGGTCGTTCGGAAAAGGGCCATCTGCCATTTTCGCTCGTCAGCCCGGAGACCGGCCCGAGAGCATGGTTGTGAATCCAACCAATACATGCCAAGCGCGGTGGGCGCTCCCGGGGCAGTTATCGGCGTATTTCCATCGCGCGCGACTTCCTTGCAAGGCCGCCCCTTGGCCCTAAAAACACGCTGTGCGGGTGAGCACAGCGCGCAAGGAAAATCCTCATGTCCTACCGTTTGCATACCGGTGCCGCCATGGCAACGCTCAGCCTGGCGGCGCTGCCTCTCGCTGTTCACGCCCAGGGCGCTGATACGAATCCCGGTGCGGCCGCGCTTGACCCGGTTGTCGTCACGGCCGCCCTCGCGCCGCAAACCGCCAATGAAAGCCTGTCGTCGGTGACCGTCCTTGACGAAGCCACGCTACGCCGCCAGGATCCGACCAGCCTGACCGATTTATTCCGCGGCCAGCCCGGGGTGGATGTTTCTACCAACGGTAGCTTTGGTAAAAACAGCAGTGTTTATCTTCGCGGCACTGGCAGCGGGCAGAACGTTTTACTCATAGATGGCATTCGTCTGCGTTCGGCGACGACGGGCAGTGCCGCTTTTCAATACCTTGACCCGCGTATGTTCGACCGCGCCGAAATCGTGCGGGGCCCACGCGGGAGTCTTTATGGTGCCGATGCGGTCGGCGGGGTCATCCAGCTGTTTACCCCTGAAGGGGAAGAAGAAGGCCCGCAACCGCGCTTTTCGATAGGCGGTGGCTCGTTCGATATCCAGCGCTTGAGCGCCGGTATTAGCGGCCGCGAAGGCGGCACGCGCTACAGCTTTGCGAGCAGCCACTTCAATACCGATGGCCAGCCCATTCGCCGTGGCGGTGACAATAAAGGCTACGACAACACCTCGGCGCTCGCCAGGGTGTCGCATACCTTCGAGGAGGGGACTGAAATCGGCGTGCTGGCGCTGCGTGCACGCGGCAATAACGAGTACGATGATGGCGAGAATGATTTTGTTCAGCAGGTCGCGGGTATTTACGGCGAGCTTGCCATCATGGACAACTGGCGAAGCCGCCTGACGCTCAGTGAATCACGCGACGAGAGCGACAATGTGGCCGACTTCGGCGACTCGGTCTTCAACACCAGGGTGCGCACCGCTCGCTGGGAAAATACGTTTTCCTACGGTGCCCATGAGCTTATTGCCGGCGCTGAATACCAGCATGACAGCATCGCCGGCAGCGATACGGGGTTTGGTAGCTACGCCGAGGAAGCACGCGATAACCGGGCGGTCTTTACCCAGGGGCTGTTGGATTTTGCTCCGCTTACGCTGCAAGCCAGCGTGCGATTGGATGATAACGAGGCCTACGGCGATGAGGTCACCGGCAGTCTAGCGGCTGGCTATGCCATTGATGATGTTCATACGCTGCGGGCAAGCTATGGGACGGCGTTCAAGGCCCCCACCTTCAACCAGCTCTATTACCCGGGGTTCAGCAACCCAGCGCTTGAGCCGGAAAGTTCGGCGACTGGCGAAGTGGGACTGCGTGCTCAATACACTCGTTGGTACTGGGATTTAGCCCTCTATCAGTCGGACATTGATAACCTGATTATCAACGTCGATACGGCGGGGGACGGCTTTGTCGATACCCCGCAAAACGTGGAAAATGCCCGTATTCGCGGGGCTGAGCTATCCAGCGGTATTGAACTGGACGCCTGGACCCTTCAAGCGGCGTTGACCTACACCGATCCTGAAAATCGTGACACCGGCAACCGTCTGCGTCGGCGTGCCAGCGAAAGTCTGCGCCTGGATGTCGACCGTGAACTGGGCGATTGGACGCTGGGCGGCTCACTGGTCGCCCAGAATCACCGTTACGAAGATGCCGACAATGCAACGCGTCTCGGCGGGTATGGTCTGGTGAATCTGCGCGCTGGCTGGGCGTTTGCGCCGATGTGGACGGCGCGGGTAACCGTCGACAATGCCTTTGATAAAGCGTATGAAACAGCGGCTGACTACATCAATGCCGGTCGAGCGGCGTTCCTCAGTGTTCACTTTGGCCAGTAACGTCGCCAGGCGGATTCGCTGGGCCTTGTGCCCCGCGCTGCTGTCGGTCGCCACTCTAGCCGCAGCCGAGACCGTGCCGGGTACCCACTCGCGCTGCGTGATCGATGACCGCGACCGGGAAGTCTGCCTGCATGCGGCTGCCCAGCGGATTGCCACGCTATCGCCCGGCGCCACCGAGCTGGCCTTCGCGGCCGGCGCCGGCGACCAGGTCGTGGCGGTGGTCGACTACAGTGATTATCCCCACGAGGCGCTTGAGATACCTTCCGTTGGCAGCCATACCCGCGTTGATCTCGAAGCGCTGGTGGCGCTATCGCCCGACCTGGTCATCGGCTGGACTACCGGCAACCCGCCCGAACAGCTGGAAACGCTCGCTTCACTGGGCATGCCGGTGTTTTATATCGAACCTCGCGGGGTCGACGGCGTGGCGAGCGTGATCGAGCGGCTGGCGCGGCTGGCGGGTACCGAAGCAACGGGGCAAAACGTTGCCGATGCATTTCGCGAGGGGATGGCAGACCTGGAGAATCGCTACCGGGATCGTGACGCCGTATCGACGTTCTACCAGGTGTGGGACGAGCCCTTGATGAGCATCAACGATGAACACCTGATTGGTCAGGTGGTGCGGTTGTGTGGTGGCACCAACGCGTTCGGCGAGCAGCAGCGACTGGTGCCGCGCTTGGATGATGAAGCGGTGCTCGCTGCCAACCCCGAGGTGATCATTGCCGGGGGTATGGGCGAGGAAAACCGCGACTGGTTGACTCATTGGGAGCAGTACACCGAGCTGGAAGCGGTCGCTCAGGGCAACCTGTTCTTTGTGCCGCCTTCGCTCATTCAGCGGCCCACGCCCCGCCTGCTGGAGGGCGCAGCGCTGCTCTGCGAAAAACTTGAGACCGCCCGTGAGCGGCGCTAACCCAGGGTGTCTATGTTTCGCCAATTGAGCCTGCCGCTCGTGTTATTGGCCCTGCTGGCGCTGGCCGCCGTCTGCATGGCCATGATGGTGGGTAGCGCCTCGCTGTCGGTGGGCGATGTGTGGGCGGTCGTGCGTGGTGAAGGCGAAGGCCTGGCGCGCACCATGGTGCTCGACCTGCGCCTGCCCCGGGCGCTCTCGGCGTTTGCCGTAGGCGGTTTGCTGGCGGTAGCCGGTGCGCTGATGCAGGTGCTGCTGCGTAATCCCTTGGCGGATCCCTACGTGCTGGGGCTCTCAGGTGGTGCCTCGATTGGCGCGCTGGGGGCAATGCTTGCGGGCGTCGGCGGTGTGTTGATGTCCGGTTCGGCGTTTGCCGGGGCGCTTTTCTCGACCTTTCTGGTGTTTGGCATTGCCCACGGTCGCGGCGGCTGGACGCCTTCGCGGCTGCTGTTGACCGGCGTGGTGATCGCGGCGGGGTGGGGCGCGGTGATTACGCTGATGTTGGCGCTGAGCCCCGCCGAACGCCTACCGGGGATGCTCTACTGGCTGATGGGCGATCTATCTTACGCGCGCACGCCCTGGCCGCCGCTGCTGCTGCTGGTCGCGATCTGCCTGGCGCTGGTGCCACTCGGCCGTAACCTGAACGTGCTTGCCCGTGGCCCTCAACAGGCAGCCGCGCTGGGGGTCGACGTGCGTCCGCTGGAATGGGGTATTTATGTACTGGCCAGCGTGCTGACCGCCGCCGCCGTGACCACCGCCGGCAGCATCGGGTTTGTCGGCCTGGTGATTCCCCATATGCTGCGTTTGCTGCTGGGCAACGACCAGCGGCTGATCCTGCCCGCCTGTGCGCTGGCGGGGGGCACGCTGCTGGTGCTCGCCGATACTCTGGCGCGTACGATTATCGCCCCCGAACAGCTGCCGGTAGGCGTGATTACCGCGCTGCTTGGCGTACCGACCTTCCTGTTGCTGCTTTACCGGAGCCGCTGATGAGTCGTCTGGCCACCCAAGACCTGATCATCGACGTGCCCGGTCGCGAGGGCGGCACCCCGCTTAATTTTACCGTTGAGCCGGGCCAGAGCTGGGGCGTGTTGGGCCCCAACGGGGCCGGGAAGACAACGCTGCTGCACACCCTGGCCGGGCTCAAGCCGCCGCGTTCGGGGCTCATCGCGCTTGCCGATAAGCCACTGGCGTCGCTGCGCCGTCGACACATAGCCCAGGCGCTTGGTGTGGTATTTCAGGACCGCCAGGACGGCTTTCCCGCTACGGTGCTGGAGACCGCGCTGATTGGTCGCCACCCTTATCTATCACCCTGGCAGATGGAAGGCGCCGATGACGTCGCCCGCGCCGAACGCGCGCTCGAGCGTCTCGATGTGGCGCACCTGCGCGACCGCCTGGTGAATACGCTGTCCGGCGGTGAGCGTCAGCGGGTGGCGATTGCCACGGTAGTGACCCAGGGGCCGGCCATTTGGCTTGCCGACGAGCCGACCAACCATCTCGACCTGCATCACCAAAGCGCCGTCATGGCACTGATGGCGGAACAGGCGAGGGAAGGGCAGGCGGTGATGATGTGCCTACACGACCTCAACCTGGCCGCCCGCTGGTGCGACCATATCCTGTTGCTGTACCCCAATGGCGATGCCTGCTGGGGACCCAGAGAGAACATGCTTGTGCCCAGCGCCCTGGAAAGCCTCTATCAACAGCGGCTGGCGGTCGTCGATGTCGAGGGCGCACCGGTGTTTGTGCCGGTAAAAGGGTAAGCCGTCAGGCTCTCAGGGGTTAAACTGAGTTGCGAAAACGCATGATCTGCTTGCCATCCACCGGGTCATCGATCACATGGGCGTGCACCCCGAAGGTCTGCTGGAGCCTGGCGGCGGTGAGCACTTCCTGGGGCAGGCCACTGTCGATCAGGCGGCCGTTATCCATCACGCCGATACGATCACACTCCATGGCGTGATTAAGATCATGCAGTGAGATCACCACCGTGATGGGCAGTTGCCGAACCAGTTCAAGAATCGACAGCTGGTGGCGAATATCCAGGTGGTTGGTGGGTTCATCTAGCAGCAGAATTTTAGGCTGCTGGGCAAGCGCCCGGGCAATGTGCACGCGCTGGCGCTCACCGCCCGATAGGGTATGCCAAAGGCGATCCGCCATGTGCGCCATATCGACGTCGCGCAGCGCCTGCGCCACGATGGCGTCGTCTTCCTTCGACCAGGGGCTCAACGCGGAAAGGAAGGGGGTGCGGCCCAGCGAGACCACCTGACGCACGGTAATGCGGTCGGTAGTGTCTGCCTGCTGTTCCACCAAGGCGACGTATTGTGCGATAGCACGTTGCTTGAGCGTGTGCAGGGGCTGGCTATCCATCAACACCCGTCCTGCTTTGGGCTTGTTCAATCCCGCCAACAGACGCAGCAGGGAGGTTTTCCCCGAGCCGTTAGGCCCCACCAGGCCAAAGGTCTGGCCGGGCTCGACGGTGAGATTGACGTCAGTCAGCAGTGGCGTGCCGTGAACTGACCAGGCCAGCTTTTCAGCCGATAAGCGCATCAGGACCTCTTGCCGCGAACCAGGATCAGCGCAAACGCGGGCGCGCCTATCAGCGAGGTAATTACCCCGATGGGGAGTACCTGGCCGGAGACCAGCACTCGGGAAAGAATATCCGAGCCGATCAAGAACACCGCGCCGGCCAGCGCCGTCGCCGGCACCAGCCGGGTGTGACGGCTACCCACGATAAAACGCATGGCGTGGGGGATTACCAGACCGACGAAGCCGATGGCCCCCACGATAGACACCATCACCGCCGTGACCAGTGCCATGGCGATAATCAGCATGCCACGTACCGGGCGCACCGCGATACCCATGGAGGCGGCGCTGTCGGCGCCGAAGGTAAACGCATCCAGGGAGCGCCGATGCCACAGGCAAACCAGTAGCCCGAAGAGTGCGGCAGGCACCGCCAAGGTCGCATCGGCCCAGCGCACGCCGGAAAGATTGCCCATCAGCCAGAACATGATGCCCCGGGCCTGCTCGGCGCTCGCCGACTTGGTAATGATAAACGCGGTCAGCGCATTGAACAGCTGTGAGCCTGCGATGCCTGCCAGAATAATCGCCCCCGCTGCCTGAACGCCGCGGCCACCACCGACGCCACTGTTGGCCGCATGGGCGAGCATCACCACGATACCAAAGGCGAGAAGGGCACCCACAAATGCACCCAGGGAGAGCGAAAGCGCCCCCGCGCCAATACCAGCGACGGCAACGGCCACCGCGCCGGTAGAGGCCCCAGCGGAAATGCCCATCAAGTAGGGGTCGGCCAAGGGGTTGCGCAGCAGCGCCTGAAGCACGACACCTGCAAGCGCCAGGCTAGTACCACAACAGGCAGCGACGACGGCGCGGCTAAGCCGGTAGTTCCAGATAATGCCTGCATCGATCCGGTCAACCGCATAATCCGCGCCCAGTAGCTGATTGGCGAGCACTTTGAGAATGGTATCAACGGGAATCGGTGTCTCGCCGATGGCGGTGCCCGCGATCAGCGCCGCCACGAGCACCAGCGGCGTGATCCATAACCAGCGCAGTGCAAAACCTGCCGTAGATCGCCGCGTTAACGCAATGCTCATTCTTCAAATGCCATTGTCGCTAGCGCCTCGGCCAGTGTTTCAAGGCCGTAAATAGTGCGCATCGTGGCGCTCATGGCGTGGGCATCCATCTCTATGATGTGGTCGTTTTTAACCGCCATCATTTCACGGGTAACCGGGTCGCTGCGCAGAAACTCACGCTTGGCTTCAATGTCGTCGGCGGGAAAGCGGCGGCGATCCATGCTGGCGATCACGAGCACATCGGGGTCAGCCCTGGCGATGCTCTCCCAGCCCACCGTGGGCCACTCCTCATCGGACTCGATCACATTACGAATGCCGAGCTTGTCCATCATATAGCCCGGTGCGCCGAGTTGACCCGCCACGAAAGGGCTAACCCCCAGGTCTGTCGATGAGAACCAGAATGCCGCGGATAAATCGTCCGGTAAGTCCAGGCTGTTCGCTAGTGCTATTGCGCGCTCTTCGCGGTCGATGAGGTCGGCTACCAGGGTCTCGCCAGCGTCTTGCACATCATATATCTGGGCTAGTTCGGTGATCCCTTTATAGACCGAATCTGTAGAGAAAGCGGCCGTGCGGGTGCCATCGCCGCCGGTAGAGTTATCCTTGGTGTCGCAATCGGCGGGTATGATGTAAGTGTTGATGCCCAGTTCATGAAACTGCTCACGGGTGGCGACACTGCCGGTGGGGCCTACGTGCCATTCATACTGCACCGCCACCAGATCCGGCCGTTTATTGACCACGGCTTCAAAGCTCGGGTCGTCGTCAGCAATCCGCTCGGTCGCTTCATTGGCCTCAGCAAACGGTGGTAAGACCGGGTTGAACCAGACCGACGTGCCGGTAACTCGATCAGCGAGCCCCAGCGAATAGAGGATTTCCGTGGCCGATTGACCCACCGTCACCGTTCGCTCGGGTGCCGACGCGATGCTTATTTCCATGCCGCAGTTGGTTAAGCTCAAGGGGTAGTCGGTGGCATCGGCCATCGCATTAGCGGCGGGCAGAAGGGTTGCCGCGGTCAGCAGGTAAGGGGCGGTCTTCATGTCTGGCTTCCGTCAACGGATCGGATGACGCTCGAGAGCGCCTCTTTAAAATGTTATGTTATAACATTTTGTATTAGGTGCTTGTCAAAGAATAGCCGTATCTTACCTTATGGTCATCGGGCCTGTCTCTTGGCTGCGGGCTGGGGGCCAAGCTGGCTTCGTCGCCCTGCCTTCCTCTATACTTCCCCCTCATATTTATCCACGTTTCCATGAATGGTTTTGTTATTTACCTGTCAGCCATCATGAATCAGACTCAAGCCCGGTGGTCTTCGCATCGGTCAACCAGGGTTGGCCGGTGGGCAGGCTTGCCTAGCACGGGAGATGCAGGTGAGTGAGTTTCCGTTTGCGGCGGTGGTCGGTCAGGAACCGCTGAAAACTGCCTTGCTGCTGAACGCCATTAACCCCCGGATTGGCGGTGTGTTGATCAGCGGCCCCCGGGGTAGCGCGAAATCCACCCTGGCGCGGGCGCTGGCCGCCGTTTTGCCCAAGGATGGCAACGGCAGAAAGCCGCCGTTTGTCACCTTGCCCCTCGGCGCCAGCGAAGATCGCCTGGTGGGAAGCCTCGATCTGAACAAGGTGCTGGCCGAGCGCGAAGCCACTTTTCATGATGGCTTGCTCGCCAAGGCCCACGGCGGGGTGCTATACGTGGACGAGGTCAATCTGCTGCCGGATATGCTGGTGGATCTGCTGCTGGATGTGGCCGCTAGCGGGGTCAACGTGGTCGAGCGCGATGGCATCAGCCACTCCCACCCGGCACGCTTCAGCCTGATCGGCACCATGAACCCGGATGAGGGCGAACTGCGCCCACAGTTACTCGACCGTTTCGGCCTCTGCCTCGAGCAGGCGGGGGCCATGAGCATCGACGAGCGCATTGCCATCGTCCAGCAGCGCGACGCCTTTGACCGCGACCCCGAGGCCTATAAAGCGCAGTTTGCGGCCGAGCAGGCCGCGCTGATGCAGCAGCTGGAAGACGCCCAGCAGGCGCTGGCAACGGTGACGACCGAAAGCTGGGTCTACGCGACGATTGCCCAGCGCTGCGAAGCCGCAGGCGTTGAAGGTCTGCGGGCGGACGTTACCTGGCACCGGGCGGCCCAGGCCCATGCGGCCTGGCGCGGTGCGGCGAGCGTTAGTCAGGCAGATATCGATACGGTTGAACCCTGGGTGCTGGCTCATCGGCGGACGCGTTCATCAGACGCGGGTTCAGACGCCGAGCCTCCCGAGCAAAGCCGGGGTTCCTCAAGCCCGCCACCTTCCACACTGCCTGATCGGTCGTCGGGCGGCGGCGAAGAACATCGCAATAGCGCTGGCCCGTCAGACTCTCAAAACGGCGGGTCAGGCCAGTGGGGCGCCATGCCGCCCCAGGCTCAGCAGGTGATAAGCGCCCCTGCGTTGCCCTGGCCGGACGCGCCTTCGAGCAAGGCTTCAAAACGGGCCGCCAGCAGCGCCGAATCACCGGCGACGTCGGGCAGCGGCCAAACGCAAGGGCGTGGCCGCTCTCAGGTAGAGACCTCGCGGCTGGACGGATTCGCGACGCTGATCGCCAATCGCGGCCAGTGGCCCTGGCAGCAGCTAAAGATGCGCAAGTCCCGCGCCGGGCAGGCGACGGCACACCTAGTGCTGCTGGACACCTCCGGTTCCACCCTGGGACAACGCCTGCTGGGCCAGGCAAAGGGGCTGGTCGAATCGCTGGTCAGCCAAGCCTACGCCGCGCGGGAGCAGGTGGCGGTGCTGGGGTTTGGCAACGGCGGTGTCGTGCCGATACTCTCCCGTCGCCGAGCGCCCAAAAACGCGAGAGGCACGCTTGAGGCGGCCAAAGGCGGTGGCGGCACCCCGCTGCGGGAAGCGATTATTGAAGCCAAGCGGCTGATCCGCCAGTGGCAGCGCCGGGAGCCCGGTCTGAAGGTGCGCACCTATCTGATTACCGATGGCCGCACCCGGGAAACCGTTGACGATCTCGCCCCGCTGGACGACTGCCTGCTGATCGATACCGAACAGTCCAAAGTCAAGCGCGGGCAGGGCGCACGCATCGCCCAGCAGCTGGGCGCGCGTTACTGGCCGGCTTCGTTTGGCAGACCCTCTATGGCAGTCTCTGAACATCAACCTGGGAACTTCTCATGAGCGACGCAAGCCATTTAGATCGCATGCAGCGCAAAAAAGACGTGGTCGATGAGCGCATCAGCCGCGCCACGGAAGAGCGCGGCGTGCTGATTCTGCTCAAAGGCAACGGCAAGGGCAAAAGCAGCTCTGCTTTCGGCACCATGGTGCGCTCATTGGGGCACGGCCAGCAGTGCGCGGTGATCCAGTTCATCAAAGGCCGCCGCGAAACCGGCGAGTACCTGTTCTTTCGCGATCATCCCAAGCTTGACTGGCACATCATGGGCCACGGCTTTACCTGGGAAACCCAGAACCGTGAGCGGGACATTGAGGCCGCCGAAGCTGCCTGGGCAGTCGCCAAAGGACTGCTGGAGAACCCCGCCTATCATATGATCGTGCTGGACGAGATGAGCTATATGTTCAAGTACGGCTATCTTGACCCTGAGCCGGTGGTGGAAGCGCTTAAGCGCCGCCCGGCGCACCAGAACGTCATCATTACCGGGCGCACCATGGCCACGCCGCTGCAGGAAATCGCCGATACCATCAGCGTTGTTCAAGACGAGCGCCACGCCTTTCGCGGCGGCGTCAAAGCACAGGCGGGGATCGAATACTGATGAGCACACCGACCGTTAGCTGCCCCGCGCTATTTATTGCTGCCCCGGCCTCAGGCCAGGGCAAAACCACCGTCACGGCGGGGCTGGCGCGCCTGCTTCGCAATCAGGGCAAGGTGGTGCGGGTGTTCAAGACCGGCCCGGATTACCTGGACCCGCAGATACTCGCCCAGGCCTCCGGCCAGCCGGTGGATCAGCTGGATCTATGGATGGCAGGCGAGGCCTACTGCCGCCAGCGCTTTTATGACGCCGCCTGTGAAGCGGACTTGATCCTGGTGGAAGGCGCCATGGGGCTTTTCGACGGCGAGCCCTCAAGCGCCGATCTGGCAGCCTTGTTCGATATTCCCCTGGCGGTCGTCATGGATGTAAAAGGCATGGCCCAGACCGCCGCCGCGCTGGTCTCGGGGTTGGTCGGCTTTCGCGACGACATTCATATCGCCGGGCTGATCGCCAATGCCTGCGGCTCGCAGCGCCACCGCGAGCTGATCGAAGGCGCGCTGCCGCCGACGATTCCTCTGCTGGCCGCCATGCCCCGCGACCCCGCGCTATCGCTCCCCGAGCGCCACCTGGGCCTCGTGCAGGCGGCGGAGATTCGCGAGGATCTTGAAGCCCGCTTCGAGGCAGGCGCCAAGGCGCTGGAAGCCGCCGGGCTGCTGGATGCGCTTGCGGCGCTTTCACCCGTGACCTTTACCGCCCCCCAGGAACAACTTGCGGCCGTTAAGCCGTTGCTCGAAGGCCACACCATTGGCGTGGCCCGGGATGCCGCCTTCAGCTTTGTCTATCAGGCCAACCTCGACCTGCTGGAGCAGATGGGCGCCACGCTGCGCTTCTTCTCGCCGCTGACGGATAGCCACCTGCCCGAGTGCGACGCCCTCTGGCTGCCGGGGGGCTACCCGGAGCTTCACGCTCAAACCCTGGCGGATAACGGCGCCATGCGATCCGCGATTGAGGCTTTCTATAGCGTCGACAAGCCCATCCTGGCCGAGTGCGGCGGGCTGCTGTACTGCCTGGAAACCCTGACCGACTACGACGATATCACCCATACCATGCTGGGCCTGCTGCCCGGGCAGGGGGCCATGCGCGGGCGGCGGGGTTGCCAGGGGATGCAAACCGCCGAGCTGCCGGAAGGCCCGGTTCGCGGCCACGCGCACCACCGCTCCATGGCAGAAGGCACCCTCGAGCCGATTGGCCACGGCCGCCGCCAGCGGCACCCCGCGCCGGGGGAGGCGATTTACCGTCAAAAGCGCCTGACGGCGACCTATTTGCATCTGTTTTTCCCTAACAATCCTGATGCTGTGGCAAGGCTCTTTTCTGCCAGCCCGGCGTACTGCGAACCGCAACACAGCGAGGCATTTACCCATGCAGCCCAATAACGTACAGCTAAATAAGATTCCTGCCACGGTCGTGACCGGTTTTCTGGGCAGCGGCAAAACCACGCTGATGGCCAATATTCTGCGTCAGGTGACCGGCAAGCGGATCGCCGTGATCGTCAATGAGTTCGGCGAGCAGGATATCGATTCCAGCCTTCTGCGCAGCTGCGCGCTGGGCTGTGACGAGGGTAGCGAAGGCGGGCAGCTGGACGGGGAAGACGGCAGCATCTATGAACTGGCCAACGGCTGTATCTGCTGCACCGTGGAAGAAGAGTTTCTGCCGGTCATGAAAAAGCTGGTGACCCGCCGCGACGATATCGACCACATCCTGATCGAAACCAGCGGCCTGGCGCTGCCCAAACCGCTGGTGCAGGCGTTCAACTGGCCCGACGTCCGCCAGCACTGCACCGTGGATGCGATTATTACCGTGATCGACGGCCCCGCCGTGGCCGCCGGGCGCTATGCCAGCGACGTGGATAAGGTGGCCGCCCAGCGCCTCGCCGACGACAGCCTGGATCACGACCCCAGCCTGCGCGAGCTGCTCGATGACCAGCTCAGCGCGGCGGATCTGGTGCTGGTCAGCAAGGCCGACCTGCTCAGCCCGGAAGAGCGCACGCAGGTGGAAGCGGTGATTCAGGCGCGGGTGAGTGCCTCGGTGAAAACGCTGTTTATCGATCAGACCCTGACGACCGACACCACCCAGCTGGAAGCGCTGATGGGCATCGGCGCGGCCAGCGAAGCAAGTATCGATCTGATCACCAATCACCATGACAAGCACCACGCCGAAGGCGCTCATCACGACCACGCCCACGATAACTTTGATTCCTGCGTGATCACCCTGGGCGAAGTCGATGGCGACATCCTGGCCGACAAACTGCAACAGCTGCTGAAAAGCCACGAGATCTACCGCGCCAAAGGCTTTGCGGCGATTCCCGGCAAGCCCATGCGCCGGGTCATTCAGGCGGTGGGCGAGCGCCTGGAAGGCTACTTCGACCGGCTGTGGACTCAGGACGAGACGCGCCAGACTCAACTGGTGATCATTGGCAAATCGCTGGATAGCCAACTGCTGCAGGACGCACTTGCTGCGGCTGAAATGAATACTGAACAGGCGCATACGGCCAGCTAATGCACTTATTTGCCGCCAAGCCCGGGGGCTTTGTCGATGATGAAGGCATCATCGACCTGCAACAGAGCCCCGCCGAGGTCGTGATACTTTCTGCCGCCGATAGCAATCTCTCGGCGCTGGCCCAGGCGGTCGATCGTCTGGGCGAGGCGTACCCCTCGGTGCGGCTGGCCAACTGGATGAACCTGGTAAAACCGGCCGCCTACGATCTCTACGAAGATCGGGTGCTGGAAAAGGCTCAGTTGGTCATCGTCTCGCTGCTGGGCGGCAAGGCCTACTGGCAGTACGGCCACGAACGCCTGTTGGCCTGGGCGGCGGCCAAACCCGAGCGCCAGCTGATTCTGGTGCCGGGCTGCGATGCCCCGGATGACGCCCTACTGGAAGACTCCACCATCCACTTCGATGACGCTTACCGGGTGTGGCGCTACCTGCGAGAGGGCGGCGCAGACAACGCCGAGCAGCTGCTGCGTTTTGTCGCCAATGAGTATATGGACAGCGCGTGTATAGATAGCCAACTGGGCGACTGGCAGGAGCCCAAGGTCATTCCGCCCGCGGTGATTTATGCTTCCCAGGAGCAGCAAGCATCCAGCCTCAGCGAGTGGCGCGATCGCCAGGTGCCCGGGCGGCCGGTGTGTCTGCTGCTGTTTTATCGCAGCCATTTGCAGGGCGCGAACACCGCCGTACCCGACGGCTTGCTGGCGGCGCTTAAAGACCAGGGGCTTGAGCCGTTGGCGGTGGCCGTGGCGTCCCTGAAAGAAGGGCCGTGCATCGACTTTATCAATCACCTGGTTGAGCAGACCGGCGCGATGCTGGTGATCAACACCACCAGCTTTGCGGTCAACCGCAACGCCGACGGGCTGAATGCCCAGGGGGAAGAATTACCCGACAACCTCTTTGTGGGGCGTCCGGTCGTGCTCCAGGCGATTCTTGCCAGCAGCACCTCGGAAGACTGGCAGGGCATGGCCGCCGGGCTGCATAGCCGCGATGTGGCGATGCAGGTGGTGCTCCCCGAGATGGATGGCCGCATCATCACCCGGGCGGTGGGCTTTAAAGCCGAAGCCCACTACAACCCGCGCTGCCAGTTGGCGGTGACCCACCACGTGATCCACCCGGAGCGTGCCGCCTTTGTGGCCGAGCTGGCGCGGCGCATTTGTTCGCTGCGGCTGACCCCCAACGGGCAAAAGCGTGTCGCGCTGATCATGGCCAACTACCCCAATCGCGATGGCCGTATTGGCAACGGGGTCGGGCTGGATACCCCCGCGTCGACGCTGCAGATTCTCAGCGCTCTGAAAGAAGCGGGTTACCCGCTCAGCGAGCTGCCGGAAAATGGCGATGAATTGATCCGCCAGCTTCAGGGCGCGGTAACCAACGATCACGGCAGCCTCGACCAGCGCGCCTGCTGGCAGAGCATCAGCGTTGACGATTATCTGGCCTGGTTTCAAACCCTGCCCACCGAACTTCAGGAAACCGTATGGACGCGCTGGGGCTCGCCTCACGAAGACCCCAAGTGCCGCCAGGGTCGGCTGATGATCGCGGGTATTCGTCTGGGGGAGACCTTCGTGGGTATCCAGCCGGAGCGGGACTTTATCGACGATCTTACCCAGTCCTACCACGATATGGAGCTGTCGCCGCCCCACAGCTACCTGGCGTTTTATTTTTGGCTGCGCGCGCATTACCAGGTCGATGCGGTCATCCACGTCGGTAAGCACGGCAATTTAGAGTGGCTGCCGGGCAAAAGCATCGCCTTGAGTGCCGACTGCTGGCCGGATATTGCCCTGGGGCCGCTGCCGCACTTTTATCCGTTCATCGTCAATGACCCCGGCGAGGGCGCACAGGCCAAACGGCGCAGCCAGGCGGTGATTATCGACCACCTGATGCCGCCGCTGGCGCGGGCCGAACTCTACGGCCCCATGGCCGAGCTGGAAGCACTCACCGACGAGTATTACCAAGCGCTGGATATGGATCCCCGCCGGGAAGCGTTGATACGCAGCCAGATTCTCGCTCACCTGCGTGATACCGGTATCGATCATGAGCTGGCCCACATGGCGAGCGGTGAATGTGAGGCTGAGATTCTCAACGCGCTGGATACCTTCCTGTGCGACATCAAGGAATCGCAGATCCGTCACGGCCTGCACATACTCGGTACGCTGCCGCCGGAAGAGAAGCGGGCGGGCACCTTGGTGGCGCTGTTGCGACTACCCCGCGGCGAAACGGTGGCCAGCCGCGGTCTGCTGCACAACCTGGCAAGCGATCTAGGCTTAGATTTTGATCCGTTGGCTGCGGGCAACGAGCCCTGGCAGGGGCCCAGACCGGCTATTTTAAGCCAGCAGCTCGATGCCCCCTGGCGCACCGCAGCGGATGCTCGCGAGCGCCTGGAAATGCTGGCCGAGCGCTGGGTGGCCGACTACGTCTTGGCAGACGGCTGCCTGGATGACCTCGCCCGGGATTACCCCGATACGGCAGCGCAGCTGCGTTACGCGCGCGACCAGCTGTGGGTCACCATGCAGCGCGGCGTGAAGATGGAGCTTCAGTCGCTGCTCGACGGCCTGGAAGGCATCTTCGTGCCCGCCGGGCCCAGCGGTGCGCCCAGCCGGGGGCGGCTGGATACGCTGCCCACCGGGCGTAACTTTTTCAGCGTCGATAACCGCTCGATTCCATCGCCCGCCGCCTGGACGCTGGGCGAAAAATCCGCCCAGGCGTTTGTCGAGCGCTACCTGCAGGATCACGGCGACTATCCGAGGCGGCTGGGGCTATCCATCTGGGGCACCGCCACCATGCGTACCGGCGGCGATGACATCGCCCAGGCCTTCGCGCTGATGGGCGTGCGGCCCATCTGGTCGCTGGGTTCCCAGCGGGTGAGCGACTTTGAGGTGATCCCGTCGATGCTGCTCAATCGCCCACGGGTAGACGTCACGCTGCGGGTCTCCGGGTTCTTCCGCGACGCCTTCCCCAACGTAATTCGGCTGTTTGACGCCGCCGTGCAGGCAGTGGCGAGCTATGAAGAGCCAGGCAACAGCAACACCATCCGCGAGGCGGTGCTTTCCCGTCAGCAGGAACTGGAAGACCAGGGGCTAAGCCCGGAAATGGCCGCCCAGGAAGCGAGCTATCGAATATTCGGCAGCAAGCCCGGCGAATACGGCGCGGGCCTCAACCGGCTGATTGAAAACCGTTCCTGGGAGAGCGCCGACGATTTAGCCGAGGCCTACCTGGGGGCAGGCGCCTACGCCTACGGCCAGTTTAAGGAGTCGGGCACGGCCGCTCGCGGCGCCTTCGAGCAGCAGCTTCAAGGGCTGGATGCGGTGATGCAAAATCAGGATAACCGCGAGCACGATATCCTCGATTCCAACAGCTATTACGCCTTCCAGGGCGGCATGGCCAACGCCACCCGCTCGCTAAGCGGAAAGGCGCCGGAGATTTACCACGCCGACCACGCCAACCCCGCGATGCCCAAGATTCGCACTCTGAAAGAAGAACTGGCGAAGGTGATTCGCTCGCGCGTGCTGAACCCCAAATGGATCAACGCCATGCGCGAGCACGGCTACAAAGGCGCCTTTGAGATGGCCGCCACGGTGGACTACCTGTTTGCCTACGACGCCACCACCGACCTGATTGCCGACTACCAGTACGCCCAGGTGAGCGACGCCCTGGTGCTCGACGCCGCCAATCAGCAGTTCCTGCGCGACCACAACCCAGCAGCCCTGGAAGAGATGGCCGAACGGCTGCTCGAAGCCGCCCAGCGGGGCATGTGGCAAGACCCCGGCGAGCACGGCCAGGCGCTTCAGGATCTGCTGCTGGAAATGGACGAAGCCAAAGAGACCCATGGTCATGCCGCCCAGCCCGCGCATTAAAGGCTGGTGCCCCGGCGCATGGCAACCCATGGCCACCGGTGACGGTCTGCTGGTGCGCGTGCGCCCGCCGCTGGGCCAGCTTTCTCGGGAACAGTTAGTGGCACTGTGCGACGCCGCCGAGACCTTCGGCAGCGGTTTGATCGAACTGACCAGCCGCGCTAATTTTCAGCTGCGTGGGGTGACCGACGAAAGCTGGCCGCTACTGATGGCGTTTCTGGTCGAGCATCAGCTGGTGAGCGACGCCCCCGAAGCAGAACGACAGCCACCGCTTATGCTGGCGCCTGCCTGGCAAAAGGGCGATGACACCCCTACCATTGCCCGCTTGTTGCAGGCGCGGGGCAGTGAATTGGCATCTATGCCCGGCAAGGTCGGCATCGCCATTGACGCGGGGAAAGCGCCGGTGCTTGGCGACAGCGCCGCCGATTTTCGTATCGAGCGCTCAACAGAAGGCGACCTGCTGATACGCGCCGATGGCTACGCGCTAGGCACAGCGGTGAGCGATATTGATTCCGCCGTCGAGCAGCTGATTCGCTTAACTCACTGGTTTGTGGACAGCGGCGGCTGGGCGTCAGGCCGTATGCGGCGGCACACCGCACCGCTGCCTGAGTGGGCGCCCACTGATACCGCCCCTGCATACCCCGGTGAGAAGCTGGCAATGGGCAAACATCGCGAAGGCATGGTGATTGGCCTGCCTTTTGGCCGGGTGGCCACTAATACGCTACGTGCTGCTGTCTCGCCAACCGCCTGCAGCGTGCAAGTCACCCCCTGGCGGCGCCTGTTGTTGAAGGATTGCGATACACTGCCTGCGATTGATGGCTTGATACGCCATAATAGCGACCCGCGGCTAGCGATGGACGCCTGCCCCGGCGCGCCCTATTGCGAACAGGCGAGTGTCGCCACCCAGCCACTTGCCGAGAAGCTAAGCGGCTGGGTGGAAGGAAGCGTACATATATCCGGCTGCGCTAAAGGCTGCGCCCGCCGTTCACCGGCCGATGTATGCCTGGTCGGCGAGGCAGGCCGATTTAATGTTGTTGTTAACGGCAGTGCCGATAGCACGCCGGTTAAGACAGGCCTCACTGAGAGTGAGGCGTTGGATGTTATAAAAAAGCTCAGCGAAAGCCGTTAGGTTTATCGATATTAAAAAAATAGTGGCTTACATGCTGGATAGCTGAGTGCCAGGGCAGGTTGTAGCGAGGGTCTTTCGACAGGACGTCGAAAGTAGCGCCCAGGGACGGGTTCACAGCGCCCTCGCGGAAACCTGTCCTGGCACGGAGGCCTTGCAGACCAGCAACTGCGAATTAGTTTATTTGGAGAGTTTGGGTGCCCTATAAGTACGAAACCAGTGGCCCGGCGATTTACCGGGAGTCGTTTGCGATTATTCGCAGTGAAGCCGAGCTTGGCCGCTTTTCAGTGGAAGAAGAGACCGTGGCGGTGCGCATGATTCACGCCGCCGGGCTGGTGGAATTGGCCGCGCATATTCATTTTCAAAACGACGTGGTCAATAAGGCCCGTGCCGCGTTAGAGCAGGGCGCACCGATTCTCTGCGATGCCCGCATGGTCTCAGAAGGCATCACCCGCAAGCGGCTGCCCGCTGACAACGAGATTATCTGCACCCTCAACGATGAGCGCACGCCCGGCCTTGCCCAGGAAATGGCCAACACCCGCTCGGCGGCGGCGCTGGAACTCTGGCGGCCGCACCTGGAAGGCGCCGTGGTCGCTATTGGTAACGCGCCCACCGCGCTGTTTCACCTGCTCAATATGCTCGAAGACCCGGCGTGCCCGCGCCCGGCGGCGATTATTGGCTGCCCGGTAGGCTTTGTCGGCGCGGCGGAATCCAAAGAGGCGCTGTTGGCTAACCCGGCACTGCCCAGTTGCATCGTCCGCGGTCGTCTGGGCGGCAGCGCCGTGACGGTGGCGGCCATCAACGCCATGGCGGATCGCATCGAATGACCCAGGGAACGGTAGTCGGCGTTGGCCTGGGGCCCGGCAGCCAGGATTTGATGAGCGTGCGCGCCGACCGCCTGATACGCGGCGCGACCCATGTGGCGTATTTCCGTAAGAAGGGCCGCTGCGGCCATGCGCGCACCATCGTGGAGGGCATGATCCCCCCCGGCGCGATCGAACTGCCCATGGAATACCCGGTCACCACGGAAATTCCCTTCGACGACCCGCGCTACAATGAGCTGCTGGCGGCTTTCTATGAACGCAGCGTGTCCCAACTCATCGAGATGGCGGAGGCCGGGTGTGATGTGGTGGTGCTGTGTGAAGGCGACCCGTTTTTCTACGGCTCCTTTATGCACCTCTACACGCGACTGCTAAATCGCGTGCCCGTCTCGGTGGTGCCGGGGATCACCGGCATGTCGGCGGCGTGGACGGCTACTGACCAGCCCATTACCTGGGGCGATGACATCCTGACCGTGCTGATGGCCACGCTACCCGAAGACGCGTTGGCCGAACGCATCGCCCAGACCGATGCGTTGGTAGTGATGAAGATTGGCCGCAACCTGGCCAAGCTTCGTCGGGCCCTGGTTCACGCGGGCCGCGAAGGCGAAGCCTGGCTGATTGAGTACGCCGCCATGTCGCAACAAAGAGTGCTACCATTAAGTGAGGTTGGCGAGAGCGTGCCCTACTTCTCGATTGTGCTGATTCACGGCCACGGGAGACGCCCATGAGCGGCTGGCTGAAAATCGTCGGCTTGGGGCCGGGCAGTGACCAGTTGGTGACGCCCGAGGTGTCGGCGGTGCTCGCCGAGGCCACCGATGTGGTGGGCTATGTGCCCTACGTTGAACGGGTCGCGCCCAGGGCTGGGCTTGTACGCCACGGCTCGGACAACCGGGAAGAAATCCAGCGGGCCGAGCAGGCGCTGGCAATGGCCGCCAACGGCCGTCGTGTGGCGGTAGTGTCTTCCGGCGATCCGGGGGTGTTTGCCATGGCCTCGGCGGTGTTTGAAGCCTTGGAAGCAGGCGATGCCCGTTGGCGCTCGCTGGACGTTCAGGTGCTGCCGGGAATTTCCGCCATGCTGGCCGCCAGTGCCAGCGTCGGCGCGCCGCTGGGGCACGACTTCTGCTGCATTAATCTATCCGACAACCTCAAGCCCTGGGCGCTGATTGAAAAGCGCCTGCGCCTGGCCGCCGAGGCCGACTTCGCCATGGCGTTTTACAACCCGCGCTCCAGGGCGAGGCCGGAGGGCTTTGCGCGTACGCTTGAGGTGCTGCGGGAAGCCTGCGGGCCGGATAGGTTGATCATTTTCGCCCGCGCTGTCTCGACTCTGGATGAGTTGATTCGCGTGACCACCCTGGGCGAAGCAACGCCGGAGATGGCGGACATGCGCACCCTGGTCATCGTGGGCTCCAGCCAGACGCGGCGCATTGAAAGACAAAACTCTGAACAGAGCGAACCCTGGGTTTATACCCCTCGCTCGGTGGGCGCAAAAAGCCAGGCCAGCACGTCATCCGCGGTGTGACACTCCCGGCGTGAGGGCAGCCTAGGCCGCTCGATCATCACCACCGGCAGGCCAAGCGTGCGGGCGGCGGTGAGTTTCGACACCGCGCCGTCGCCGCCGGCGTTTTTGCATACCAGCCGCTCAACGGCGTGGTCTTTGAGCAAGGCCAAATCGCCCGCCGTGGTAAACGGGCCGCGCGCGACGGTGATAGTCTGGTGGGGCAGTGGTATCGGCTGCTCGGGGTGATCGACCAGCCGCAGTACATAGTGATGCTGCGGCATCGCGGCAAAGGCTTCCAGGTGCTGACGCCCGATGGCCAGCATGATGCGCTGGGGCGGGCCGTCCAACTGGTTCACTGCCTCGTCGATGCTGGCAGCGCTCGTCCAGTGATCGCCGGGTTGGGGTTGCCAGGCCGGGCGGGTGAACGCCATCAGGGGGACGTTACACTGTTCGGCTGCGGCCAAAGCGTGGCGGCTCATCTGCTCGGCGAAGGGGTGGGTCGCGTCAACCAGGTGGGTGATGCCCGCTTGCTGAAGGTACGCGACCAGGCCAGCTACGCCGCCAAAACCGCCAACACGTGTCGGCAAGGGTTGCGGCTTGGGGGTGCTGACCCGACCCGCATAACTATAGACGGCCGGGATCGAACGCTCGGCCAGCAGGCTGGCCAGGACGCTGGCCTCTGAGGTTCCGCCAAGAATCAGGATGTTCATAGTGGTTAACGGTAATGAGGTTCCCTGGCTGACGATAATAGGCTGGGGGGAGAGTGGCACACAGGGTCTCACGGCGGCAAGCCGTGAGGCGCTCGAGCGTGCCGAGGTGGTGTTTGGCGCCCGCCGACACCTGCGCCTGCTTGCACCCCTGAGCACTGATCAAAGCGCCGACCTGAGAACCGACTTGAAAACCAAGCTGCGTGAATGGCCGGTGCCGTTTGCCGACGGCATTCCCCAACTGCTCGCCGAGCGCGGCCGCCGCGTGGTGATGCTGGTCTCCGGCGATCCCTTCTGGTTTGGCGCGGGCACCTCCATCGTTAGCCACCTTGTGCCCCAGGAATGGCAGGCGCTGCCGTCCCCCTCCACGTTCAGCCTAGCGGCTTCCCGCCTGGGCTGGCCGCTTCAGGACTGCACCTGCCTGGGCCTGCACGCCAAGCCGTTAACTCGCGTTCGGCCCTACTTGCAGCCTGGCAGGCGCTTGCTGGTGCTGGTCAGAGACGGCAACGCAGTAGCGGAGCTTGCCCGGTGGGTTTGCCAGTTCGGCTTTGCGGATTCAAAACTGACGGTGCTGGAAGCCCTGGGCGGCGAGCACGAGCGGGTGCGTGCCTTTCCGGCAGCGGCGACACTTCCCGATGATATCGCGCATCCGGTGGCGGTGGCGCTTGAGGTCGCAGGCGAAGGGCCCGCACTGCCGC
Organism: Vreelandella gomseomensis; assembly: GCF_031451645.1. Classification (NCBI taxonomy): domain Bacteria; kingdom Pseudomonadati; phylum Pseudomonadota; class Gammaproteobacteria; order Oceanospirillales; family Halomonadaceae; genus Vreelandella; species Vreelandella gomseomensis. Next base: position 220,853 of record NZ_JARWAI010000004.1, on the reverse strand, counting down.
TGACGCACGGGCTTGCCGATGATTTTTTTGAGCACGATGGCCAGATCACCAAACAATCCATTCGCGCCATGACTCTCGCAGCACTTGCCCCCAAGCCCGGCGATCGGCTGTGGGATATCGGCACAGGCTCGGGCTCCATTGCCATCGAGTGGCTGCTGGCGCACCCCGACAATCAGGCGGTAGGCGTTGAGCAAAACCCAAGTCGCGCCGCTCGGGCGGCCCATAACGCCCGGCAACTGGGCGTCGACTGGCTTGAGGTAAAAGAGGGCAGTGCTATCGAGAGTTTAAAAGATGCACCGCCACCGGACGCCGTGTTTATCGGCGGCGGGCTATCCCAGGCGCTGTTGGAATCGTTATGGCAAATTCTGCCGAGCGGCGTGCGTATCGTCGCCAATGCAGTGACGCTGGAGTCAGAAGCGCTGCTGGCCCACTGGCACCAGCAGGCAGGCGGCGAGCTGCTGCGCCTGGAGCTTGCCAGCGCCGCGCCCTTGGGCACCCGCCGGGGCTGGAAAGCCAGCTACCCCATCGTGCAGTGGCGGGGCGTTCGATGAACGGGCGGGAGCTAAAAGTCGTGGGCTTTGGTTTTCGTCGCGGTGCGTCGCTCGCTTCGCTGGCGGCGTTACTCGATACGCTGACCCAGCGCTTTGGCGCCATCGACGCCTTGGCTGCGACGCAATCCATGCGCCCGCTGGTGCAAAGCCTGGGCCAGGCGCGCTGCCTCAATGTCATCCTGGTCGCCGATGCGCACCTGCCAAGCGTTACCACTCTCACGCAATCCGCGCAAAGCCTGCAGGCGCGGGGCACGGGCAGCGTGGCCGAAGCGGTGGCGTTATTGGCCGCCGGGCCTGGGGCGCAGCTGCTCGGCCCACGGCACATTTCCGCTGACCGGCAGGCAACGGCGGCCATCGCCATAGGAACATCATTATGACCGTACACTTCATCGGTGCCGGGCCAGGCGCCCCGAACCTGATCACGCTGCGCGGCCGCGACCTGATTGCCGCGAGCCCGGTGTGTCTTTACGCAGGCTCGCTGGTGCCGGAAGAACTGCTGGCGCATTGCCCGGCAGGGGCGCGTATCGTCAACACCGCGCCACTGTCGCTGGACGAGATCATTGAGGAAATCCAGGCCGCCCACGCGGCTGATCAGGATGTCGTGCGGCTGCACTCGGGGGATCTTTCGGTATGGTCGGCGGTAGGCGAGCAGACCCGCCGCCTGCGCGCGCTGGAAATTCCCTACACCATTACCCCCGGCGTGCCCGCCTTTGCCGCCGCTGCGGCCAGTTTGGGCCAGGAGCTGACCCTGCCGGGCGTGGCGCAATCGGTAGTGCTAACGCGTACTTCCGGGCGTGCCAGCGCCATGCCGGACAACGAAACCCTGGCCAACTTTGCCCAAACCGGCGCAACGCTGGCCATCCACCTGTCGGTTCATAACCTCGCAAGCGTGGTGGCCTCGCTGGTTCCGTACTACGGCAGTGACTGCCCCGTGGCCATTGTGTGGCGAGCCAGCTGGCCCGATGAAAAAATCATCAGAGGGCGCCTAGCTACCATTGAGGCGCTAGCCGCCAACACGCTGCAGCGCACGGCCTTGATTCTGGTCGGGCCAGTGCTCGAGAGCCAGGACTTCCAGGAAAGCGCGCTGTACGCTGTGGGCTACGACCGCCGTTTTCGGCCACAGTCCGCGGACTCGCCGTTTGCCAACCTGCCAGACGAGGAGGGCCGCGACGGATGACGACGCTTTCACTGATTGGCATCGGCACGGGCAATCCTGACCACGTCACGCTCGCTGCCGTGCGCGCCCTCAATGACGCGGACCTGATCCTGCTGCCGCGCAAAGGCGAGGCCAAAAGCGACCTGGTCGACCTGCGCCGCCTGCTGTGCCAAACCCTGCTGCGCGAGCCCGAGCAGGCTCAAATCGTCGAATTCGACCTGCCTAAGCGAGGCGAGCGCGGTGATTATCTGGGCGCCGTCGATGAATGGCACAACGCTATCGCTGAAGTGTGGGCATCGCTGATGGCGCACCACCTCCCCGAAGGCGGGCGGGTAGGCATGCTGATCTGGGGCGACCCCTCGCTGTACGATAGCAGCCTGCGCATCGCCGAACGCCTGGGCGCCGCCGGGGGACAAGTAGAGGTCGAGGTGGTGCCGGGCATCACCAGCCTGCAGGTACTCACCGCCGAACACCGCATACCGCTGAACGCCCTGGCCGAGCCCATCCAGATCACCACCGGCCGCCGCCTGCGCGAACGCGGCTGGCCAAGCGACGCCGCCACCGTCGCCGTGATGCTCGACAGCGGCGGGGCGTTCACCTCGTTGCCCGCCGACGATACCTACATCTGGTGGGGCGCCTACCTGGGCATGGAAAAACAGTGCCTGATCAAAGGCTGGCTAAGCGAGGTCAGCGACGAGATCATCCACCGCCGCGCCAGCCTGCGCGAACAGCACGGCTGGATTATGGATATCTACTTGCTGGCCAAGCAGCCGCTGATTTGACGCCAGTATCAATATGGAATGTTTTTCCATAAAATAACTGCATCGACTAAATGACTGCGTTATCAGGAGCGACCATGAGCTTTTACGTTTATCTATCCGGCGAGATCCACACCGACTGGCGTGACGAAATCCAGCGCGGCGCCGACGCGGCAGGCCTGGATATCGTCTTCACCGCCCCGGTGACCGACCATGACGCCTCGGACGCCGCCGGAGACCACCTCGGCAAACCCGAAAATAGCTTCTGGCGCGACCACCAGTCCTCCAAGGTCAACGCCATCCGCACCCGCACCATGATCGAACAGGCCGACCTGGTCGTCGTACGCTTCGGCGACAAATACAAGCAATGGAACGCCGCCTTCGACGCAGGCTACTGCGCAGCACTCGCCAAGCCCTACATCACCCTGCACAGCGAAGACATCGTCCACCCGCTAAAAGAAGTAGATGCTGGCGCGAACGCCTGGTGCACCACGACGGATCAGGTGGTCGAGACACTGCGCTACGTCCTAAAAGCCTAAGCCGAAGTGCCTCCCACAAGCCTTGCCACTGCACATTAGTGTTGTTGAACCGCTGTTGTGGGAGGGAGCTTTAGCTCGCGAAGACTCAGCTACATAATCAATCTAGCCACCCAGTAGCGCGGCGTAACGCTTGGTGAGGAACGAGCCAAAAAGGCACCCGCAGCGGCGGCCCGGCGCGAAGGCAGTGCCAGCTGCCCAAAACATGCTCCAGCTCAATTTTTCTGCAAAGTCACGTGACCTATGCCGATTTTATGAATAGAGTATGATTAGATCAGCAAAAAGAGGGCGTGCGTGAATTTTGGATATACCGCCAAAAAGTTATTAATTTTATTGTATATCAGCTGGTTAGAGTTGTTTCGCGCGCATGATAAGAATGTTGAATAGAGCTGCGCGTTTATTCAATCTCAAAACGCCTAGTCTAATCACTGTTAGGAAAAAATATGAATATCTTTGAAGATGATGAAATTGTTGCAACCGGCTATGACGGAAAGGAAATCCGTGTAGCCTATAAAGATGTAAAGAATTTACAAGAATGTATAGGCGTACATACTATTGACAAAGGTGCGACGTCAATGGCAGGTCCAAGAAAGGAATTTATAAAAATAGAAACTATTGATGGAAATATTCTTGAGATTCCACGAGCACTAGAGAATGACACAGAAATCCTTAACTTTTTATTCAGAGGGAAGCGCTCCTAACATTTTGCTCAAGCTCAAGCCGACCCGTTCTTGGGGGGCGGCCTAGCTTGTTCGTATGGGCGAGATGAGCATGCCTCAATGGAGGTAAATTTGAGTTCAGATAGTATTATTACCCTTGTTGGTACAGTTGTTACTATCATTGCTACTGGAATAGCTATCTGGCAAGCACTCGAGGCAAAAAGCTATTCTCAACAGATAAAATTTGATATTAGAAAAATCAATTTATCTGGTTGCAGTGAGAAACTGAAACGTGCTCAGGACGATATTAGGAGTCTTCCAACCAATTGTTTAAATGTGCCGCGCGGATTAAAAGTTAAAGACCTAATACTGAATATAAAATCTCAATTTGATTTTTCACTTAGTGTTATTGACAGTAATGGACCTGATAGTGATATAAGGCGGGTTCTTTCAAATGCACAGATTAAGCTCAATAATTATGAACAAGGTTGGAGTAATAGAAACCCCAATCCAGAAGATGTTTATGAATTGCAAAGTTTGATTCAGGATGCTATTTCCCAATCAAATTCTAGAATTTATCAATTAGAGGGCAAGGCATGAATAACCAGGAGTTGGCAGAGCAAATAAAGAAGCTGCAATATCAAGTGCAGACCCTTGCTCATTGCATTGACTACGAGCGTTACCCTGTTGAGTCTCTAGTTTTATCAATGAATTGGGATGATTCACAGCTAAATAGAGCACATGATATCTTTCAAAAATATGATGAAAAATTAGAAAAAAATGAAGAAATAAATTGGTTTGAATTTGAACATGAGCTTAGAGATGAATTCGGAATTGGTTATCAAACAGTTAAATCTATAATTTTAGCATTTTACAGTAACCATCAATGGGTTGATGTGTGTCATGGTTATGCTATGAGCTTTGAGCCAACAACACCTATTGAGTTCCACAGTATCACAAGAAGGAAAGGCCCTAACGAGTAAATGCAGGTGGCGCCTTCGACGCACCTGCATTTTAGTGTTAACTTCCTAAAGAAGCTAGTTCAGTGTAGCAAACAACTTGAGTCTGTATAAAGGGACGATTATGGAATACTCGGTCACATATGAAGATGGATTCCTAACCAGGGAGATTGGTTCCATTGCCACAAAGGCCGATGTGGCAATCACAGAATTAATTGCAAATGGTCATGATGCAGGTGCGTCTGAGGTAAGGATCATTTTTCCCGAGGAGAAAGGAAGCCTCATAACAGTCGAAGACAATGGAGTTGGCCTGACCGAATCGCAATTCGAAAAAAGGTGGTTGAAGCTACGCTATGACAGAAAAAAGCATCAAGGTTCGTTGGTAGAAATACCTGAAGATAATAACCTACGAAAGACAAGACTCGCCTTCGGAAGAAACGGCGTCGGGCGGCATGCAGGTCTCTGTTTTGATGATGGGTACACCGTTGAGACTTGGCGTAATAAAGAGTGCAATATTTACGAGCTGAAGCTGTCATCCGGCAGGCAACCTATTGAAGTTAAAGAGCACCACAAGAAAGATAAGACAGGTCATGGGACAAAGATAAAGGTAATTGCTAATAAAAACTTAATTCCGGTTGAAGAACTAACTGAAACTATATCAGCAAGATTTTTGTTTAACCCAGAATTCAAGGTATATGTAAACGGGAAGCTTATAACGTTATCTGAGCACCCCGGTATCGTCAAAAGAACAGAGATCAATCCTGTCGGAAGCATAAATATTAAATTGACTCTGGTTGATTCATCAACAGCCTCCCGAACGGCTAGACAGCATGGGGTAGCTTTTTGGTTGGGAGGCCGTTTGTTGGGCGACCCTTCTTGGTCGATAAATGGACAGCAAGTATTTGACGGGCGTAGATCTTTTGCTAAAAGATACACAGTGATCGCGGAGTCTGAGGATCTTTTTGACTTCATAGAGGCCGACTGGTCTGGCTTTAAATCTGATTTTTCCGCCCTAAATATAATTGCAGAAGAAATTTCTGATTTTGTTAAATCATGCTACTTAGAGCTTTCAAAAAACGAGATAGAAACAACTAAACGTCAGGTTTTTGATTCGCATAAAAGTGAATTAAAAGAGCTGCCAAGACTGGCTCGTAGAGAGTTAGTTAATTTTGTTGATCAGATGTTGGCTGGAAGTCCTGATATAAAGGTTGAGCTTCTTGAACTTGCATTTAAAGCGGCTCTTAATCTTGAAAAATCTAGAGCTGGAATATCGCTACTATATAAGCTGACGAATATATCACCAAACGATTCTGAATCGCTGAACTCATTCTTAGAAGAATGGAATGTATCTGATGCAATGTCCATTCTCGCTGAAATAGATTCTAGAATTAAAGTAATCGAGGCGATAGATAGGCTGAGTGGTGACCACAGCGTAGACGAGCTGCATACGTTACACCCCCTTATCGAAAAGGCTCGATGGGTATTCGGCCCTGAATTCGATACGCCAGAGTATTCAAGCAATAGAGGGCTAATAAAAACGATGAGCTCTATTTTTGGAAGAAAATATAAGAAAGAGGATTTTATCAATTCTGCGAAGAGACCAGATATTGTGGTTGGTGAGAACTCCTCTATTAGCTCATTAGGTCTAGAAGAATTTTCAGGTGAAATAAGAAAAACAAAAAGAGTTTTATTAATTGAGCTAAAGAAAGGTGGTTATGAGATTGGACGTGGAGAAATGGATCAGGCTAAATATTATGTTGAGGATATTTGGCATGCCGGTGTCGGCTCCTCTCAACCATATATAAAAGCATTTGTAGTCGGTGACAGTATTGATCACCTTACAGGAAAATACCAAACAGTAGGGAAGTCAAAGGACGAGCAGTTTGGCGAAGTTCATGCGATAACATATTCGGAATTGGTACGAAGCGCTGAAGCTCGATTGTTTTCGCTAAAAGAAAAAATCGAAGGTCGGTATGATGGCTTGGAGGATGGTCCACTTCTAAATGAGCTTTTGGGGAATCCTGAGCAGAAAGATTTAGATTTTGCAGCGGGACAAAAGTGAGGCAAAAGTTGACAAGGGGCTTAAGCCGACCAGTTTTCTGATGCCGCTCCAAACTGGCGACTGAGCCAGCCGTTATGTGAGTAGAGATAGTAAATGATGAATAAATTGCTCGCTGTTCTTCTTCCCCCTCACCATGAATACTCAGGCAATCTACTATGGAACGCAGCTAATGTTATTGGCAGGGAGTCGGAAATAGGAGAGTCCATCGATCAACTCAGGAGGTTGGGCTATTGGGTTAGTGCATTTCCAGAAGGCGATGGAGTTACATTTACGGAAGGTAGTGGAAAAAAGAGCACTGATGAGCTGACTCAGGATGTTAGTTCAAGCTTTGTATGGCTAGATATTTCGGTCGATCTTTCGAAAATGCATCAAGAAGCTCCTAAACGATCCCCTATAGCAACATTAGGATATGAAGATCCGATAAAGATTGGAAAAGCCGAAGCAGCACTTATTCAGCTAGAAGACGCAATTGATTTATTTCTTAATGGGAAGAGACTTTCATCTATCACATTGGCCGCAGCGGCAGGTGGAATTTTCTCCGGTGTACTAAAACAAAAAGGCGAAAAGTCTGCTGCGGAAGAAACCTGGGATAGTATTGAACAGGCTCGAGAAAATACAGGTTTAAACATTGCAGGTGATCGTACTAGAAATAGTGCTTTCAACGAATGGAATTGGCATCAAAATAGATTGAAGCACTATGATAAGCGTGATGACGAGTGGCTCGAAATAAACGTTTTTGATCATGCGTACTATGCTATAAAAAGGGCACTAGCAGACTCAGAAAAACTTAGGTTAGTACCTAGTAATCTTTATCTATTTGAAAAATGGATGTTCGAGAATATATTCACATAACAAGGTGCTGCTGCCGGAAAAAATTCGCCGCGCTCCAAATTTGCCGCAGAGCGCGGCGTTGTGTGAATGCTCTGTCTGTATATATGGAGGTAAATATGAATGTAATAGATCCGGCAAAATAAAATGGAAATTTTAAATCCGCTTTAAGGTATCTCAACCTCTTGGTTTAGAACCGACGTCACCCCCGTGATGGTAATCAACTACCAAGATCAGCTCCAACCCAATACCTTTGCGCACAAGGTAGACCTATCCGTTTTCAATGCCCAGTACCGCAACGATGCGACCGGTCGGCTGGCTATGATGCAGCTATTTTTATAAATTCAGGATTCTATAAATCCAGGTTATTCAAGGTGATACATCGATATTATGACGAGAAAAACACTAGGCTTGAAAACAAAAAGGCAGGTAGACGCCCAGCCCGCCGATGAAGTGGAAGATCAGTTCCCTGATGACCCCGAAAAGCGGTTTTTAAATGGCGTCGCTATTCATCCTTCCCCACGCATTGTTTTAGCGCCTGGTTCTCAGCAGCGCACCGTGCGAGCGATGGATTTGATTACGCCCATTGGGATGGGGCAACGTGGGCTGATTGTTGCGCCGCCAGGCTCTGGCAAAACGACGATGTTAAAACATATCTGTCAGGCCGTGGCTGAGGCTCATCCTGACATAAAGCTGTATGCCTTGCTGATTGATGAGCGCCCTGAAGAAGTGACCGATTTTAAGCGCAGTGTGTCGGCAGAGGTACATGCCTCGTCGTCAGACGAAACCTACACACACCATGTGCGTATGGCCGATAAGCTGCTTGAGACGGCGCGTAAGCAGGCAGGCGAGGGGCATGATGTGATGATCGTGATCGATTCGCTGACCAGGCTCTCGCGCGTTCATAATGCCGAGCAGCGGGGCAACGGTCGCACCATGTCGGGTGGGCTGGATTCCCGCGCGATGGAAATACCGCGAAAACTGTTTGGCGCGGCGAGAAAGATCGAAAACGGCGGATCGCTGACCATTCTGGCCACCGTGCTGGTGGATACGGGAAGCCGTATGGATCAGATGATTTTCGAGGAGTTCAAGGGCACCGGCAATATGGAGCTGGTGTTATCCCGGGACGTGGCCAATCAACGGATTTTCCCGGCGATCGATATTGCCAAAAGCAGCACCCGTCGAGAAGAGCTTTTGATTGATGAAAGAGATATTGAAAAGGTAAGGGCATTGCGTAGAGCGTTGGCAACGCTTAAGCCAGTAGAAGGTGCGCAGAAGTTGCTTGCGTTATTGGAGAAGTATCCTACTAATGCCGAGCTGTTGGATGCGTTTTTACCCGCCTCGTGAAATGCTTATAATAAACAAGCCCACCTTTTTTTAAGAGGTGGGCTTGTTTGTTAAGTATTAGCGAGTACTTTTTTTACTATAGTTCAAGTTTGACGCGGGCACTGTTTTTTTAACCGGGAAGCCTGCAATTTCTTTGCGCTCAATCGTATTTTTCAATCGCCTTTCAATAGCACAAAGATTTTTAAAGTCACTGATGTCTACAAGCGAGATGGCTTCACCTGAGGCACCCGCACGGCCGGTTCGGCCAATACGGTGGATGTACTCTTCTGGCTGAAAAGGTAAATCGTAATTCACCACACGGCTCAGCTCACCAATATCCAAACCCCGAGCGGCTACCCCCGTGGCGACCAGGTACTTGAGTTCGCCCGTTTTGAACTGAGTTAACACCTGTTCGCGCATGGCCTGGCTTCTGCCGCCATGAATGGAATCCGCTTTGATGCCGCGTTTTTCCAGTTGGGCAACCAGCTTGGCCGCACTGTGTTTTTTCTCGACAAAAATAAGCGCCTGATCCCACGCTTGCTCGTTGATCAAGTGGCTCAATAAGGCGGACTTGGTGTCTTTGTCTACCGTGATTAGCCACTGTTTGATCGTTGCGGCGGCGCGGACGTTGGGCGTAATGGCGATGTCAGCCGCCAGGTTGGTCATCTTGCTGTCTGAAAAAGCGTGGGCGATGGCGCGAACGTCGTTGGTCATGGTGGCCGTGAACAACAGGTTTTGACGGTTTTCAGGCAGGCGCACGATGATTTTGTGGATATCATCGACAAAACCCATGTCGACCATTCTGTCCGCTTCGTCCAACACCATCACTTGGAGTTCATCAAAGTGCAGCGCTCGCTGATGCGCCAAATCGAGCAGTCTCCCCGGTGTAGCGACCAGAATATCCACGCCTTCGATTAAGCGCTCTTTTTGCGGCGCGGTATCCACGCCGCCATACGCGGCCATCGAGGTTAAGGGCGTATGCTTAGCGTATTGAGCCACACTGGCTTCGACTTGAACCGCCAGCTCGCGGGTCGGTACCAGGATCAGCGCACGAATGCGTTTGCCGCGTAACGTTTCCGCGTTACTGAACCGTTCCAGCAGAGGCAGCACAAAGGCAGCGGTTTTGCCTGTTCCTGTTTGTGCGGTGGCGATTAAGTCGTTACCCGACAGAATGGCAGGAATGGCTTGTTCCTGGATGGGCGTTGGCGTTTTGTAACCGAGCTCGGTAATCGCTTGAACGAGAGGACTGGATAATCCTAGTTTTGCAAATGGCATAAGGCGCTCTGACAGATGGTCGTGAGGGTGTCGAAAATTAAAAGTGGTGCAGTATAGCGCGAGAGCCGCCGTTCGTTTCTTGAATTATCCAATCAGCGTCGGAGTGTTGCTATCTCACCCCTTGATTGCGGCGTTAGAGGCTCATCTTTGGCTTTACGATTCTGACATTAATCAGCACAAGGCCGACTTATGCACGTTGAGCGGTCTATTGATCCAGCCGAGCCCGTTGCTCTGCCTGATCCAGAAGCACCGCACCGCTACCCGATTCGGCCAGTATGTCGTCTGGGTTATAGAGCGGGCAACGGGTCATGCTTAGGCAGCCACAGCCGATGCAGCCCGACAGGTTATCGCGCAGCTTCTGTAGGTAGGCAATCCGGCCATCCAGCATCTGCTGCCAGTTTTTTGAAAGCTGCTGCCAGTCTTCAACCGTCGGTGTACGGTTGTTGGGCAGTGATTCAAAGGCCTGCTTTATCTCTTCCAGGCTGACACCGATTTTCTGTGCGGCTTTGATCACCGAAATCCGCCTTAGCACTTCTGGTTTATAGCGGCGCTGATTGCCCGTATTGCGCCAGCTATGAATTAGCCCCTGCTGCTCGTAAAAGTGCAGGGTACTAACGTTAATCCCACAACGCTTGGCGACCTTGCCGACACTCCAGACAGCTTCTGCCATCACTCACCCCTGAATATTTTCTGCCATTTTTCCGCAAAAGCACTTTACCTCAAGTTAAGTTGAGGTTTTAACCTGCTATCTCACTTAACGCAAGGAGAATCTCATGTACTTGGAACACGTTAACCTGGTGGTTGCTGATATGGATGCCATGCTGAAATTTTACCGCGCCGTCTTCCCGCACTGGCGGATCCGCGATGAGGGCCATGGCGAGTGGTATGGCAAGCCACGCAAATGGATCCACTTTGGAGACGATGATCACTACCTGGCGCTAAGCGATCATGGGGAAGGGGAGAACCGTGATCTAAAAGGCCACAGCGTTGGGCTGGCCCATTTTGCCTATGTGACCGATAACCTCGACGCCGTTGTCACTCGATTAAACGAAGCGGGTTTTGCCATTGCCAAACCCGGCGCCCCAGAGCCGTTTCGCAAGAATGTCTATTTTGTCGATCCGGCCGGTTTTGAAGTAGAGTTTGTCGAGTATCTGAGTGACATTCCATCCGAGCGGAATTTAAACCGTGATGCTCAGTAGTGGGGCCTTGAGATAATTTGCAAATACCGTGAGGCGGATATTTTTCAAATGTTGCTACACCTGGTGAGTGTCTCTTCAGAAAGGTATTACAAGCATACTGTATCCCTTTAAGGTACATAAATGTACAAAAAAAAAGCCTCGACGGGCGGTAATTTTGATTACTATATTTTTCTTATGGATGAAGATTGCAGAAATAACATATTATAGTCTATGAGTTTTCGTAGTGGTTTAGTATTGATCTTGCTAGAGCTTGGGACATTAACGGGGGGACAGCATTGCCAATTTGTCTAGCTCTAGAAGCCATATTACCGACGAAGCGGAAGTCTCTGGGAAACGTTTGTAAGCATGCAGCTTCTCTAAGGCTTATGCCCCTATTTTGAACAGGGTGTCCAAACCTTCCATTTGAATAACTAATGCAGCGCGTAGTCAGCCCTGAGGCTGGCTTTTCCCAGGATAGTCTTCCATAAACATCTGTATGCCCTTTGTAAGACTTGTGGCACTTGAGTTGCAAGCTTTCAGGCCAAGTTTCTCTTCCTCGACCTTCAGGGGTAATTGATATTCGCTTTAAATTTAACTCACTCAGTTTTGCTGCATGATGGTCTGGATCATGTTTATCTTTCTCGCCAGCACTTAAAGGAGGTAAATCTGAAATCCAGTCTCTTACAACGGAAAAGCTTTGTCTGTTTTTTCCATGAGTAGGCTGAGGAAGGTTGTAGTCAGGGGTTTTGCTTGCAACTAATACTAGGCGTTTTCTAGTTTGTGGAACACCAAAATTAGCTGCAGGTATTAAGTCAAATGTTGAGTAGTAACCCTCACGCTTTAACATTAGTTGAAAGTTTTTAAATACTTGTCCATTTATTGCACTTTTTTGCATGCCGGGTACGTTTTCTATCAAAACATACTGAGGATGCCAATAAGTTATAAACCTGGCAAACTCTCCAAGGAGGCCAGCTCTAGGATCATCTTTAGAAAATTGTTTGTTTTGATTAGAAAATGGCTGGCATGGTGCGCACCCACAAAAGAGAATAGGCTCGTTTGTTTCTAAATAACTTGCAATATCAATAGGCTCTAATGCTCTAATGTCAGAGCATAAAGCTTCTGAACCTGTAATATTATCGTTATATGACCTACAAGCGTCTGGATCAATGTCAATACCTAGTACAGGTTGTATGCCAGAATTTAATAGCCCTAAACTTGTTCCACCACATCCGGAGAAAAAATCAATTGCTATCATTTTGTAACACTTCCATTAGAGCTTAACCTGGCAATGATCGAATCTATAATATTATCAATTTCCTGAATATAATCATTATCAAGCTCGATTTCGGCAATTAACCTTTTTTGGTCTGCAAAAATATCGTCTGATGATAGATGATCTTCAGGTAGTACTTTCAGTTTTCTTCTAGTATAGCATTCAAAATGTTTTTTTGCATTATCAGTATTTACATTCTCTGGGCATGTTTGAGGATCGTAAAGATGCCACAACAGTCCTTCTGGGCAAGAAGATCCTGGCAAATAAAAAACGTTATTTTTGGACCAGTCAATTAACTTTTTTCCATTCTTTATCATTGCTTCTTTTTTTTGATCCGTATTGCCACCATCAATAGGAATTTTAGCAGCATTGTTGTTGGCCAGAATTTTAATGTAGTCTTCTATTTTGGTCTCATCAGCAATGGGGATTTGATCGGAGCTAGGAATCTTAGATTTTGGACGCATATCACCATCAAGTATAAAAACTATGTCATTTCTGCTATCCGAAGCGCACACTGGTATATAGTAACTCCACAATGTCGCGACACCACCTGGATAGTATTTTGTTTCCACAATGTTTCTAATAGCTTCAGAATATCTTTTAAGTGAGTTTTTAACAAATTCTTCGGCTAGCTGGTCTTCAACTACGATTGTTAAGCATTGCTTAGAAAACTCTCCAAGCTGAAAAAATGCCTCTTCTGGCATCGATCGTTGCGATTTTAATATAGTCTTATTAGTTAGCTTATTTGTCGCCAATACTTTAATGGCATCATCAGGTAGATACCGTATAAAAGCTGGGGAATGTGTTGCAATAATAATTTGATGTTTATTGGCGAGAGCAATGTTGTAAAGATATTTAACCAATTTCTCTTGAGCCCCTGGATGTAAAGATACCTCAGGTTCGTCAAGGAGAATTAATGAGTTTTTTGGAGACTTATTTATTGTGTAAACTAAGTTGACAATGCTGAATTCTCCACTGCCTGCAAAAGCCTCGGTGTAATTTAAATGATCTGTTTGAAGTTGAGCAGTGTAGGCATCTGGCCCGTAGTAAGAATGACGGATCAAATGTATATTTGAATACTCTTTTCCTAGTATGCTAGAAATCAAGCTGACTGTATGAGAGTCAAGTTCTTCGTTACAGTCTTTAATTCTATTCTTATTGCTATAGTAAGTGTCATGTGTTAAATTATTTTGAATGGCGTTCTTTAGGTGTTTAGATCTCCTTCTTATAACTTTTTTCTTTGTTTTTATGTCTTTGGTGCTATAGGTATAATGATAAAAAAACTTATCGAAAGCTGGAAGTGAAGACCTGAAGTCAATGTGCTCAACGTTTTTTTTAAGCATATTCCAACGTGTAGCACTTCCGCCTGGAACATTGCTTTCTCCTTTTTTCTTTTTAGGAAATGGTGACATTCCATATTCTTTTACTGGTCTTGAAGATTCCCAGTAATCAGGGTCGCCACCACCTTTTCTGTATGGAGATCTTTGTAGCAATATTTCTACTTGCTTTTGAGCATCTTGATTATAATATCTATAGAAATAACAGTTCCTTTTTTCAGATTCAACAATAGGGTCTATTGCAGTAGAAAACCAAAAGTCTGAAATGTTTTTATTTTCTGGTGCACCATAAAGTGCGTGTAAAATTGAGCTTTTGCTTGACCCGTTCTCACCTACTATAGCTGTTATTGGAAAGGTGAAATCTATAGAAGTGCGTTCTTGAAAGTTTTTGAAGTGTGGAAATGTTATGTTTGTTATAAATGGCTCAAGTTTTCCGTTTTTTAGTTCTTTTCTAAGAGTTTCTATTTTTTTATCCATAACTAATCACCAAGATAGACCTTGTCCCTTAAAAATATAATCGTGGCTTGCGTGTTCTTATGCCGAACTTTGTATAATTTAAACAATCAGGCTCTGTAAGTTGAAAATACATAAAATGTGGCTTTATTTTTTATAGTTTTGTTTTAGCCTCAACAGCAACACCTATTATACTGCAATTTACGTTAATTGGAATAAGTGGGTAAGCTGGATTAAGCGCCTTTAGGTATCGCTGCCCACCGTCCAGGATCAGTTTCTTGAACGTCGTTTCATTGCTTTCGTCAAGCAGAGCAACCACAAGCTTGCCTGGAGCAGGGTTAATACCGGTATCCACCAGCACAAGCGTACCTTCTGGCACACTTGGAAGCATACCTAAAGGTGCGGTCATGGAGTCACCAGTCACTTCCAGCCAGAACGCTGAACCCTTGGCTTCATAATCGGTGGTTTCTTGGCGCTCTTCCATGCCCGCAGGGTAGGGTACGACGCATTCAGCAAACCATCCAGCCTGAGCTTCTGACACCACAGGGTAGCGGTAGTAGCGCAATGGTTGCGCTATTGGCATTGTATTAGCGTCGTAGCTATCACTTGTGTCGCGAATGCCATGGTCGTAGTCAAGCCAGCCTGATTGTTTGCCAAAGCACGCTTCAATATGGCGTGCCAGCTTACTTCCAATATTTTTTGTTGGATTGCTGCCCATTACGCGGCTCATCTGGGTAGGTTCGCGATCTACCTTAAGGGCAAACGTAGTTGTTCCACCCGCCTGTTTGGCTAGTAACCGTGCGTTTTCTAGGCGTATTTGGGTGATTTCTTTCATTTTCATATTGAATGCCATTTGTACTCTAAAGGTACAGTTCCTTTATGGTACATTTTTCGATCCGCTATGTACCAAATTGATACTTAAGGGGCAAAGAAATGGGTCAAAGCTCGCATAGCGAGTTCTGGAAATCTTTATCGATCAACCAGCGCAAGGGTATCGCCGATTCCGCCGACACTAAGCCAGAATATCTTCGGTAGGTGCTTGTGTATGGATCGTCGGCCTAGTACCGATATGGCCCAACATCCTTATTGTTCGCACTGTTACTGGTGCACTCTCGCTCGCATCTTGGAACGCAATTCTTCGCGGCTGAGCAGCTTGGCTTTTCCTTTTTTGACCTTGGACACACGGCGAACAATTTCATCGTTCCATGCTTGCTCGACAGAATCGTCACGGGGACCGTCGAGGCTCATTATGAGCTCACGGGCCAGCGCTGCCCGTTCCGACTCGGAGAGCGTCGAAATCTGGGAGCGTAGGTGGTCTAATGTTTCCGCCGTCATGGTGCCTCCACGAGTGCTTATTCAGCTATGCTATCCCGATTCAATGGCCCTAACAAGCCGGTCAACAGGATGTTAGCTACAGCTCAAAGGGAACATGCAATGCTCGAACAAGTCGGCGGTGTAGAAATCCAGCCCAAGCATAGGGCAACGTGCCACTGCGGCATGGTGGTACTTGAGCTTGATCTGCCTGACGGCCTTGTCGACCCTAAAAGGTGTAATTGCTCGATATGCAGGCGCAAAGGTGCGGTGATGGCCTATGTGCCCTTGAGTGGTCTTCGTGTTACCAGCGGCGCTGAGCAGCTAACGCTATATCAGTTCAATTCGGGGGTCGCAAAGCACTATTTCTGTTCAAACTGTGGCATCTACACGCACCACCAAACGCGCTCGAATCCCGATATATACGGATTCAATGTCGGGTGTTTGGAAGGTGTTAACCCGCATGACTTACCTGATCTTCCCGTCAGTGACGGTATCAACCATGAAGCTGACCAGTAGCAGAAGGGCCCCGTGTTAGGTCGAAAAGGATCATGAAACAGTGATCACCAATCGGGTGAGGAATGATTCCGAGCGTATGGAGGCACTACCCATATAGCGGCTACGCAGAAACGGTCACTTCTCAGCGCTGGCGAAACAGGTATCTTAGGATCGCCCGGATAAACTGTTGTTTAGCCTGACGCTGTTCCCGCCGCACCTTCTCAATATCGATGCCTCCCAGTCCATCTTGGTATCTAAGCGGGATGGCTGTCTTGTCGTCGTCACCTTGTCTTTCTTCGTCTTCTTTATTAAGACGAGTTAACGGATCTCCGCCGTTAAAGTACGGCTTCTGTTTTGAATCCATCATGACCCTGACCTCCATAACGTCGCCCTGGGTATCAGGGCCGTTTGGGTTATCTCGCTATGTCAGGGACATGCTAGTATTGTTCTATTATGCAAGCTATCCTATAAATATGAGCGCAGACTTTGCAAAAAAGAACAGTCAAAAAGAGCAGGCAGCCCTCTATCTCTACCCAGAAAACACGCAGTTACCTGGCGTGGAATGACTTTGAAGTTATTCTTGCCATTGCGAGTGAGGGCTCCCTTTCCGGAGCCTCGCGAGCGCTGGGTGTCAGTCATGCAACTGTTTTCCGGCGGCTGGGTGAAGTTGAGCAGCGTCTAGGTGTTACTCTCTTCGAGAGGAGTCGTACCGGTTATCGGCCTACGCTGGCAGGGGAAGAACTCGCCGATACGGCTAGGATCATGGATGAAGCAGCCCTGGCGGCGGAGCGTAAAGTCGCTGGTCGTGACCTGGAGCCCAGTGGCGAAATCTATACCACCACAACGGACTCCTTACTGATGGGGTTGTTGGCACCTTTGTTTACGCAGTTCCGTTATAAATATCCAGCCATCGTGCTGGACGTTGCTATCTCTAATCAGTTGTTCAATCTGACTCGCCGGGAAGCGGACGTCGCTATTCGTCCCTCCAATCTTCCGCCGGAGAACTTGATTGGTCGACGACTGACCACGATTGGCCAGGCTGTCTATGGTCATCGCAGCCTCGGCCTAACCCCAGGGGCCTCCATTGAGACCCTTGCCAGCCAACCTTGGATTGGTGCAGGGCCACGATTACAGGATTCAGCTCTAGACCAGTGGATGGAAAAAAATGAGCTGAAAGCGGCCTGTGTCTACCGTGTGGATACCTTGGTCAGCATACTCAGCGCGATACATGCGCGAATGGGGCTCGCCGTCCTGCCGTGCTATTTGGCGGATGAAGATCCGGATATTATTCAGCTCAGCGACCCTATCCCCGAACTGGAATACGGGCTGTGGTTTCTGATGCACCCAGACCTGAGAGGCGTTGTTAAAATTCACGCTTTGAAAGACTTTTTGACAGAGGCTGTCCAGGCACAGAAACAGCGCCTAGCTGGGCCTCTTTTGCGTTAGCCTGCATTATCGTCTTCCAGCCTCGGGGCGATACAGTTGTCGCTGGTCAACGGCGTATAAAGTGTCATCAAGGACTGAATATGAGCTGTATCTTTTGTGAGATCGTGGCCGGTAACGTTCCATGTCACAAGATATGGGAGGACGCTGATCACATGGCCTTTCTTTCCATTTACCCGAATACGCCTGGGTTTTCAGTGGTCATCCCGAAGCGTCATATTTCCAGCTATCTGTTCGCCCAAGATGACGATGTCGTGACGTCGTTGGTATTGGCTTCAAAGCGAGTGGCCTTGTTACTTGATGATGCATTGGATGATGTTGGGCGTACGGGAATGATATTCGAAGGCTATGGCGTGGATCATTTGCATGCGAAACTGTTCCCTATGCATGGAACGGGTCAACATTCAGCGTTCAAGCCCATTGCATCAAGCGTGGAAAAATACTTCCACAGCTATGAAGGCTACATTTCGTCTCATGACTATAAACGCGAAGACGATCACGTTTTAGCGGATCTTGCTGCCAAGATCAGGGCGAATGCTTAACTGTGTCTGGCATGGTGACACCTTATATAGCGCCTTTTGCTGGTGTGAAGACGCGGTTCCAACTAGCTTGGCAGAGTGTGGGCCCCTTGATTGAGGAAAATGAGATAAAAACGCTCATTAGCGGCTACAGGGTCAGCGCTGACTTCACGGATTCAGGTGATTATTCAATCCCCCTCGCATCATGTTCTTGTAATGCCCAGGTGTTGCTCCAAAGGTACGACGAAAAAGCGCGATAAATGCACTAACATTTTCATAATTTAAATCTAATGCAATTGTTGTTACGTTCTTCCCGGCAGCGAGCATTTCCAGAGACTTCAAAAGACGAGCTCGTTGACGCCATTCAGTAAAATTAAATCCTGTCTCTTTTGTGAAAAGTCGCCTCAGTGTGCGCGAAGACACTCCAGCCCAAACGGCCCAGTCTTCTAAGCATCGATCATCGCCCGGATTGTCGGATAAGGCCATAGCAACTTTCAAAGAGCGAGTATCTTTGGGGAGAGGTAACCCTAGAGGTATATTGCGCATAGTTCGAATTTCATCAATAATAACATTCGCTAATCGTATTTGTGCTGGTTCAAGCTCTTTATATTCCCAAAGCGTCGCCCTATTAACTGCTTCACGCAATAATCCCGATAGTTCCAGAACACACTGTTTATCGGGAAGGTCGGTGCATGCAGGTTCAGCCACGTAGATACTCCAGCCATTAAATGGGCCGTGTGAACCAAGAAGGCTATGTTTTACATTGGGAGGTATCCATACTCCATGAGTTGCAGGCACCACCCATCTACACTCCCCGGCATCAATTGAAATTAACCCATGAGTGGCGCCAAGCAATTGACCGCGCGAATGACAATGACTGCCTGTCTCCCTCACATCATTAGATCGTTTAATGACAGACATGATAATAGGCGCTTCTTCAGAGGAAGCAAGCTCTGGCGGTATCATAGGTAATGTCATAAAGAAGTTGCCTGAAGGGTTTTGCTGAAAAGTCTATAAGCTCGATGTAGTAATCTCAACAAATTTGCAGTTATATCCTAATATGTCGGCCCTTATCAGCTATGAAGAACGCAGCGCTCTAAAGCCTGTTTTCATCCTTGATATAGCTCATCGATGCCATTTATGGGTGGTTAGTGGGATTGCAGGTTGAACGTCGAATCAGCTCTATAATCAATGCTGACGATTGGCATAAATTGCCCTGTTCGTTATACCAATCGTCAGGAAAGCAATGCTTTGCCCAGTGATATTACCGACAGGCTGTAAATACTGATCTAAGCGATCATTCGGGCTTCGAAGACCGCCGGACTGGTCATACCAATCGCACTGCAATGACGCTGCTGGTTCTAGTCTATCACGATATATTTAAATACCTGCTGCGGCATGGCTCTCCGCTTCTCGAACCGTTCGCTATGAATGTAAGCGATCCACTATCCTCATCCGGCCCTTTTGCAGCCTTGCGTCCATCAAGATTAGTTTAGTCGCTGCGAACGGCGTCAGACTGGAGTTATTACCACCTAGAGATACGATAATATATATCTTGGCGGAGTAATAATTTAAATAAATTTTCATGTGGTAGAGCTATCGGTTAGATGCTGTCTTTTTAAAAAAACAGCAGCGATGATGGATAGCAATCCAAATAACATGGATAAGTAAGAAATTATTTGATAAGCTTCATGTGAAGAGATTACACTTGTTACAATAAGGTGAATCAAGTATCCTGATAAAAGCCCACCGAATGCACCGCCGATCTGTTGCGCTACTCGAGTTATGGAGCTAGTATCATGAGTATATTTTTTTTCACCGAATTCGAAAGGTGCTGATAAAGTAGAGATAGTTGCAACCCCTAACCCCTAACCCCTAACCCCTAACCCCGATCCGCGAACAATCAGGCCGAGGCTTTCAAAAAAAATACCTCCTACTTCCATGATCCATATACCCATAGCAGATACTATCATGCCGCCCCCTATGATCAGGAATACGTTATAGTCATTTATTTTATTATAGATAAACCTCCTTGAAAGCCAAGCACCGACACCTTGCAATGCAAGTAATCCCCCAATACACACAATAGAAGCATTTTGCTCATACGATTTTTGCAATGGAAAGAAAATGAGGAAGGTAAAAAATATAAAAGAAGTCAGAAACCCCATGGTTATAGAAGACGCGTATTCTTTACTTTTAAATTGACCAAGATAGATAACCTTGTTGCTTGATATGTTGTTGAAAAAAACTGATATTAACAACAAGGAGAAGCCGATAAGTAACACTGGTTTATAAACACCTTGAATACCGGGTTGCGAAAAAAGCATCTCAATTGAGATGAATATGCAAGCTAATGATATAAAGAATAATAAAAAAACGAATAGATTGAATTTTTCTCTTAATCGTTCAGTGGTAGGTATAGCTCCATGCCCGATTGCCAGTGAAATAGATATGATCGGGATGTTGATAAAGAATGCCACTCTCCAGTTGAAACTATCCGTAATAATCGCCCCCACTACGGGTCCCAATGCGGGAGCGAATACGGCGGGCGTGGCAACTAAGGCCATCATTGATTTCAATCTTTCTCTGTTAAATTGTATGGCGAGTGCTGATTGACTTACTGGCATTAAAATTCCAGCTCCGATACCTTGTAAACATCGGGAAGTAATGAGTAAAGTCATGTTCATAGATAAGCCCACGAGAATTGATCCTATAAGAAATAATGACATGGAATAAAGCCATGACACCTTTATTCCAAACCTTTTATTAACAAAGGGTGATAGCAGTATGCCTGCTGAACAGGAGATCATGTAAGCTGTAATAGTCCACTGCATGTGGATGTTGGATCTACCAATATCTTTAGAAATGCTGGGGAGAATAACATTTACGATGCTGCTATCAAGAAGAGGTAATATGCTTGACAACATCATTGCAAAAACTAGTTTTTTCTCTTGGTCGGTTTTGAATGGTGTGTGTCGCATATTATATCCTTTCCAAGAAATATTTTGTTGCTCCCCTTGTGTAAATGCCGCCAAATTCAGGAGGTTTTACTTCCTTATATTTTTCAACAACAGGAGTTAACTTCTGTAGTGCAATGCTTAGTTGCATGTTGGCAAATTGAGCACCAATGCAAGTATGCATCCCTGCTCCGTAAGAGATATGTCTTTTAAACTTTCTTAAGGGGTCGAAGTTGTTCGGTGCATAAAAATACTTATCATCTCTGTTAGCTGAGGGGATTAGACAAAATATTAAGTTTCCTTCTTTGAGATTTATTCCTTCAAAACAAGTATTATTTTCTATTAATCTCGGAATTAAATGTACGGGCGGGGAGAGTCTTAGACTTTCCTGCACCACACTGTGGTAACTACACGAACCTTCTGCTAGATGGTCTATACAGTTTCTGTTTCGGTATAAATAATAAATGCAATTAGCCAGCACTTTATCGACCGGTTCAGATGCGGCTAATAGAATGTTTAATGATAAAGTGACAATTTCGCTATCGCTTAGTTGATCATGGGAATCATTTTTATTTATAATAAAGGATATGATATCATTGCCTGGGTGTGACCTTCTTTCGCTAATCAATTCTAGTATCGCAACTTCAAGCTCTTCTGATGCTAATAGTGCAGCTTGTATTTTTTCCTCGGTCAATTCAAATCCGGTTGCAAACGATGCTATTGCGCTTAGTCTTTCCAAGAACCAATCGATCCTTTCGTGGCTTATCGAAATCAAATTGAATGTAGTTAGCAAGGAAAATTTCTTTCCAAAATTTGAAGTGAATTCAAATGATTTTTTTTGGTACAGCTCATTTACTAGCGAGTCACACAGATTGGTAATAATAGGTCTATAATGATTTTTGAGTATACTGCCTGTAAGATTTCGTCTTATGATTGAATTCTTTATTTTATGTTCATCGCCTTCCATCTGAGCAAGAACCTTTCCTCGCATCACTGGTTCAGCTCTTTCTGCTAGCGGTTTTGGTGAAAAAATATTTGAGTTAGTCAATGTATAATGTATCGCATCATAGCTAATAGCTAGATATGCATTTAGAGTTTCGTCGTAGAGTATGTTTTTTCTCTTGTCCAGTGCATTGATATAAGCATATGGACTTTTTTGTACTCTCCCGATAGGATGCCAGGGAAGTGATCTGTTGTAGAAAGCATGATATCTTCTCCTGTTTGATCTCTGTATTACTTAACATGCATGATCTTTTATAACTATCTTTGTCGCTGATTGTGGTGAAACTGGAAGCTTCTCATCGAAGAGGTAGTCAGCTACCGGCCAAGAGCAATAATATGAGATATGTATATCATTATCTGTAGATAGCAATGCCGAAGGTGCAATAAGAAATGGTATTTCTCTTATTATATACTCCGACGCAATATCAATTTCCCTTTGCGTAACTTTGCCATCTTTATTTGTAGAATCTTTCCTTTTATTGATTACTTTGTAAGTTTGCTTGGCGCATATTTCGTAAAACTCTTCATTTTTCTCATAACATTCTCTTATTTTTTCTACGTAGCTTTTGTATAATTCTTTTGCATAAAAATCTGAAAATTTTAGTATCTTTCCAGAAGATAATGTGTGTCCTGACTTTTCAAGGTAATCGTTAGTTATTCTTTCTACACGATTGAATTCTGCCCTTGATTTCTTTTTTGCCTTATTGCTTTTATTGCCGCATCCCATTAAAAGATATCTAGCCTCTTCGTGAGGATGCAGTACGTCTACGTAGCTGTAATTTTCAAATCCCCATTCAAGCATTTTTCTGATGTATTTATCATTGAACTTTGAGTTGAAAGGACTGACCCCGAATAACACGTGTTTTTCTTTCACTTTGGAGACCCCATTGCTTTTGTAAGGTGATAAATTTTCTCAGCTATATTGGTAGTGGCATAACTGCGAAGCTAGTTGGTTAAATTAGTGTTTTTAAATCTTAAGCAATGGTAGTTGCGTTTGCTAAGCCATTTCGGCCATTTGATATTCTTTTCCGGCCAAGTCAGGGGCACTGCTTGTTACACCTTGCTATCTGGCGCTTGCAATGCCTGCGGGAGGTGGGTTCGTATCGTACTAATCAGTCGGTCACCCTGGATATCGACGGCTTGCCGGTTGAGGTCTTCGGCCACAAGGGCGTCACCAATGTGGCACAACGACGCCTGAGTAGGGTTGGGGAGCACACCACTCCATTGTTTACTGATGATCAATGGGATGCTCTAGTATTCCATTCAACGTTTATAAGGTGAATGAGAGTGGAAATTCCTCATCAGCGGCTTATCTATTTCCAACTGACAGTTGAAACTGGTTCGGTACGCCGTGCAGCTGCGCGGCTCGATATTGCCGCATCGGCTGTCAGTCGACAGCTTGGCCTGCTGGAGTCGGCATTGGATGCTACGTTGCTCGAGAGGCGGCGTGATGGGGTGCGGCCTACGCCAGTAGGAGAGATGCTGCTTGACTATTGTTCGCAACGTACTGAACTCGATCGCCATTTTAGCGATAAGCTGGATGCCTATCAGCGGCTAGAAACAGGGTTGATTTCACTCCGTGTTGGGGAGGGATTTGTTGGTGATCTGATTGATTATCCTCTACGTGAATTTACTGAGGCACATCGTGGAATCCGTCTGGAAGTTGACACGGGCAGTACCCGAGAGATTATCGACGCGGTCGTCAATGATGAGGTGCACATTGGTCTGATGTATCATGAGCAGGTGCATCCGCATTTGCGCTTTTGGCATTCGACGTTGCAGCCTCTGGTACTGTTGATGTCGCCAGAACATCCCTTGAGCGATGCGGCATCGCCTGTAACATTGGATGTACTGAGTGAGTATCCCCTCGCTCTCTGGCATCCGGGGCATGGTGTTCGCCAGCTTGTTGATGAGGCTTTTAGGGACGCAGGCAAACGCGCCAAAGTCGGGATTCAGACGAGCTCACTCGAAGTTCTCAAACATTCGGCACGGGCTGGACTGTCGCTTACTTTGCTACCAAGGTTTGCAGCCGCAAAGGAACTGGAGGAGGGCACCCTGGTAGCTCGAGACGTAGTAGGGCGGCGTTTCGATCAAGCCAATGCTCATATAGTGACGCGAGTGGGAAGGCGCATGCCTCGGTCAGCGTTGCAATTACTTCGCCACCTTCAGCATTGGATGAGCGCCTTCCGGTGCATTGAATCTCCTCGCGTTGATGAATGATTGCCATTAGCCGTTATATGGACTCTTCGAAGCGGAGTAAGGTCCCGCCGAGCACCTCGGGCGGAATGTCGCAGCATTGAGGCGATATCTCGGCAAAGGTGATGCTTTGCGATACCCAGCACTGCTTTGCCGTCGTCAAAGAGGTGCATTCAAGGCTCAGGGCGATGCCTCGTGTCGGCCCTTCGTCGATCCCCTCGATCAACGGGAAGCG
Organism: Vreelandella gomseomensis; assembly: GCF_031451645.1. NCBI lineage: Bacteria > Pseudomonadati > Pseudomonadota > Gammaproteobacteria > Oceanospirillales > Halomonadaceae > Vreelandella > Vreelandella gomseomensis. The sequence goes on along the minus strand of NZ_JARWAI010000004.1, from coordinate 196,342 downwards.
TTGCCGGATAGCCGTCGGGGAGAGCAGGTATCCAGTGCCTTTGTCGGTATTGAATCGGTAGCCACCATCACATGGTTCGACGTTCGATTCGCCGTGAATGCTGCGCATCATTTCTGCATCGCGGTGAGGGTGGTGGCTGATATACCACACGGCGGTGATGCCCTTGGCGGTATTCGGATGACGCTCAAGCGATGGGTCGGACCGGAACAACTCCGGTCGTAACTGCTGGCAGAGGAATTGGGCGAGGTAAGGAGCCTGCGCATCGTGAACGATGTCGAGCGATACGCCGACTTCCTCTGCGCGGCCGTCCGGCAGGTGGGCCAGCCGACTAAATACGATAGGCGGCGGCGGATTGGCGCCACGCTGGATCAGCGTCTGGTGATCTTGAGACATGTCCTCGCTTTCGAGCGCCACCATGGCGATTCCCTCGCCGATCTGAAGCCGACCGGCTACCTGCTGCCCGAACTGGAAGCCGTTGTCATCGCGATAGTCGAGCAGTTCGGGGCGTCCGATGCCGATCAGCTCGATGAAATTGTCGGCGAAGAATAGCAAATGATTGTCCGTTCCCCAGGGGTGCTGGTGCCGTGGGTTGAGCTTGAAGCCGAGCCGCCGGGCTTGGTCGGCGGCGGTTTCTAGGTCGTGGACGGCGATCAGGGGATGATCAATGCCAAAACTCATCGGCTGCTCTCCTCTTGCGGCGATTGTCCATCTCCATAGCCCATGGCGGCCGTGGCCTTGGGGGCGGTCTCGACCCAGACGCTGCGGGGAACGCTGTATTCGTGCAGGCCGTCGGGGCCACTGGAGCGGCCGTAGCCACTGTCACCGAAGCCGCCGAAGGGTGACATCACGCTGATGGTCTTGTAGCTGTTGATCCAGACGGTGCCGACTCGTAGCTGGTGGGCGACGCGCATCGCCTTGCCGGTATCTCGGCTCCATACCGCTCCGGCCAGCCCGAAGCGCGTGCCATTGGCCAATGCCACGGCGTCCTCTTCATCCTGGAAGGGCATGATGACCAAGACCGGGCCGAAGACTTCCTCGTTGGCGATCGCCATGTCGGGCGTGACGTCGGTCAGGATGGTGGGTGCCAGGAAGTAGCCATCGGCGGCTTCCGCCGGCAGGTGGGTCGGGGGCTTGCCGCCGGTCAGCAGGGTGGCTCCCTGGGCTACCGCCTCGTCGATGAGCTGGTGAACACGGCTTAACTGGGCAGCGTTCTGCAAGGGGCCCATGCGCGTGGCTTCGTCATCGGGCAGGCCTACGGCGATTGTTTCCGCCGCTCGTGCCAATCGCTCGGGGAATTCCGTCATCAGGCTTTCCTGGAGCAGCAGGCGCGAGCCGGCCACGCAACTCTGCCCGGCGGCAGCAAAGATCGCCGCCTGGGCGCCGCTCACGGCATCGTTGATGGCGGCATCCTCGAAGATGATATTCGCCGATTTGCCTCCCAGTTCCAAAACGCTAGGGACGAGGCGTTGCGCCCCGGCCTCGGCGATTCTGCGCCCTGTCTCGGGAGAGCCGACGAACACCAGTTTGGCAATGTCGGGATGTGAGGTCAGGGTCTTGCCGGTGGTATGGCCCAGGCCGTTGACGATGCCGATCAATCCTCTGGGAAGACGGCCGCCCTGTTCGAGCAGCATGGCCAGTATCGCCGAGGTCAGCGGCGTTAGCTCCGAAGGTTTGAGTACGGCCGCATTGCCGGCAGCAAGAGCAGGAGCGAGCTGCCAGCCGCAGGTGAACATTGGGGCATTCCAGGGCGTAATCTGACCGACGACGCCATAAGGAATACGCTGGACGTAGTTGAGGTGGGAGGTGGGCACGTCGATCACCTCGCCATGCTGCTTGTCGCACCAGCCAGCGTAGTACTCGAACATCTCGCGGACCTTGCCCACTTCGCCGCGACAGTCTCGCACGGGTTTGCCGGCGATCAGGCTTTCGAGCCGAGCCAGGCTTTCCTCATGGCCTTCGAGACCGCGCGCGGCATCCTGTAGACGTCGGCCTCTTTCGCTGGCGCTAATCGCGATCCATGCTTTCTGCGCTTCGACTGCGGCCTTTACGGCCTTATCGACCATGTGGTGGCCCGCATCCTGGTACTGGAGTAGCGGCAGGCCGGTGGAGGGGTCAAGTAGCGTGATGCTTTCACCGGTGCCCTGGACGAGCTGGCCGGCGACCCAGTTGGTCGAGGGCGCGTCGGGGTCCATGCCGTAGGCGTCGAGAAACTGCGCAACGGTGTCGCGAGCTCGCTTGTTCAGGGTGTTCATTGCTGATCGTCCTCTTGGCATTCGGTGGCGTAGAGATTGGCGGCCTCTAGCATTTGGCGTGTGATGCAGTTGAAATCCTCGGTATCGGGAAGCGACTCGGGATCGGCATGCCAAGTGTCCATGACGCGCTGCAGTAGACCGTCCGGCTGGCCCAGCGCGTGAGCGGTTTGCTGAGCCAGACGCAAATCCTTGCGCATCAAGCCCATCGTGAACCCCGAATCGAAGCTGCCCGAGAGCACCCAGCGGGGGAAATTGATCTCGCTGACGGCGCTGCGTCCGGAACCGCTGTTGAGTCCTTGCAAGCAAGCCTCGGGGTCGACTCCAGCGCGGCGTGCCATGGCAACTGCTTCCGCAGTGGTGAGCAGGTGGGCGGCACAGAGGTAGTTGTTGGCCAGCTTGACGACGTGGCCGCAGCCCGGACCGCCGACATGGGTGGTCTTCGCGGACATGGCTTCCAGCACTGGGCGCATGCGCTCCACGGTGGAAGCGGCTCCTCCCAGCAGCATGCCTAGTTGGCCATTGATGGCGCCGGCAGGCCCGCCACTGACAGGGGCATCGAGCCAAGCCAAACCAGCGGCCTCGACTTCGGCAGCCAACTGGCGGGTAATGACGGGATCGCTGGTCGACGTGTCCATGATGACACTGCCGGCTGGCGCTCGGTGGAGCAGGCCAGGCGCGTCTTTCAGGACTCGACGCACATGCTCCGAGGTCGGTAGCGAGAGGAGGTAGACATCGCTGTGGCCAATCGCTTCCGGGGGGAGGGTCGTGATGCCTTCATCGCTCAGCCGCTGCCGAGTGTGGGCGTCGATGTCGCTTCCCTGGATGGTGAAGCCGGCACGATGAAGCGTGAGGGCCATGCCTCGCCCCATGTTGCCTAGCCCAATAACAGTGATGGTCATAGTCATCAAAGTGATCTCCTTTTTGTTGATGTCCGTTGTGCGGTTCGTGGTTAACCGATACCCAGCAGCCAGCGTGGCAGTGCAAGAGAAACCCAGGGCAGGAACGTCACCAGCATCAGAATGGGCAGGTGGCCCAGCAAGGTGAGCTTGAGCGTGGGAACGAGGTACTCGGAAAGTTGGCTCTTGCCGATGCCACCGGCCATGAACAGCAGCGGAGCGCAGGGGGGCGTGACATTGCCAAGTCCTAGGTTGGTCCCGACGATGGCGGCAAAGTGCAGGGGGTGAAGACCGAGCTGCTGCGCTATGGGCCAGAGCACTATGGCGGCCACGATGCTGCCGGAGACGTCATCGATCAGCATGCCGATTGCCAGTAATACCAGGTTCAGGATCAGCAGGGTTGCCCATGGCGAGTCGGTTATTCCCAGTAAAATGTCGCTGATCTGACCGGGTATCTGCTCGAGAAGCATGGCGCGGCTCATGATCGCCAAGGCAAACAGGATGACGATGATGGCGCCGGAAATGCGCGCGGCATTGATGATTTCCCGGCCGATGCTTGCCGGGGTAAGCCCGCGATAGACCACGGTGCCGATGATGATGACGTATCCCACTGCGACGGCGGCGGCTTCGGTTGGCGTGAACAGGCCGCTGTAGATGCCGCCCAGCATCAGGATCGGCATGAACAGTGCCCAGGCTGCCTGACGGAAGGTAAGCGAGACCTTCTGCAGGTACGTCCTGGTGTCGAGCGAAGCGGCGACTCGGCCGCCAACCACCCGTGGTGTCGGCTCGGCGGGGGCGAAACGCATGTTGAGCAGGCAGTACATCAGGGCGATCAGTATGCCGGGAACCAGCGTGGCGAGAAATGCGGCGGTGACCGGGATGCCGGTCATGAGGGCAAAGACGATCATGGGGATGCTGGGCGGGATCAACTGGGCCAGCACGGAGGAACAGGCGACCAGAGATACCGCATAGCCGCGGTCGTAGCCGCGATCCGTCATGCGCTCGATCATCAACCCGCCGATGGCGGCGATGGCTGACGAGCCACTTCCGGCGATGGCGCCAACCAGCGTGCAGGCGATGACGGTAACGGCACCCAGTCCACCTCGAAGCCGTCCCACTGCGGCTTCGATGAAGGCCAGTAGCCGCTCTGCCACGCTGCTTGCCTTCATCAGCTGACCGGCCAGGACGAACAAGGGGAGTGCCAGAAGGGCGAAGCTGCCGACTTGCCAGAATGCCTGAGCCAGCATGTAATCCAGTGGGCGTCCGGACATCCAGATGAACGCTAGAGCGCCCATGCCGAAGGCATACGCGACGGGAATGCCCGAAAGCAGCAGAAAGATGGTGGCGCAGAGAAGAAGGCTGAACAGCATCATGCCCGATGCTCCCCTATCAGTCGTAGACACTGTTGCAGCGTAAACAGGGTGGCCAACAAGAAACCGCATGCCATGGCAGCGGCCCACAGCCAGGTCGGCCAGCTCATGTATGTGCTGGTTCGGCCGGATTCGAACAATGACAAGGTGTATTGCAGGGCCAGCCAGCAGAAAACGGCATTGGCAACGAGTGTGAATCCGGTTTCATAGAGGGCTAGAAACCACTTGCCGCGGGATGACGTCACCAGTAGGTTGGCGATACCGCCGCGGATTTGTTCGCCGGAACGGGTTGCCAAGGCCATGCCGAGGAAGTAGAACCAGACGCCAAGCAACACGCCGATTTCCTCGACCCCAAGGAAACCGCTTTCCATCACGTAGCGCATGATGACCTGGGCCAGCATTAGCCCCGTCAGAGCGATACCACCGAATATAGTCATGCCGTTCACGCAACCTATCAAGCTGGTGAGGTTGAGTTTCGAGGAGGTCATAGGGTGTCTCCAGACGGCGGTGGGCGCTAGGCCCACCGCTTGGGAAGAGGCTGTTCAGGGCGTGGCGGCCGTTGCTTCACGCACGGTATCGATGAGTTCCTTGCCCACTTGCTCTTCCATCCAGGGCCATACCTCGTCGCGAGCCAGCGCTTCGGCTTGAGCCATTTCTTCTTCGCTCAGTTCGACGATCTCGACGCCGGCTTCGCGAATCTGCGACTTGAAGTTTTCGCTGGTGTCCTGCGCCTGCCCCCATGCGACGCTCAGGGCTTCATCGCGGGCCGTCAGGATGGCCTGCTGCTGCGCTTCGGAAAGACCTTCCCACCATTGTTGATTGACCACCCAGGCACCCTGTTCGAACGAGTCGTTGGTGAGGATGTAAGAGGACAGCACGTCGCGCATCTGCCATATCTCGACGGGGGTCGCGTAGGCGCGGCCGTCCACGGTGCCGAGTTGAAGTGCGGTATAGAGCTCGGAGTAGGGCATCGGTACGGGCGAAAAACCGAAGGTCTTGAATTGCTCGACGCCAATGGCCACCGGAGCGACCCGTAACTTGATCCCTTTGCCATCCGACGGGAAGTTCGTGGGGACTCGCTCGTCGCCTTTGCGCATGGCCAGTCCGTAGAAATCCACCGGAATGATCCCCAGCAATTTCATGCCCAGGTCCGCGTAGATGTCTTCGTACACTGGGAACAGGCTGCCGTCGATGCTGATGGCGGCTTCAGCGCTATCCCAGTCCTTGAAGGCGTAGGGCAGAAGGGTGATGTCGAGGCGCTTGTCGAGGTCGGATGCGGCATAGGTCATCGACATGGGGAGCACGCCTTGCGATACCTGCTCGAAGAGCGATGTCCAGTCGCCCAGATCGCCACCCGGGTGGTATTCAACCTTCAGGCCGGAGTCCTCGGGCAGTGCCTCCATGAACGCTTCGGCGGTGGTGTGCATGATATGGTCTTCTGGCATCGGCGTGGCCAGGATGATGCTTTCCTGCGCGTGGGCGGCGACGCTTAGTCCCATGCCGATGGCGGCGGTCAGAATGTTGAGGCGAAGTGATGTCATGATCGTTTCTCTTTGTTGGTCTTGAGTGGATGATCGGGTATGTGGCAGTCCGGCACAGGGGACTGCAGGCTTCACGTTTCCTGCTCGCTGGAAAGCAGGCTTCTGACCAGTTGTGCCCAGTACTCGACACCAATGGGTGTCAAGCGGTCATCGAAGTCGTAATGCGGGTTGTGCAAGGCAGGACTGTCCTCGCCGTTGCCCAGCCAGATATAGGCGCCGGGACGCTCGTTCAGCATGAAGGCGAAATCCTCCGACGCCATGCTGGGTGGCTGGTCGCGATGCACCCGAGTGATCTCGGGCATGGCCTCGAGCACGGTAGCGCAGCGTTGGGCGTGCTCGGGGGTATTGAAGGTGGCCGGGTAACGCGGCTGATAGTCGAGGTCGGCCTCCAGGCCGTGGAAGCGCGCCTGGGCTTCCACGGCGTCGCGGAAGCGTTGCGCGAGGCGTTGGCGCAGCATCTCGTCGAAGCAGCGCAGGGTGCCGCGCAGCTCCACGCCTTCGGGGATGACGTTGAAGGCATCGCCAGCGTGGAACTGGGTGACGCTGAGCACTGCCGTCTGGTGGGCGGGTGTTTCACGGCTGATCAGCCCCTGCAACTGATTGACCAGCTGGCAGGCAGCGAGGATGGTGTCGCAGCCTAGGTGGGGCATGGCTGCGTGGCAGCCATTGCCCTTGAGCTTGAGGGTGAATACGTCGAAGGCGGCCATCACGGCGCTGTTGTGCACCGCGGCCTCGCCAACTGGCAGCCCCGGCCAGTTGTGCACGCCGTAGACCGCTTCCATGGGGAAGCGCTCGAACAGCCCCTCCTCGACCATCACCCGACCGCCGCCTTCGCTCTCCTCGGCAGGCTGGAAGATGAAGTGCACCCGGCCCGCGAAGTCTGGCTCGGCGGCGAGGCGGCAGGCGGCACCGAGCAGCATGGTAGTGTGGCCGTCGTGGCCGCACGCATGCATCTTGCCGGGCACGCGCGAGGCGTACCCGATGTCGTTGAGCTCGGTGACATCCAGGGCATCGATGTCGGCGCGCAGGCCGATGCTCGGTCCGTCGCCCAGTCGACCCTGGAGAGTGGCGATGATACCGGTGCCGCCGCCCAGACCACTTACGAAGGGGAGGCCAGCCTGGTCGAGGATCTCGGCGATCCGCTGTGCGGTGCGATGCTCTTCGAAGGCCGTCTCCGGATGGCGGTGGAAGTCCTGCCGCCATTGGCGAAGGGTGGCGTCGTCGATTGTCAGACAGTCTAAATGGTTCATGATCGTCCTTTGCGGGTTACAGCAGCAGGTCGGCAATGATGGCCGAGGACACGAAGGTGCCGGTGAACACCAGCAGAGCGATGATCACCAGCTTCCAGCCGGCCTGACGGAACATCGCCAGTTCCCGCTTGGTGAGCGCCAGACCGGCGTAGGCGAGCACGGGCGTGACGATGGCCAGGAAGTTCACCGAGCCGAGTTGCTCGACCAGCCAGGCGCTGCCCGGTACCCAAGGCAGGGTGGCCACGATGCTGACTAACGAGACCCAGGCCACGCCCGGCAGGTAGAAGGGGGCGTGGCGGGTGATCGCCAGGCCGACCATGGTCATGACGTAGAGGATCAGCATGCCCGGCAGCGCGGCGATAAGGCCGTCGCCGTTGATGGTGTTGGCGACCCAGGCCACGCCGCAGGCGGCCGCGACGACGATGGCGCTCTTGCCCAGGTTGCGCTCGGGGCGCTCTTCCTCAGGCACTTCGGATGCTGCTGAGTCGGCGATCTGGGCGCCCACGGGCTTGGCCTCGCGTTTGCCGGAGAGTGTCGTGTAGAGCTTCTCGGCAACCGGCAGTGCCACGAACAGCGACAGGTAGAGGCCGGTGGCGTAGGTCATCAGGTTGCTGGCGCCGGCGAAGGCCAGCAACTCGTCCTTCATTTCGGGGATAGAGCCAGCGATTGCCGCCGAGCAGGCGGCTACCATGCTGCCGCTACCGACGCCGCAGGCCATGGCCAGGGCACGCGGGTCGAGGATGTCCAGCGAGGTCAGGTAGCCCGCCATCAGCGCGAACCACAGGGTGCCGAACATTGTGCCGACCACGTAGGTACCCATCACGCCGATGCCTTCTGGCCCCTTGAGGCCGTACTTGTCGGAGATCACCGCGATGTTGGGTTCACGGGCGATGGAGTAGGTGGCGCCGATGGCTTCGCGCCCCATCTTGAAGACCAGCACGGCAATCGGCAGGGCGATCAGCATGGTGCCCAGGTTGCCCAGTTCCTGAAGGATCAGCGCCGGGCCGGCATCGATCAGATCCTGAATGGCGGGGCCGATGGTGGAGCCGAAGCGGGCGATGAACGGCATGATCGACAGCAGGATCAGTGGGCCCGCAGCCTGGCTCACGTGGTCGGGAATGACGCGCCCCGCTACGCGGGTGACGTTGGGATTCACGAGCACACCGATGATGAAGGCGTAGAAAAGGGGAAGCAGCAGCAGCGTGCCGGGCCCCATAGGAACACGAAGAATGCCAATGGCTTCGGAGATCAAAGAGATGAAAATGACGAGCGCGTGAAGGCGCCAGTCCAGTAGCTTCGAAAGGGGCATGCGTCATCCTTCCTGGTCGGTTTGTGGTTGTTGATCTGCTATGGACTTGCCGCTTGAGTATTGTCACCTTTAGTGTGCTAATGAAAGGTTGTATGTGTGCAGTTAATTAGATCGCCTGTCATCCAAGAAGAAATATCCGGCTGTGGTATCGCATCATGCGCAGTGCTAGCGGGTATTACCTATGCTCAGGCGAAAGAAACAGCAAACGCCATGGGTATCCATGCCGAAGACACAGCGCTTTGGTCAGACACCGAGTACGTGCGTAAACTTTTACGTGCGCTCGATATAAAGGCTTCTCCTGCGGAGACGCCTTTCGATACCTGGGAGAGCTTGCCAGACAAGGCGCTGTTGGCGATCAAATGGCGCATGGAGCAGGGCAGGCCTTTCTGGCATTGGGTGGTGTTTGTTAGGAGTGCGCAGGATGCCGTGGTGCTGGATTCCAAAAAAGCCTTGAAAACGAATACACGTCGTGACTTTGGACGCATCAAGCCCAAGTGGTTCATCCGTATAGATTGAGGCTTGATGGTGATTATTCAGGGTTGCTATTAAGGGTTACGAGCTTGTGTTGGGCTCTCGCTTTTTGCTCTACCTGATCCAGAAGCACCGGGCCGCTACCCAATTCAGCCAGTATGTCGTCTGGGTTGTAGAGCGGGCAACGGGGCTTGCTCAGGCAGTCACAGCCGATGCAGCCCGCCAGGTTATCGCGCAGCTTCTGTAGATAAGCAATCCTGCCATCCAGCATCTGCTGCCAGTTTTTTGAAAGCTGCCGCCAGTCTTCAACTGTCGGCGTGCGGTTATTGGGCAGTAATTCAAAGACCTGCTTTATCTCTTCCAGGCTGACGCCGACTTTCTGCGCGGCTTTGCTTTAGCAAGCACGTAATACAAGTGCTGGCGCCGATAGGAGCTCAACGATGAAGGTGTGTGCTGCTCAACTTCAACCCATTACTGGTATTTTTGACGCTATGACGCTGTGACGTCATAATGTCAAGACGTTACCTCATTCGGAGATTGCCATGAGCGATACATCTAAGCGTTCTACGATTTATTTTGATCCGCAGTTACATGCTGCGCTGCGCCTGAAGGCCGCGCATACGCATCGTTCACTGTCGGATATCGTCAACGATGCTGTTCGTGCGGCATTGGCTGAGGATCAGGAAGATTTGGCGGCATTTGAGGAACGAGTTTCCGAGCCCACCATGAGCTATGAAGCCTTGCTGGACGATTTGAAGGCTCATGGCAAGTTATAAGCTGGTATTCAAAAAATCTGTCTCAAAGGATTTTCGGTCAATCCCCAATAAGGATGTTGCCCGTATTATGCAGCGTATAGAGGAACTGCCGTATAATACTCGTCCCATTGACAGTGAAAAGCTTTCAGGGCAAGAACGTTACCGGGTTCGGCAAGGGGTATACCGCATCATATATGAAGTGGTAGATGAATTGCTTGTCGTCACGGTTGTGAAGGTGGGGCACCGAAAACATGTCTATAAGCAAAGCTAACGAGGCCCTGCAATAACGTTGCACTTGGGGCTTGAGACCGCCAATCGTTAATTCCATTAAATTGATTTTATCAAAAGGTCATCAATAATGATCAACACCAAGATATACAAGGCGGTTTACGAACTGGCGGAAAAGCTGATGAAGGCTGCCGCCAAGGATGACAGAGAAACATTTGATGCGCTATATGCCGAGTTGCGGGCAATCTGCGTTGATAACGAGAGCACCGATAAAGACCACCCGGAACAATGGGAAACCCTGGCGGACTTTACCGAAGAGCTGGAAGACGCGCTGGCGGGCTACGAAAAGGCCCTGGAAAAAGCCAACGTCATTGATTCCAACGACCATCGGGCTTCCATTGGTTTTTCCATGGCGATGTTGCAAGCTGAGGCAGGCCAGACCGACGCGGCTATCGCCAGTTTGCGACAGGCAGAAATCAGTGCGCAGGGCATTGAAGATGACGAGCTGAAAGCCGACATCGATGAACTTCTTGAAAAACTAACTACCGGCCAGGAACCCAATTTTGACCAATAACGATATTTTTCGCCGCATCCGCTACACCTTTGATTTAAAAGATAACACCATCGTGGATATCTTCGCGCTGGCAGAAGTGCCCGTTACCCAGCCGCAGGTGACGGCCTGGCTGAAAAAGGATGACGACGATGCCTTTGTCACGATGAAGAACAAGGAGCTGGCGGCGTTCTTGAACGGGTTTATCAGCTTCAAGCGTGGCAAGCGCGAAGGCCCGCAACCCGCGCCGGAAGCGCAACTGAACAACAACATGGTCTTCCAGAAGCTACGCATTGCGCTGAACATGAAAGCGGACGATATTCTGGAGGTCTTTGCGCTGGTCGGACTACCGTTGAGCCACCACGAACTCAGCGCCTTTTTCCGCAAGCCAAGCCACAAGAATTACCGTGAGTGCAAGGATCAGATGCTGCGCAATTTCTTGCTTGGCGTTCAGCGTCAGTTGCGGCCAAACCAAGACGTTTAAAACGTGACGTAAATTCAGACGCTTTCTGCGCTTGAATCGCGGTGTTTATGGCTTCATGTCGGGCGCTCGGAAGACGTGAAACCCTTTGACTTGGATGATTTGCCAGTTAGCGACGGTATCAATTTTGGAGCTGATCTGTAACAGGAGGGGTAGAGAACTACCACGCCCATATTTGGTTGGTTCTCGCCGTGTAGCAGCTCAAAATAGGCGCATTAGTAAGGTACTGAGATGGAACATGATGCCCTGATCAAAGAATGGCTGACGAATGATTCTGCCCGTATGGAGGCGCTGAAAATAGCGGCTGGGCAGAGGCTGCCAGGGTGGTGTCTCGCTGCTGGATTCGTTAGAAACTTGGTTTGGGACAAGTTACATGGTTTTGAGACGAAGACGGCTCTTAACGACATCGATTTAATTTACTTCAACCCTGACGATATAAGCGATTCCCGCGATAATCGGATTGAGCAAAACTTAAGAGAAGTCTCAACGTTTCCCTGGTCGGTAAAGAACCAGGCAAGAATGCACGAGAGAAATAGGGACTGTCCGTATACTTCCACTGCAGATGCCATAAGTTACTGGGTCGAGGTCGAAACTGCCGTAGGTGCTGCTTTGGATGATGGTGGAGACGTTATCCTTGTGGCTCCCTTTGGTATTAAGCCTCTGTTTGACTATACCATTACATTAAACCCCAAGCGGCCAAAACCAACGGATTTTAGCGCTCGCATATTGGGCAAGCGGTGGCTGCAAGCATGGCCTAGATTGGTTGTAAAGGGCTTGTAGATGATTGTTGCGTCTACAGAGTTAGCTGGCTCTGAATCGAGATAAACATATTACTATGTCGTTAAAATTTATTGAAAGTTAATAAGGGGTTAAGCAATGGAAATTGCTAGAGTGAATAACGAAAATATCAACGATCTGTATGACTTGAATATCAAGCTTGCTGAATCCGAAAGTCAAAAGCACCTCTTTACTGCTGATAGACAAAGTTATGCTGACGCTTTTTTAGCACCTACACCTGCTTGTTTTGCATTGCTGGCTTATCAAGGCAATCAGCCAATTGGCTTCTATATATATAATTTTAAGTTTGCGAGTTACGTTGGATCCCGTGTTCTTTATATTGAGGATCTGTATTTTATCGATGGTTTTGATGGCGATGAAAATAAAAGTATATTACTACAGCATGCTCTAAAGGTGTCACGGTCTGAGAATTGCTGTAGAACGGAGATGCGTGTTCTTAAAGAGTTCAATATTGGCTATGATCTTATCAGTAGCTTTGGTTTCAGTGAGATCAAGAAATGGAGTGTTTATCGCCTAGATCTTTAATAAATCAATACCAGTGCACGTTGTCACAAAATTATTAACAGAATATACGTGGAGCCAGTAATGAAATCAACGGTGGAAGAGCGCATTCGTTCGTTGGGGTTGGAACTCCCCGTCGTTACCACGCCAAGGGGCAATTTTCTTTCTTATGCCATTTCGGACAACATGCTCTATCTGTCAGGTAAGGGCGCTCCGTTGCGAGAAGAGGGCGTTGCTGTCCCAAAAGTTGGGCAGGACGTCACTGTCGAGCAGGCTCGGATGTACGCTCAAGAGGTTGGCCTGTATCTCCTTGCGCTCGTTCAAGAGGCGCTGGGTGACTTTGATCGGGTTCAGCGTGTCGTGAAGGTGTTTGGTATGGTCAATGCTGATCCAAATTTCACCTCTCACACTGAGGTCATCAACGGTTGTTCCGACCTATTTGTTACCGTTCTTGGTGAGCGCGGTGAACATGCACGTTCTGCCATTGGGGTAGGCTCATTGCCGAAGGGGTTTGCGGTGGAAATTGAAGCCATCGTTGAGTTTTCAGACGCTTGACCACAGCATCGCCACGCTTAATCTTTCCCATGAGCTGCACTGATCTTTGGTTGCTACTTTTTAACCAACATCGAGATTCAGGAAAGGCAGGCCGTTCATGACGGACATTGCGTTCGGGGTATCTTTTCCTATCAAATCAACACCATGTGATGATGCGATGGTGCAATAACGCTGAATAAATCATGAATCAAGATATCTGGGAGCGCCGCCATACGCTAGGCGGCGCTTTTTCCTGGCGAGCCCAGATGCGCCGTAGTTGCCGCTCATCACCGAATCCAGACGCTTCCGCGATGCGCGCAAGCGTCCATGTCGTTTCGGTCATTAATGCCTTGGCTCGCTGCAGGCGTAACCCCGTGATGTAGTCGCCCACCGGCATGCCGGTGAGACGTTTGAACTGACGCCGGAAATGGCGTTCGCTCATGGCGGCTTTAGCCGCCAGCGTTTCGATAGGCCACCTTTGAGAGGGCGCGGCGCAGATGGCATCTTGAACGCGATGCAGCCGTTCATCCACATGATTACGCCCCTCAAGCCAGGCGCCCAACTGAGGCTCCTGGCCGCTGCGGCGAAGATACAGCACCATTTCCCGCGCTACCGCCAAGGCCAGTGAATGGCCGCAAGCACGGGTTAGCCAGTAGAGCATGGTATCGATCCCTGTTGAGATCCCAGCGCTGGTTAAATAGCGCCCGTCCTCGGTAAAGATACAATCACGTTGTACCTCTGCTTGTGGGGCTTTGGCTTGTAGCTGCTCGATTAGCGTGTGGTGGGTGGTACAGCGCCGCCCCTCCAAGAGGCCAGCATCCGCCAGTAATAGCGTGCCGGAGCAAACAGTCATCAGCGTATCCGCATGGTGGGCATTCGCCTTGAGCCAAGTGACGCACTCCTGTTGCGCTAATGGCTCAAGACTATTGCGATACTGCCCTGGAATCAGCAGTAAATCTTGAGGGGAGAGCTGTTCAGGTAATGGGTCAATGCCGCTAAGGGTGAGCGGCCCTAACCACTGTATGGCCGCAGTGGGGCCGATATAGTGAACCTGAACGTCTATCGAGAGCCGATCTGCGCACTGCAAAACCTGTAGCGGGCCAATCAGGTCAAGTGGCACCTGGCCGGGCATCATCAGTATCGCCACCCGTAAAGTGGTGGCTCTAGAGGATGGCGCTTGGCTATGTGGTCGCTCTTCACTCACGCGTATTTTGCCATTCGTTGATCATGTCGTGTGTACTGATAATACGTGCAAAGCGGCCTTCAAGAACCAGCTCGGTGCGTGCCTTGATATCATCGGCCGACCAGGTGATGCCGTGGCGCGTCATGGGGAAGGTCAGGGTAGCATCGCTGATAAAGTCGACGCTAAACCCTAAATCTGATGCCATCCGGGCGGTGGTTTCGCAGCACTGCTCGGTACGAATGCCGCTAATGGCAAGCCGTTCAATGCCGTGCTCCCGTAACCAGTCCCCAAGCGAGGTATCGGTGAAGGCATTATGGGCACGTTTATGATACGTGACTGCTACGTCATCGTTAAAATCATCAAGCGGACGAATAAGGCCATAATCCGGGTCAAAAGGCCCTTGGCTGCCGGGTTCTTCATGCAGAATGCGGATAACGGGAATGTTGTGTGCCTGAGCTGCATTTAGCACGGCCCTTTGCCTAGGGCGCCAGTCATGAGCAAGGTCTTCATCCCAGTAATTTCGGGCGGGGAAAGAGGCCTGTACATCAATTAATAGCAATGCAGTTTTAGAGTGGGTCATGGCTAATCTCATCGTGTTGAAGTGAGGTGATAGATTAGCTGCTACGTATCCTGCCAACGATGCGTTGTCCGGTCACAAAGGGGGTAGATTCGGCCATTTATAGAGAGTGTTATCTCGCTAACACCACCATCATGGGGCGTTGTCGTGACATGTTCTCATTGCGGATTCTGCTACGCTCAAAACACGCTGGATGACTGCATGAAAGTGGCAGCGAGCTTGGATGTGACGGCTGTGGGAGGAGTAAGTGAGACAACGCATGGTGATCGCCATCATGGGAGCGTTGCTGGCGATGTCGACAGGTGCAAACGCGAACAGCCTTGATTTTGAAGCGCTGGTCTCTGTGCAAGAATCACGCCCGCTGCCCGCGCTGCAAACGTATGAAGCGCGGGACGGAACAGCGCTTGCGTATCGCCACTATCCAAGTGACGCCCATACCGCGTTGATCCTCGTGCATGGCTCTGGAACCGACAGCAGGTACCTGGCAACGCTCGCCCATGAGTTAGCCGCGGCAGGCGCTGCCAGTGTCTATACGCCGGATGTTCGCGGGCATGGTCCTTCGCCGGTGCGCCGAGGCGATATCGACTATATTGGGCAGCTTGAAGATGACCTGGCGGACCTTATTGCCCATATAAAAGACACCAACACCGATGTCTCAAGGGTGGTCGTTGGTGGTCATTCATCCGGGGGCGGGCTCGCGGTGCGCTTTGCCGGTGGGCAGCATGGGCACCTTGCCTCGGCGTATCTGCTGCTGGCGCCTTACCTTGGCCACGATGCGCCCACTGTTCGGGATAATTCCGGTGGTTGGGCCGAGCCAAGTGTCGCCAGGATTGTGGCGATCTCCATGCTCAACGCGATTGGCATCACGCATTTCAACGGGGCGGATGTATTGCGGTTCAACTTGCCGTCTGAATACCGCGATGGCTCAGAGACGCTCGCCTATTCATATCGGCTGATGACCGGTTTTAGTCCGGCTGATTTTCGTCAGGCGCTGGGCTCAGTGCAGGTGCCTGTTCTGGTGGTCACCGGAGCTGAGGATGAGGCGTTTTATGCGGATCAATTCGAACCCGTGCTACGTCCGCTTGTGCCCCATGCGGACATCACCACGGTGGAAGGCGAATCGCACCTGGGGCTAGTGGTCAGTGAAGAGGGCATCGCGACCGTTCGCCAGTGGCTGCAGGGGTTGTAGTGGGTAACAACAAGCGTGGGCGCTGCAAAGATATTGGCTGATCTCTCAAATCCCCTAAAGAAACCTCGCCGGTTTCCGATAACTCTTTATATCGGACGACGTTGTTCGACCGTCCCCATGTATCGAGAGTCAGTCATGCCCAAAATACTCAGTTGCATCATCACGGCCGTACTGCTGTCTTTCAGTACGCATGTAATGGCCCATACTGCCAATGAGGCGGAGGCCGCTGCGCTTGCCTGGTTGAAAGCGATCGATAACGGTAATTATGAACAAGCCTGGGAGACCTCATCGCCGATCTTAAAAGCGCCGCTTTCACAAGGTATGTTGGCGCGCACCATTGAGCTTGTACGCCGGGACTTTGGCGAAGTGGCCTCGCGCAAGCGCGTTCGTACCAGCCACCAGACGTCCATGCCGGGTGCGCCGAGCGGCGACTATATCGTCTTCACCTTCCAAACCGGCTTCGAGAACAGCGGACGTCGGCTCGAGACCGTTACCCCCCACCTTGAAAACGGCACCTGGCGGGTGAGCAGCTATTACGTGGAAACGCCCTGATTTACCAGCTACCAGCGCTGCATGCCTGGCGAATCAGCGTGCCCAGGTTTATTTCCCGATAGGGATAAAAATGCCAGGTTGGCGCTAAATCGAGTCAATTTTTCCCGCTAAGGAAGTTTACGCTTCGCCTCATTACCCAACCCACCATAAGTGCTATGTTGAAAGTATATTGATGTGGCGATATTACTTGTTCATAAAATATACGGGGTGTAAGTTTTGTATATGATGATTCCGGTGGTGGACGTGCTTATATGATGGCTGCTGACCCAGGCAGCTAGGCAATGGTTTCAGGACGCGAGGCACGGGGAGAGCTGACATGCGAAGCCTTTCTTACAAATCCCCTTGGCTGTGGTTATCGCTGGCAGGTTTGTTGATGCTGGCGCTGTCGTTCGCCTGGCAGGCCACGGCACAGACCTCTTCGCGTAACGCCCTGGTCATGAACATTGAAGGGGCCATTGGCCCCGCCACCAAGGATTATCTTGAGCGCGGCCTGCGCAAGGCCCGTGAGCAGAACAGCGAGGTGATTGTCGTTGAGCTGGATACGCCGGGCGGCCTGGTCGACACGACCCGCGACATGATCCGTGAAATGCTGAATGCCGACATTCCCGTGGCTATGTATGTCTCCCCCAGTGGCGCTCGAGCGGCCAGTGCGGGCACTTATCTGCTGTATGGCAGCCATGTCGCCGCCATGGCGCCGGCAACCCATCTGGGGTCTGCCACGCCGGTGCAGATGGGCGGTTCCGGCTTTCCCGGCAGCGCTGATGAAGCGGATGACAACGCCGAAGGCCAATCGGAAGGCGAGAGTGAAAGCGAGTCTGGAAGCGAGAGCAGCGCCATGGAGCGCAAGGTCATGGAAGACGCGGTGAGCTTTATCCGCAGCCTGGCCGAGCGTCACGACCGGAACGCCGATTGGGCCGAAGCGGCGGTGCGCGAGGCGGTCAACCTCACCGCCAATGAGGCACTGGAGCAGAACGTCATCGACGTGATTGCGCAGGATCTGAACGATTTACTTTCACAAATAGACGGTACGACGGTGGTCATGGAAGGTGGTGATCGGACGCTTGAGACAGCCGACCTCGCCATCGAGCGCTTTGATCCGGATTGGCGCACAGAGCTGCTTTCGCTGATTACCAACCCCAATATTGCCTACTTCCTGCTGATCATCGGCTTTTACGGGCTGATCTTCGAGCTTTCGAGCCCTGGCAGCCTGTTCCCTGGCACCATCGGGGTTATTTCGCTGTTGTTGGCTCTCTTTGCCTTTCAGATGCTGCCGATCAATTATGCGGGCCTGGCGCTTATCATCGTGGGATTGGCGCTGATGGTGGGCGAGGCGTTAATGCCCAGCTTTGGTGTACTGGGAGTGGGCGGGATTATTGCCTTTGTGCTGGGGTCGGTCATGCTGATGGATGCCGAGTACCTGGCCATTTCGTTGCCATTGATTGGCGGCGTGGCGCTGGTATCCGGCGGACTGATGTTGTGGACCTTGACGCGTTTTGCAACGCTGCGCCGACGCCCGGCACATACGGGTATCGAGCAGATGATAGGTGCCAGTGCCGTTGCCCTGGAAGATTTTGAAACCAACGGCCACGTCTGGCTGCACAGCGAGCGTTGGAATGCGGTAAGCGATGCTCCCGTCAAGCAGGGTGACGCACTGAAGGTCGTGCGTCTTGAAGGCTTGACGGTCTATGTCTCACATCCCTAGCGACCCTGGCCCTGGTGGCCGTCGTCAGGTAATTGATCATCCGCTAAACGAGGTGCCCCATGATTCTCTCGTATCTTGTTCCAGTCGTACTGGTGGTGCTACTCATCGCCGCCTCCATCCGCATACTGCCGGAATACAAGCGCGGCGTGGTGTTCTTTCTGGGCCGCTATCAGAAGGTAAAAGGGCCGGGCCTAGTTATCGTGATCCCCGCGATTCAAAAGATGCAGGTGGTCGATCTGCGTGTTATCACCATGGACGTGCCCGAGCAGGACGTGATCTCCCAGGACAACGTTACGGTGAAGGTCAACGCCGTGCTTTACTTTCGCGTAGTGGATCCGGAAAAAGCGATTATCCAGGTGGAAAACTTCACCCAGGCGACCAGCCAGCTGGCGCAGACCACGCTGCGTTCGGTATTGGGTAAGCATGACCTGGATGAAATGCTCTCCGAGCGCGACAAGCTCAACGACGATATCCAGGAAATCCTCGACGCTCAGACAGACTCCTGGGGCATCAAGGTGGCGAACGTCGAGATCAAGCACGTGGATCTGGACGAGAGCATGATCCGCGCCATTGCCCGCCAGGCCGAGGCGGAGCGTGAACGTCGCGCCAAGGTCATCCACGCTGAGGGTGAGCTGCAGGCTTCCAAGAAACTGGTCGAGGCGGCCAACGTGATGCAGGAAAACTCTGCTGCGCTGCAGCTACGCTACCTGCAGACCATGAGCGACATGAGCAACAAGAACGCGTCGACGATCGTCTTCCCGCTGCCCATGGACATCATGGAAGCCTTCAAGGACATGAAAGCCAAGCACATGCCGCCCGCATCGGGTACGCCAAAAGACGACGCTTAAACGCTGCTGATAGGGCTATAACGAAGGGTCAACGTGGCGGTAAATAGCGGTAAGCACGCTATAGCACCCAAACGCCAGCAGGCCAATGGCGACAAACCCAAACAGCCATTGCCCGAAGGCCTGGCGCCGCAAGGTGTTAAACGCTTCCGCCGTGCCGCCAGCTTCGTTGGGGTCGAACTGGTAAGCGGCGATCATGAACAAGCTACCCACGATCACAAAGACGAGCCCGCGAACCACCAGGCCGAAACGGCATATCGGGTAGGCCCAGGCTTGGGTGCGCGAGGGCATGGTGAAGTGCTTGTCAAACTTGGCCTTGCAGCCTTTGACGGCATGGGCGATACCCGCACCGATGATGGCGATGCCGACGGCAGCCACCAACCAGCGGCCAAAGGGTTGCTGCATCAGCCAACTGGCCATACCTTCCGAGCCCCCGCTTGAGCCACCCGAAGAACCGGACGAAAGAAAGCGGAAGACAAGGCTGGCGGCAAAAAATGCCAGCAAGGTGTGGGTAACCGCACTGACAAATAAGCCTGCGCGAATCACCAGCCCTTTGGCGCTGGTACCGTGATGGTCGGGGTCCTTGAAGGCTTGGATGCAGCGCCACATGGCGTACCCAATCAGCCCCACGGCGATAATACCCAGCATCACCTTACCGAACGGCGCCCCCAGCACGGCTTCCAGCGCGCCACGGCTGCCTTCCGCCTGGCCGCCCTGATCTATGGCGGTGAGCGCCGCCAATCCCCCCACCAAAACGTAAACCACGCCGCGGGATGCATAGCCCAAACGGGCGAATGCGCTGATGGCATCGCGGTGGTCGGGTGCGGGCGTAGAGCTTGCCATGGTGTCCTCCTGACCAATAAGGCTTTTGCCAATTATCCATAAGCAACTTGAATGAGCGGGGACTATACTGTGTCTGCGCCGTGCTATTGTCCAGCTTAGGCGAAGCAAGCCCTGCTGACGAGTTGAGCGGGGCGGGGCCGTCTTTTCCTTTTTCCATTATTTGAATTGTTTGAGTAGCGCATGAGTCCATCGTCTTCTCCGCTTTTCTGGCGCGATCAGCGCATGCCCCATGTAGAGTTGCGTAAGATCAGCGATGCGCGGCAAGTTTGCTATGCGCCTCACAGTCACGTGCACTGGTCGCTGGGTGCTGTTACCGCAGGCAGAAGTACCTTTCGTTACCGGGATACGACGTATCAGATTAGCGCGGGTGACCTGGTGATGATGAACCCGCATTGGGTGCATGCCTGTAACCCCATCGAGAATCAGCCCTGGGCGTACCTGATGCTCTACGTCGATACCGCCTGGCTGAGTAACTTGCGCTATCAGTTGGGGCTGCTGGATGCGCCTGACTGGCAAGATATTGCCACCGCTGTGCTTACCCAGCCTGCGCTTTTTGCAGCGTATTGCGATATGGCGTCCTGCCTGCTGGATGAGCGTCTAGCGATTGACGATAAGCAAGCAGTACTAACTGACTACCTGTCTAGCCTTATGCAGGCGCTTGCCCAAGCGCCTCCTGCGGCATTGCCGGAAGCGTCCAGCACGCTAGAGCAGGTTGCCGTCTATTTACGTAATAATTGCACCGCAGACATTTCGCTTGAAAGCTTATGCCAGCAGTCCGGCTACAGTGCGGGGCATTTAATCCGCGCGTTCAAACAGCATTACGGGCTAACGCCCCATGCCTACTTGATTAATCAACGCATCCAGATGGGGCAACAGGCACTAAAGCAAGGGCAACCTATTGTTGAGGCGGCGTTGAGCGCTGGCTTTAATGACCAACCCCACTTTCAGCGAACCTTTAAGCGGCTGGTGGCAGCAACACCCAACCAGTACCGCTACCCGCTACTCAATCAATAAGTAAATAGCACTGGCGGCCAAACATGCCGCCAACAAACGGTTAACCGTTAGCAGGATGGTGGGGCGGTGAACATAGCGTTTGAGAAAAGCGCCCGCGTATACCCAACTGGCAAGCGATAGCCAGCAAATAGGCAGGTAGAGCCCCGCGAACAGCCAAAGCTGGTAGGGGGCGTCACCGCTGGTGTAGGCACCAATACCAGCGGCAGACGCCAGCCATGCCTTGGGATTAAGCCACTGCATCATCGCGCCCGACATAAACCCTGGCGCTTTCTCGGCGCCTTGCTCGTGCAGGCGTCCATCGTGCTGGAAAAGTTGATAGCTGAGATAAAGCAAAAACAGGATACCCGCCCAGCGTAAAGTATCTTCCAGTAGCGGCACCACTTGCAGCAGCGAGTAAAGCCCTGCACCAATCCCTAAAAACAGGGCGATGAAACCTAGTGTGGCGCCCGTTACAAAGACAAGGCCCTGGCTAATGGGGTGATTCGTGCCGCTACTCAAGCAAACGATATTGACCGGCCCTGGCGAAATGGATGCAGCAAGGGCAAATGCGGACATGGGTAGAAGCAAGGGCAGTAGTGAAGCGTTCATTGTCATCCTCCTTGGTAGTACAAGGAGTGTGCAGTGGTGTGTGGCGAGTAGATTGCACAAAATTGATCTGCAAATAGCTTTTTAGCTAATGTTAAGTATCTTTAAAGCTGGCAAGGGCGCTTTGAATTTATCGAAAGGAGGCAAAGGGTTATGAAAACCACCGGCTTGCTGGGGGGAATGAGCTGGGAGTCCACGCAGACCTATTACCGTATGCTCAATCAAGGTGTTGCGGAGCAACTGGGGGGCTTTCATTCGGCGAAAATAGTGCTCTATAGCGTGGATTTTGCCGAGATCGAAACGCTTCAACGCCAGGGCGACTGGGAGGCGATGGCGGACATCCTGGCGAATGCGGCCTGCTCGCTGGCGGCAGCGGGGGCGGATTTTCTGGTGATCGGCACGAATACCATGCATAAAGTAGCTGCCGAGGTGGAGGCAGCATCAGGCCTACCGCTTTTGCATATTGCCGAGGCAACCGCCGATATTCTGGCCCAGCAGGGGATAGACCGCGTTGGCCTGCTAGGTACCCAGTTCACCATGGAGCAGCCCTTCTACCGGCAGCGACTGGAGGCGCGGGGGATCGAAGTTATCGTGCCTGAGCCCGAACAGCGTGAGGTCATTCATCGCGTGATCTATCAGGAGCTCTGCCGGGGGACGATCAACCCCGCCTCGAAAGAGGCTTATCTGGACGTGGTGGCGACGCTTTCAGCGCGGGGCGCGCAAGGCGTGATTCTAGGCTGCACTGAGATTGGTTTACTGATTAACCAGAGCGATACCCCGGTTGCGCTTTTTGACACCACCGAGATTCACGCCCAGCGTGCGGTGGCCTGGGCACTGGGTGATGGGGTGGCCTTCTGAACGCTTGCCGTTAATGGCCAAACACCGACCAGCCGGTTTTCTGGACAAACATTTCGAGCGCCTGGGTGCCTAGCAGGCTATTGCCGTAGGCATCGAGCCCCGGTGACCAGACGGCGATCGCCCCGTGGCCCGGCGCGATCGCCAGTATGCCGCCGCCCACGCCGCTTTTAGCCGGTAAGCCGACACGAAAGGCAAATTCGCCGGAGGCGTCGTAGTGGCCGCACATCATCATCAACGAGTTGATTCGTCGGGCCCGCTGGGAAGCCACCACCCGAATATCGCTGGGCTTGTTGATACCATCGGACGCCAGAAATAGCCCGGCATGAGCGAGCTGCTCACAGCTCATGGCAATGGCGCACTGGTGAAAGTAGGTGCCCAGCACTTTATCGACATCATGGCGTAGGTGCCCAAAGGCTTTCATGAAATGCGCCAGTGAGGCGTTGCGGTCACGGTGGGCCATCTCTGAGGCAGCTACCGCGTGGTCGAAGTAGATGCTGTCGTCATCGGCGATATAGCGTACAAAGCTGAGAATCTCGCCCAGTGTCTCTTTGGGTTCGTGGCCCATCATGATCGCATCGACCACCGCAATGGCCCCGGCATTGATGAACGGGTTACGCGGCTTGCCGCTTTCATGCTCTAGCTGAACGATGGAGTTGAACGGATCGCCCGATGGCTCGCGGCCGACTTTCGACCACAGCGAATCACCCACTTGCCCCAGCGCTATGGTCAGCGTGAATACCTTGGAGATGCTCTGGATGGAGAAGGGCGTAGTGGCACAGCCTGCCGAGTACACCTTGCCATCCACGGTGGCCAGGGAAATGGCAAACTGTTTTGGGTCAACGTGGCCGAGCTCGGGGATATAGTCCGCTACTTTGCCGCGTTCCTCTGCGCTCGCCATGGTGGCGGCAATGTCGTCGATCAAGGCTTGCATGGGCGTATCGTGACCGTCAGTTGAGGCGGGCAGTAACCCTAGCGAAAAATGCGGGCGCTGTCTGCTGTTGCAGTCAGCAAGATTCGGGTCGGCAACTCGCCTGTGAGCGCATAGGCTGTGAAGGTAACGGTTAATACGACGATGTGAGAGACGACAATGAACGACTATGAGCGTATCGAGAAAGCCATGGATTACATGGTGGCCCATGCGGCCGCGCAGCCCAAGCTGGAAGCGGTGGCTGCTCATGTTCATTTGAGTGCCTTTCACTTTCAGCGTTTGTTCTGCCGTTATGTCGGGATCAGCCCCAAGCGTTTTTTACAGGCGCTGACCCTGGAGCGCGGCAAGCAACTGATGCAGTCTTCTACCTCGCTGCTGGATATCGCTCATACGTTGGGGCTTAGCGGTGGCTCGCGGCTTTATGATCACTTTGTCCAACTGGACGCGGTCACTCCGGGGGAGCACAAGCGCCAGGGGCAGGGCGTCGAGATTGTTTATGGCGTTCATGCCACGCCGCTGGGCAGCCTGTTCGTGGCGGTCACGCCTCGGGGTATCTGCCGCATGGGGTTTGTGGATGCCACCAGTGCCGACGAGTTATTGACCCGGCTTGGCAAAGAGTGGTCACTTTCCACGCTTCATCACGATCCTGACGCCACGGGCTTTGCGGTGGAAGCGCTTTTCAACAGGTCAGGCGATGCCTATGCCACGTTGCCGCTGCATGTGACCGGTACCAACTTTCAAATCGCCGTATGGCGGGCGCTGCTGACCATTCCCGAGGGCCAACTGGCCAGCTATTCGCACATTGCTCAGGCACTGGGCACGCCCAAGTCCTCGCGCGCGGTGGGCAATGCCGTAGGGGCCAATCCCATCGCGATATGGATTCCCTGCCACCGGGTAATCCAACAAAGCGGCGCGCTAGGCGGCTACCGCTGGGGCGTGGCGAAAAAGCAGATGGTGCAGGCCTGGGAGTTGGCGCAGTTGAACACGGCGGCGCATGCGTTTGAAGTGAGTTAACCATCCCCTTCGTTGCTTGGCCCCGTTGCGCTAGCTAACCCCTCCCGCTACAGTTTCGCTCTTATCCAACTGGGCGAGAAGTATGCTATGGCCACACTGATGATTCAGGGCACCACCTCGGATGCGGGCAAAAGCACCGTGGTGGCTGCGCTCTGCCGTGCGTTGGCCAGGCGTGACATATCGGTGGCGCCATTCAAGCCTCAAAACATGGCGCTCAATAGCGCCGTTACGGAAGATGGTGGCGAAATTGGCCGTTCCACGGCGTTGCAGGCCCAGGCCGCGGGGGTGACGCCGCATAGCGATATGAACCCGGTCTTGCTCAAGCCGGAAAGCGATCGCGGTTCGCAGGTCATTTTACGCGGCAAGGTCTACGGCCATATGGACGCCATGGATTATCACGCCTTCAAGCGCACCGCCAAAGAGAGCGTGATGGCCGCGTGGCAGGCGTTGGAAACCCGCTTCGATGTGATTATCGCCGAAGGCGCGGGCAGCCCCGCTGAGATCAACCTGCGCCAGGGTGACATCGCCAATATGGGCTTTGCCGAAGCGGCTGACTGCCCGGTGATACTGGTGGGCGATATTGAGCGAGGCGGGGTGTTTGCCCAGTTGGTGGGGACGCTTGCGCTGCTGAGCGAAAGCGAGCAGGCGCGTATGAAAGGGTTTGTGATCAACCGCTTCCGTGGCGACATGAGTTTGTTAACCCCAGGCATTGAGTGGCTGACGGCACACACTGGAAAGCCTGTATTGGGCACCTTGCCCTACCTTCAAGGGTTGCTGCTGGATGCCGAAGACAGCATTGGCCTGACCCACGCACCTACCCAGGGGGAGTCGCTCAACGTGGTGGTGCCCGCGTTGCCCCGCATCAGTAATCACACCGATTTTGATCCATTGCGTTTGCATCCTCAGGTAAACCTCACCTTTGTCGGCGCAGACGAGCCGATTCCTGCGGCCGATGTGATTATCCTGCCGGGCAGTAAAAGTACGGCGAGTGATCTGGCATGGTTAAAGCACCAGGGTTGGGATAGGGCAATTCAGCGCCACCTGCGCTACGGCGGCAAGGTGCTGGGTATTTGCGGTGGTTTTCAAATGCTCGGGGAGTGGGTGGAGGATCCTGACGGCCTGGAGGGCAAGGCCGAGCGTGTCATGGGATTGGGGCTGCTATCGCTCACCACGCGTATGGTGGCGGGCAAACAGCTACGCAATGTGAGTGGCGTGACGGTGGCCGAAGGGGCGAGCGTCACGGGCTACGAAATTCACAATGGCGTAAGCGAAGGCACTGCGCTGGCCCAGCCGTTGTTTGATCTAGGCACCCACCGTGATGGCGCCGTCAGCGACGATGGGCAGGTAATGGGCACTTATCTGCACGGCCTGTTTGATCATTCAGAGGCTTGCCAGGCGCTGTTAGCGCGCCTGGGATTGTCAGCAGCACAGCGCCTGGATTATCGCGCCCATCGCGAGCGAGAGCTGAGCCGTCTGGCCGATACGTTAGAAGCGCACCTGGATATCGAGGCGCTTATTGCTCTTTTGGGAGCTGGCGCGTCGCCATCACGGTAATCTCGACGTGGCAGCCACCACAGATATTGGGCGATTCGGTACAGGTTCTGGCTGGGTAGCGGCCCGGCTCGAAGAACTCGGCGTAGACGCTGTCGAGATCGTGAATCGTCTTCAGGTTCGTCAGGTGAATATCGACGCGCAGTATATCCGCGACGCTGCCGTTTTCCATTTCCAGCATGCGGGCAATAGCGCGCATGACCAGATGGGTTTCTTCCTTGACGTCTCCCCGGGCGGCCTCGCCGTTTGACAGGTCAGAAACGGTCAGTCCTGAAATGAACACGTAGCGATCATCAATCACCATATGGCTGCCGGGAAAACTCGGGGTAGGGAGTGTGGGGTCGTTGGTATACGTCGTCATATTCATCCTTTTATTGCACTTCTGTACTCTTTACGACTCGTCTGCCCGGAGTAGGTTCACGGCGATTGGCGCTGTTAAAATGACGCCGTTTACACTAGGCTTGCCGCTTTTGGCGAGCGGGGGACTCCATGAAGGTAATGCAGATTAATGAGCCGGCACAGCGCGATGCCTGCCTGGCGAAACTGTGCGCAGAAGTTTATGGTCAAGCGGCCGGCCTGACGCCGCTCGTCGTGTTCACCGGTACCCGCAATGTGCTGTTGCCCCAAGAAGCCGCACGGCTGCTCGCCGCTGTGGATGGCGATGGCGTTCCCCAGGCGTTGGCGCTACTGGTGCTCGATGAGCAGGGGGAAGGCATGACGTTGACCCACGCATGCGATCTGAATGCCTCCGAGGCCAAGGCCTGGCTGGTGAGCGAGCTGACCCTCAAGGCACCGCTGAGAGTCGAGGTGGATGACGCCGAGCAGGAAGCTTTTTACCAGCGCTGTGCCATCAAGCGCTGGTTCGATGATGGCAATGGCAAACGCATTGGCCTGAGTGCGCGGCATCCGGCGCAGACGGCTGATGAGCTGGCAGCGACGCTTGCCATGGACGAAGCGCTGATCCTGCGCCGTTTCAAGCACGACCCGGCGGCGTTTGAAGACGCCAAGCAACGCTTTGTCGATGGCCTGGCGCAGTTTCCCGAGACGCTGTAACCGCCCCAGGGGCTATTTCTTGGCCAGCTCGCGCATGGCGGTTTCCAGGCCTTCCATGGTCATGGGGTACATGCGGTCGTCGATGATCTCGCGGATAAGCTGCGTCGAGTAGGTATACTCCCAGGCCCTTGGGGGCATGGGGTTAAGCCATGCCAGGCGGGGAAACGTTTCGCATAAACGCTTCAGCCACACGCCGCCCGCTTCGTCGTTAAAGTGCTCTACGCTACCGCCGGGGTGGGTGACCTCATAGGGCGACATGGCCGCGTCACCGACAATCACGACCTGGTAATCCCCGCCGTAGGTATGCAGGACGTCCATGGTGGGGATTCGTTCGCTGCTGCGGCGCATATTGTTCCGCCAAACCCCTTCGTAAAGGCAGTTGTGAAAGTAGTAGTGCTCAAGGTGCTTGAACTCGGAGCGGGCCGCCGAAAACAGCTCTTCACAGACGCGAATATGGTCGTCCATCGAGCCGCCCACATCCAAAAACAGCAGCACCTTCACCGCGTTGTGGCGTTCAGGGCGCATCTGCACGTTGAGCAGCCCGGCGTCCTTGGCGGTTTCGCGAATGGTGCTATCCACGTCGAATTCTTCGAGCGCGCCCTGGCGGGCAAACTTGCGCAGGCGGCGCAGCGCCATTTTGATATTACGCGTGCCCAGCTCCAGCGAGTCGTCGTAGTCGCGAAAGCGCCGCTCGTCCCATACCTTGGTGGCGCGCCGGTGGCGTGAACCGTCCTGACCGATGCGAATGCCTTCCGGGTTGTAGCCGTAGGCGCCAAAGGGGCTGGTGCCGCCGGTGCCAATCCATTTATTACCGCCTGCGTGGCGCTCTTTCTGCTCTTCCAGGCGTTTCTTGAACGTCTCAATGAGCTCTTCCAGGCCGCCCAGGGATTCGATCTTGGCTTTTTCTTCCTCCGTCAGCTGCTTCTCGAACTCACGGCGCAGCCAGTCGTCGGGGATCAGCGCTTCAATGGCGGCGTCCATGTCCTCGAGGCCTTTAAACCAGGCAGCGAAGGCCCGGTCAAAGCGGTCTAAATGGCGCTCGTCCTTGACCATCACCGTTCGGGCCACCTGATAAAACGCTTCCATATCGGCAAATACCACGCCGCGCTCGACCACGGCGTGAAGGTCCAGCAGCTCGCGCAGCGAGACCGGCACGCCTGAGCGTTTTAATGTTTCAAACAAGCCGATGAACATGGCTTAGCGGCCTCTGCCTTTCTGGCGGCGCATCATGAACGCCAGGCGCTCCAGCAGTTGGGTATCCTGCTCGTTTTTGACCAGGGCACCGGCCATGGGCGGCAGTGCTTTTGACGGGTCGCGGTCATACAGCGCTTCCTGAGCCAGTTCATCCGCCATCAACAGTTTCAGCCAGTCCACCAGTTCCGAGGTTGAAGGCTTTTTCTTGAGTCCCGGGGCGTCACGCAGGTCGAAAAAGACTTCCAGGGCTTCGCTGACCAGCCGGGGAGCGATGTCCGGAAAGTGCACATCGACAATGGCCTGCATGGTCTCGCGGTCGGGGAATTCGATGTAGTGAAAAAAGCAGCGGCGCAGGAACGCATCCGGCAGCTCCTTTTCGTTGTTGGAGGTGATGACGATGATCGGGCGATACTCGGCGCGGATGGTTTCGCCGGTCTCGTAAACGTGAAACTCCATCCGATCCAGCTCCTGGAGCAGGTCGTTGGGGAATTCGATATCGGCCTTGTCGATCTCGTCGATCAGCAACACCACCCGCTCGCCGGTACTGAACGCTTCCCAAAGCTTGCCGGGCTTGATGTAGTTGGCGACATTCTCTACGCCTTCAACACCCAACTGCGAGTCACGCAGGCGGCTCACGGCATCGTACTCATAAAGCCCCTGGGCCGCCTTGGTGCTGGATTTGATATGCCAGGTGATCAACTGGGTACCGAGCGATTCGGCGAGTTCTTCGGCCAGCAGGGTTTTGCCGGTGCCCGGTTCGCCCTTGATCAACAGTGGACGCTCTAGCATCACGGCGGCGTTCACCGCTTGCTTGAGCGCATCGGTTGCGATGTAGGAAGAGGTGGAGTCAAACGCCATGGGAGAGCCTCGGCTTGTCGAAAGCAGGGTTATAAAAGGGTAAACGGATTCAAACAAGTGTACGTGAGGGGCACCCCAAGGCCAATGGCTGGTTTAGCGTAATTGGTAAAGTTACACTTGCTTGAGTAACTTAGTGAGTCGGCAACTGTCATAGTTGCCATAATAGGGACAATGACAGCGTCTAACGAGAGGTTACGCCATGCATGCCAACGTAAAGCAACTGCGTTTACAAACCAAGGCGCTCTTAGCGGCGACACAGCGTGGAGAAACCGTCGACATCACTTATCGCGGCAAGCCTTGTGCTCGACTGGTGGGTCTCGATGAGAGCGGTCAGGAAAAGCGTCCAGCCCGTAACCCTGCCTTCGGGTTATGGGCGGATCAGGACTCCTCGAACGGCAACGATGTTGAGTCACAGGTTCGGCGTCTACGTGCGCCGCGTACGTTCGAGGTGGGTGAGTGATGCTGGTCGACACCGACGTACTGATCTGGAATCTGCGCGGTAATACGGCGGCGGCGGAATGCCTGGATGATTTACCGGGCTTCTCGCTGTCCGCAGTGAGTTATATGGAGTTAGTGCAGGGCATGCGCAACAAGCAGGAACTCAATCAACTGCGTCAAGCGCTGCATTATTGGCAGGCAAAAATAGTCCATTTGGACGAAGGCACCTCGTCGCGTGCCACCTTCCTGGTCGAAAGTTATGCGCTTAGACATAACATGCAAATGGCGGATGCGCTCATCGCCGCGACGGCTATGGAGCTGGGCGTGCCCTTACTAACCGCTAATGATCGTCATTACCGCCATATCGATGGTTTGGCGTTAGACATCTTTCGTCCAGCTTAAATGGGTTAACTCTCATCCGACTCTATCGGTCACCCCTGCCAATTCGGCGGCACGATGCCTTGGCGCTGCATTTGCCGGTAGATCGTGGGCCGTGAAACCCCTAGCGCGCGAGCCACGGCGCTTATATTCCAGTGCTGTGCCTTAAGCATTTCCAGCAATGTGTGATCGGTGTCGCCATGAGCGTCTGCAGGCTTGTGAGAGCTTTGCTGGGTAATGCGTTGGCTAAGGCATTGCTCGGGCAGATCGTGAACGGTGATTTCGTCGCTTTCCGAGGTGGCCAGGGCAAACGCCAGCGCATTTTTTAGCTGGCGGATATTGCCCGGCCAGGCGTAGGCGAGCAGGGCGCTGATGGCATCGGCCCTTAGCCTGGGTGAGGGGCTACCGCGTTCCCTGACCACGTCGTTAAACACCTGGCGAATCACGTAGAGCTTATCGGCACGTTCACGCAGCGCGGGCAGGCGCAGTTGAGCCCCGTTTAGGCGGTAGTAGAGGTCTTCGCGGAACTCGCCCTGCTGAATCATCGCATCGATATTGCGGTGGGTGGCGGTAATGACCCGAATATCGACCTTCACGGGCGTATTGGCACCCAGCGGCATGACCTCCCGTTCTGCCAGTACGCGCAGCAGCCGGGTTTGTAGGGCCAGCGGCATATCGCCGATTTCATCCAGAAACAGCGTGCCGCCGTGGGCCTGGGGAATTAGCCCGCGCATGCCTTTGGCGCGCCCGCCGGTAAAGGCGCCGGGTTCGTAACCAAACAGCTCGCTTTCAATCAGCGCTTCGGGGATAGCGGCACAGTTCACCGCAATAAACGGATAGTTTGCACGGTTACCGCTTTCGTGGAGGGCGCGGGCAATGACCTCTTTGCCGGTGCCGGTTTCTCCGCTAATCAGTACATTGACGCTGGTTTCATTACGCAGCCGTTCAGCGAGTTTCTGTACCTTGCGCATGGCAGGGTCATCCGCGCCTAAGCGTGCCAGCGATTCTGGCAGTGAGGCACTGGCCGGTTTGGCCGGCTGGCTCGAGCGGGGGCGCTTGGGTTCCAACAGGCTGATAAAATATATGGTGTTGCTGGCGCGGGCCCGGAAGGCGCGAATCTGGTCGTCGGTGGCGCTGTTGATGCTCAAGACATCGGTAATTTCGCACTCGAATAATTCGCCTAGCATGGGCGTAGGATCCGCCGACCAGGGTGGCCAGCGACGCTGGTGTTCGGCGATCAACTCACGGCCTATCGCATTGGCGGCAATCACTTGCCCGTTCTCTTCAATGGCGATGAGCCCGCGTCCGTTAACGTGTACAAACTCCCGCGAGGTATCCAGACGCACCATCAGACAGTCTCGATAGCGCTGTAAAAAGTAAGCGTCTTCAATCATGCGTGCGTAGAGCGTCACCAGCGAGAGACTGAAATTCTGGCTTTCACGCTGAGTAGGCGATTGCAGTGCGGATATATCCAGCACGGCCATTACATTGCCCTGGGGGTCGGCGATGGGTGCGGCGGTGCAGGTGAGCGAAATATGCGAGGCGTCGAAGTGTTCCTGGCGGTGACAGATGATGGCCTGGCGGTCGTGCAGGCAGGTGCCTACGGCGCAGGTGCCTGCAAAGCGCTCGTCCCAGTCAGCGCCCAAGTAGAGCCCGGCCTTGCGCAATTGCTGATCCTGGCGTGGATCGCCGCGAAACTCGACCGTGATACCGCGTTGGTCGGTTAGCAGCAGGACATAGCCAAGCTGGGAAATTTGTCCATAAAGCTGCTCTACCCCCGCCCGGGCTACGTGCAGCAATTCATCCACCGATTCACGGTGTTCCAGCAATGTCTGTTGTGGCACGACGCGCGCGGGCCGTGGTTGGGTCGGGTCCAACTGGTATTCGTTCAAGCAGCGCAGCCAAGAATGGCGAATCATTTCCTGGGCGGGTGTATAAGGCGAATCCAGGCCTTCGCCGAGCTGAAACACATGCTCAATATGCTGGCGCTGAACGGATCGTAGCTGCGCAGGCAGGGGCGAGTCGGTCGGCATGGTATTCCTCACGTCGCGCTTTGTTGTTGTCCTTCCAGACTATGCGCTTTGGGTAAGGTGTCAACGCGCCTGAATTACCCCGTTAGTCGCGGGTTACACCTGTAACGTCCGGGTGTAAAGGGTGTGACAGGTGTACACCGTTGTGGTGTTTTATGACGGCCTATTATATGTCTATTTATCAGTATCTTAGATGGTCTTTAAGTGACTTGGCACGGCGGGTGCTTAGGAATTGTTGAATCATGGCTGATTCAACAATAACAAACCTGATCTGGAGTACCGATATGACACAGCCAACCGCCACGGCCATTGTTCAAGCATGGCTGACTAACTTTGACACCGCCCTGCAAGCCAAGAATATTCAACAAGTCATCTCGCTGTTTGGTGATGAGTGCTATTGGCGCGATTTCCTTACCTTTACCTGGAATTTAAAAACCTGTGAAGGTAAAGACGAGATTCAGGCCATGCTGAACGCTACGTTGGATAATACGCGCCCGGCCAACTGGCAACTCGAAGGCGAAGCAACCCAAAATGGCGATATCGTTGAGGCGTGGTTCACCTTTGAGACTGCGGTCGCCAGCGGCAAAGGCTACCTGCGGCTGAAAGAGGGGAAGTGCTGGACATTGCTCACCACGATGCAGTCCCTGCACGACTTCCCTGAACCCCGTAATCACAACCGCCCCAAAGGCGCTGAGCACGGCGCCAATAAGCAGCGTGAAACCTGGCTGGAAGCACGACAGCGCGAAGAAGCGGAACTTGGTTACACACAGCAGCCTTACTGCGTGATTATTGGAGGCGGCCAGGGCGGTATTGGTCTAGGCGCGCGGCTAAAGCAGATGGGCGTGCCGACCATTATTATCGAGCGCAACGAACGTGCCGGGGACTCCTGGCGAAATCGTTATAAGTCGCTCTGCCTGCATGATCCCGTCTGGTACGACCACCTTCCCTATATTCCTTTCCCTGAAAACTGGCCGGTGTTTGCCCCCAAAGACAAGGTGGGCGATTGGCTGGAGATGTACACAAAGGTGATGGAGCTCAATTATTGGAGTTCCACTGAGTGTCAGAATGCACACTTCGACGAAACCGCAGGCGAGTGGGTGGTGAACGTGAAGCGCAACGGCGAAGCGATCACTTTGCGACCCAAGCAGCTCGTCATGGCCACCGGGATGTCGGGGATGCCCAATGTGCCGACATTTACCGGTGCAGAAAGCTTTGAAGGCGAGCAGCAGCACTCCAGTCAGCACCCAGGGCCGGATGCTTACGCGGGCAAGAAGTGCGTGATTGTAGGCTCGAATAACTCCGCCCACGATATTGCCGCGGCACTTTGGGAGCACGACGCCGATGTCACCATGCTGCAACGCTCATCCACCCACGTCGTTAAGTCGGATTCGTTGATGGAAGAGGTGTTGGGGCCGCTCTACTCCGAGGAGGCGGTGGCCAGTGGCTTGACCCATGACAAGGCTGATCTGATTTTTGCTTCGATTCCCTACAAGGTGCTGCCGGACTTTCAGCGCCCGGCGTTTGAGGCGATCAAACAGCGCGACGCCGAGTTTTATCAGAAGCTAGAAGATGCGGGCTTTATGCTCGATTTTGGTGACGACGACTCGGGTCTGTTCTTGAAGTACCTGCGCCGGGGCTCGGGTTACTACATCGATGTGGGCGCCTGTGATCTGGTGGCCAACGGCGATATCAAGCTGCGCAGCGGCGTAGGGATAGAGCGCATCAACCCGCACTCCATCACGCTTACCGATGGCAGTGAGCTAGCGGCAGATTTGATCGTTTATGCCACCGGCTATGGCTCCATGAACGGCTGGGCAGCCAGACTTATCTCCCAGGAGGTGGCGGATAAAGTCGGCAAGTGCTGGGGCTTGGGCTCCGACACCACCAAAGACCCCGGCCCCTGGGAGGGTGAGCTGCGCAACATGTGGAAACCCACCCAGCAGGAGGCACTGTGGTTCCATGGTGGCAATCTGCACCAGTCGCGGCACTACTCACACTATTTGGCGCTGCAGTTAAAGGCACGAATGGAGGGGCTGGAAACGCCTGTCTACGGTCTGCAGCCGGTTCACCATACGTCTTAAAACAGGAAGGGTAACCCATGAGTCAGTCAAGCATGCAGGCAGCGGTATGGTATGCAGCAAAAGATTTACGCGTTGAGCAAGTGCCGGTTCCCACTATCAGCGACCCCCATGAAGTGAAGGTGAAAGTGGCTGCCTGTGGTATTTGCGGCAGTGATCTGCACGAGTATGCCGCCGGGCCCATTTTTATTCCGGTAGGTAAGCCGCACCCGATCAGTGGCGAGCAGGCGCCGATCATTATGGGCCATGAGTTCGCTGGGGAAGTGGTAGAGGTCGGCGAGAAAGTCACGCGGGTGAAGGTAGGCGACCGCGTGGCCATTGAGCCGATTCTCTCGCCCAACAAGGATGGCGCTTACCAGATGGAGCGCTATAACCTGACGCCCTTGCTCGGTTTTCATGGTCTATCCGGCGGTGGCGGTGGCTTTTCCGAGTTTACCGTGATGGGTGAGCATATGGTGCACAAACTACCGGATGATCTCAGCTTCGAGCAGGGTGCACTGGTCGAGCCTGCGGCGGTCGCGCTGCATGCGGTGCGTCAAAGCTGCCTGAAAGCGGGGGATAGTGCGGCCGTGTTTGGTGCTGGGCCGATTGGCTTGATGACCATCGAGGCGCTTAAGGCCGCAGGGGCCGCGCAGATTTATGCAGTGGAAGTGGCGCCGTCTCGCAAGGCCAAAGCTGAAGCGCTAGGTGCCACTGTGGTTGATCCGCAGCAAGAGGATGTCGTCGCCAAATTACAAGCCTTGAGCGGTGACGGGGTGGACGTGGCGTTTGAAGTGACCGGCATTCCTACCGTGCTGAATCAGGCGCTGCACAGCACCCACGAAGGGGGTGAAGTGGTAGTGGTGAGTATCTGGGAAGGAGAGGCCAGCTTTCAGCCTAATGATCTGGTCATCAAAGAGCGCACCATGAAGGGCATTATTGCCTATCGCCATGTTTACCCCGCGGTAATGGCATTGATGCAGCGGGGCTACTTCCGCGCCGAGGATATGGTCACTCAGCGTATTCCACTGGCGGATATCGTGGAGGAGAGCTTTGAGACGCTGCTAAGCGATAAAGCCCAGGTAAAAAACATCGTGACACCTTAGCCACTTTGGGGATTGCCAAGCGCTCACAAACTCGCATGATGCTTTGTGATGCACGAAGGCTAAAAATTGCGCAATGGTGGTGCAGTTTATTTGCTGCAGTGCGAGCGAGAGTAATGAGAATCAAGCAATATTATATTAAATCACTGTTTTATTTGGTTTTTTAAAAAGGTGGCACGCAGATCGCAACACATACGGCAAAGGGTGACTGAATAGAGAAACAACAGCTCAGGCAGTTTGCTTCTCTTCCTTCTTCACCTACATCGCTGCTGACTTTCAGCGATACACCGAGTGAGCTGGCGTGCTCCACCTGGGTCCCCTTCGGGGGACTTTTTTTATGCCTGTCGTTTAGCGGAAACGCCATATTTCGTCCTTGTTTTTATAAAAAAATTTTACCCGACGTTTGGAAACGCTGTTCGTACCTGCCAACGCCCAGCTTTCGCTGGGCGATTTCGTAGGCATTCACCCATCAGCGGGTCAGGTTGGTGGGCCGCTGGTCGGTCACCACGATATTGTCCTCGATCCGAATGCCGCCGCAGGGCAGGCAGTGATCGACCAGCGTCCAGTTGATGGGTAGTCCCTGCTGGCGCAGCGGGGTCAGCAGCATGGGTATAAAATACAGACCGGGTTCGATGGTCACGACCATGTCGCGTTCGAGCGTGCGGGTAAGGCGCAATGCTGGATGCGCGCTGGGTGGCGGGGCCGGGGAGCCGTCCGGCTGGTGTAGCCCGGCGACATCGTGCACCTGTAGACCCAGCGAGTGGCCAAGGCCATGGGGGCAGAAGGCGCGGGTGACGCCCTCGGCCACCGCCTGGTCACTGCTGCCCCGAAACAGGTCGTGGGTGACGAGAATGTCGCCCAGCTGACGGTGCATCTGCTCGTGCAGGTCGACGAAGTCAGCGCCTGTCGCAACGCCGCTGACCAGTCCATCCTTCAGCCCGTGCAGGGCGTGAACCAATTCAGCGAAAAACGCGGGGGCATCCGGTCCGGCATGGGTGCGGGTAATGTCCGCGCAGTAGCCGCGAAAGCGTCGCCCCGCATCCACCAGCAGGCTGTGGCGCTGCTTGGGTGGGCTCAGGTCGTAGTGTTGATAGTGAAGCACGCCCGCGTGGTCGTTCAGGCCGATAATGTTCTGGTAGGGCACGGCGGATTCGCGCTGACGGCTGCCGGCCAGGTAGGCGAGCTGGATATCCAGCTCGCCCGAGGCGCCAAGGAACGCCGCCTGGGCGGCTTCGTGGCCGGCCATGGCAAGCCGGTTGGCTTCGCGCAGACAGGCGATCTCGTAGGCGGATTTGGTGATGCGCAGCTCGTCGAGACCGTGCACTAGCGCGTCCGGGTTGCGCTGGGCATGCTGGTGGGCGTCGGGCAACTGTGTGGTATCGCCGATTATGGCGGCGTGGCCTTCCAGCGCTGGCTGACGCTTGTCGCTGCAGAGGTGAATATCAAACTCGGATACCCATGGCTCTTCCGGTAGCTGGGTGGGCAGGTGCCAAAAGTCGGTCGGCGCATAAAGGTAAAGCTGGGGCCGCTGATGGGGGCGAATGACCAGCCAGCTATGCTGTACGTCGGCCAGCGGCACCCAGTGCATGAAGTGGCCGTAGGTCTGAAAAGCCGGCGTCTGGTCGTCGCCAAAGAAGGCGTTGGCGTGGCCGCTGTAGATCGCCAGGCAATCGAGCCTGTGTTCTTCGAGCAAGGCCGCATAGTCGCGTTGCAAGCGTGACAGGTGCTCTTGCTGCAGCTGATGGAGTTGCGTTGACATGCAGGATTCCTAGTAAGTACGAGCCGGTGTAAGTTCGTTCCAGAAGCTATCCAGTTCCGCGTGGTGTTGGCCTTGATGGCGATACAGGCGCAGTTCCATGGGCACGTCCCAACGGCTATCGCCCGCACGCACCAGGCTGCCCTGGCGTAGCTCGGTGGCCACGTTGCGTTCGGGTAGCCAGCTCATCCCGTAGCCGAGCAGCACCAGTTCCTTGATACCCGCCGCATAGAGGTTTTCGCTCTGGGCGTTTAAATAGCTGCTCTGGGGTAATCGCGCCAGGTGGGCGGTCACCGCTGAACCCAGCAGGCCTCGTTGTGGATAGGCGAGCCAGGGAAGTGGCTGCTGGCGGCTGCCTGGCAATAACGCTCTTGGCGCCGAGTGATCGTCAACACCGGTCACCGGAATCAGGCGTTCATGGCCGATCACACGGTAGGTGCAGGAACTGGTGTCGATGTCCAGGTCGCAGCGCCCAATCGGCCAGTAGCAAATCGCCAGGTCGCATTCGCCGCGCTGGAGCGCCTGGAAATAGTCGCTGGCCACCCAGCCAGTGGCGCGCAGATAGGGTTGAACACGCTCCTGCCAGCCGGTTGTGGCCAGCCACTCGGGTAGAAATTGCCCCAACAGGCTCTGTGGGGCGGCCACCATGATGCGTCGTTTCTGCCCCGCGCTGATTTCCCGAACGCGGTCTCGCGTCAGGCGAACGCGGTCAGTTACCTGCTCGCACAGCAGCAAGAACTCGTCTCCCGCCGGGGTCAAGGAAAGCGGCAGTGTTTGCCGGTTGATCAGCGTCACGCCCATTTCCTCTTCCAGCAGCTTGATACGCCGGGAAAAAGTAGGTTGGGTGACGTTCTGTTCATCGGCAGCGCGGGAGAAGTGTCGCGTTCTGGCCAGGGCGATAAAGTCTTCTAGCCAGCGAATTTCCATGCCTTACCTCTCCGTGCATAGCGCCATCTAAGGTCCGACGACCGCCTCATAGGCGGCCTTCTTCAACAGCGTGGCATGCAACACGCGTGCCGTCATCCTGTGTCTGCAGGATAGGAATTTCCTGTTTGCAGCGCGCATTGGCATGGGGGCAACGGCCATGAAACACACAGCCGCTGGGCAGATTCACCGGTGTAGGTACTTCGCCGGAGAGCCGGATGTGCTGGGGGCGGTCGTCTTCAAGGCGTGGAATCGCCGACAGCAACGCCTGAGTATAAGGATGGCGTGGCTTGGCGAATAATGTCGAGGTGGTAGCAATTTCGCATACCGTGCCCAGGTACATGACGGCAACGCGGGTCCCGAAATGCTCGACGACTGCCAGGTCGTGGGTGATGAACAGATAGGTCAGGTTGCGCTCTTGCTGGGCTTCCATCAGCAGGTTGAGTACCTGCGCCTGAATGGAGACGTCCAGCGCGGAAATGGGCTCATCGGCGACGATAAACTCGGGGTCAACGGCCAGGGCGCGGGCAATGGCAATACGCTGACGCTGGCCGCCGGAAAATTCGTGGCCGAAGCGCTTGCCCCAGTCCGGGTCAATGCCCACCGACCGCATGACGTCTTCAACCTTCTGTTCAATTTTTTCACGGTCCCAGTCGGGGTGGTGAAGACGCAGCGGCTCCTCCAGCGTTTGCTGGATGGTCATGCGCGGGTTGAGCGATGCATAGGGATTCTGGAAGATCATCTGCATGCGCTTGCGGTAGGGCAG
Source organism: Vreelandella gomseomensis (assembly GCF_031451645.1). NCBI lineage: Bacteria > Pseudomonadati > Pseudomonadota > Gammaproteobacteria > Oceanospirillales > Halomonadaceae > Vreelandella > Vreelandella gomseomensis. The sequence continues at coordinate 158,008 of NZ_JARWAI010000004.1, read as the reverse complement.
CAGCTGCCGCGAGCTCAGGTTGTCAATGCGCTCGCCTGCGTAGCGAACTTCACCCTCGGAAGGGGTGATCAACCCCATCACCATGCGCGCGACGGTGGACTTGCCGCAGCCGGACTCGCCCACTACGCAGAGTGCTTCGCCGCGCTTGATATCGAGATCCACGCCGTTGATGGCGTGCACGTATTCCTGGTGGCGAACCAGCTTGCCACCCTTGAAGCGAAGCTGTTCAAGAAAATCGCCCGACAACGAAAAGCGCTTTTTCAAGCCGCGAATCTGCAGCAGCGAGTCGGCGCTTTTTTCGTTCTGACCGGGCTTATGGTCGTCATGGCTGGCCGCGATGGCCTCGGCGGGCGAACTCATGAGGTTTCCTCCTTCACGCGGCGGTCTTCGAGCATTTCAGCGACCATGTGACAGGCCACGCGGGTGTTGCCGGACTCGACAAAGCCTGGAACCTGCTCGGTGCAGGCGGGGCGGGGCTTTCCGTCTGCGCGATTGATAAAGTTACAGCGCGGGTGAAACGCGCACCCGCTGGGCAGGTTTGAAAGCGATGGCATGCTGCCGCGGATTTGATTGAGCTTTTCGCCGGGGGTGGCCATCTGCGGCAGGGCGTTGATCAGCCCTTGGGTGTAGGGGTGTTGCGGGTCGTTGATGATCTCCCGCGTGGGCCCTTGTTCGATCACACGGCCGGCGTACATGACCAGCATGCGTTGAGTCACCTGGCTGACCACACCCAGGTCGTGGGTGATCAGAATCAAGCCGACGTTGTGCTGCTCGCAGAGCTCCAGAAGCAACGCCATGATTTCGGCCTGAATGGTCACGTCCAGCGCGGTGGTCGGCTCGTCGGCGATGATGATATCCGGGTCCAGCAGTAGCGCGATGGCGATGATCACCCGCTGGCGCATGCCGCCGGAAAGCTCGTGGGGGTACTGATCCAGGCGGGTTTCCGGCGATGGGATCTGTACCTGGCGCAGTTTATCCAGACAAATCGCGCGCGCCTCCTTGCCGGAAATACGCCGGTGAGCCTTCAGGCACTCGACCATCTGTTCACCGATGGAGAGCACCGGGTTCAGCGTCATCATCGGGTCCTGGAAAATCATCGAGATGCGGTTGCCACGTACCTTGCGCAGGCCACGCTCGGACATGGTGTTGAGCGTCTTGCCCTCGAAGTTGATGCTGCCCCCGGCAATAAAGCCAGGCTTGGCAATCAGGTTGAGCAGTGAAAACGCGGCCACGGATTTACCGGCGCCAGATTCGCCGACAATGCCTAAGCGCTCGCCACGTTCAAGAGTAAAGTTCACGTCGCGCAGTGCGCGCACTTCGCCCTGGCGCAGGCCGAAGCGCACGTCCAGATTTGTCACTTCCAGTAGTGCCATGGTGTCCTCAGCCTTTGTAGAGTCGCGGGTTCATAACGTCACGGAGCCAGTCGCCCAGCAGGTTGATGGACAAGACCAGTACCACCAGTAACGCCCCGGGAATGAGCGTGATCCACCACGAACCCGACTGGATATAGTCGAACCCGGATTTGATCAGCGAACCAAGCGACGGGTGGGTTTCGGGCATACCCAGGCCGAGAAACGACAGGGCGGCTTCTGAAATGATGGCGTTGGCAATCTGTACCGTCGAAATGACGAAGATCGGCGACAGGGTGTTGGGCAGCACATGGCGGAACATGATGCGTTTGCTTCTGAGTCCCATTACGCGGGCGGCGTCGACGTATTCCTTGTTCTTCTCGGCGAGCACCGAGGCGCGCACGGTACGCGCATATTGGGGCCACTCGGCAAGGCCGATAATCAGCACCAGCAGCGGCACAGCATAGGCGCTGAAGGTCTCACCACCGAAAATGGCCTTGACCAGCGCGCCGACGATAATCGCGACCATCAGGGTCGAGAACGACAGCTGGATATCGGCGAGACGCATCAGGAAAGCATCGATACGGCCACCCAGATAGCCGGCGAGCAGGCCAAAACAGACGCCGATCAGCGCCTGAAGAGCCACGGCGCCAAAACCGATAATCAGCGACACGCGCGCGCCGTACAGAATCGTCGAGAGCATATCCCGGCCCTGGGCGTCGGTGCCCAGCAGGTACTGGGCGTCGCTACCCTCGACCCAGAACGGCGGCAGTTCCGAGGCGAGAATATCGATTTGTGCCAGGTCATAGGGGTTCATGGGCGAAAGCCACGGCGCGAGTATGGCGACGGCGACCAGCGCGATGAATACCACCAGACTGACCTGAGCGACCATGTCGCGTTTGAAGCTGTAAAACAGATACGAGTCGCGGAAGCGTTCCCAGCGGCTGGGAAGCGCGGAAGAAGATGCATTCATGCGGGCTTTCCGGTGAGTTTGATGGTGGGGTTAACCAGGCCATAAATCAGGTCGACGATCGTATTGGTGATCACGAATATCAGGCCCACGATCATGAGATAGGTCACGATGAGCGGAATATCAGAACGCTCGATGGCATCCAGGAACATCAGCCCCATGCCGGGCCACTGGAAGACGGTTTCGGTCAGGATGGTGTAGGCGACCAGCGTACCAATCTGCACGCCGCCGACGGTGATGACCGGTAGCATGGTATTTTTCAAGGCGTGCAGAAAATAGATGCGACGCATGGAAATGCCCTTGGCCCGCGCAAACTTGACGTAGTCCGACTGCATCACCTCGAGCATTTCGGCACGGATCAGGCGAATAAACAGCGGCAGCATGATGGAGGCCAGTGAAACGGCGGGGAGCACCAGGTAGGTCAGCCCCTCCAGGCTTGCAAAGTTGGTTTCCCAGGTGCCAAACACGGGGACCGGATCACCTCGGCCGTAAGCAGGCATGCCACCCTCGGTGGATATCACGCCGTTGAGCCAACTGCCCCAGGCAGTATCGACGGGAAAAGGGGTCCAACTGACGCCGATGGCAAACAGTTGAATCAGCATGATCGCGGTAAGAAATACCGGGATCGAGATGCCGACAATCGAGACGCCCATGAAAAAGCGGGAAAGCCAGGCGCGAGGTTTGATGGCGCTATAAACGCCAATCGGCACCGACAGGGTGATGATCAAAAAGGTAGCCGCGGCCACGAGCTCCAGCGTCGCCGGTAGGTGGCGCGCAATGACCTCGGTGGTAGGCTGGTTGAAGACGTACGAATAGCCGAAATCGAACTGCGCTGCGTTGATTGCAAAGCGCGCGTACTGCACCAGGAAAGGGTCGTTGAGCCCAAGCTCTTCACGCAGTTCGGCACGCTGGCTCTCCGGTACCGACTGGCCGACCATCTGCTGAATCGGGTCGCCCAGGTTATCTTGTATAGCGAAGGCAATGATGCTGATGACAAACATCACCAGCAGCGCATGGAAAAGGCGCTTAACCAAAAAGGCGATCATGAGAACGTTTCCGTCAGTAAAACAGGTAGGGCTCGCCCCGAAGCGGATAACCTCGGGGCGAGCTTGTCGGATGACGCTGGGTTAATGCACTGGAGGCCTTATTCGGCGTCCATGACCAGATCACCCAGGTAGGGGAAGTTCATCACGTTGACCACCGGCTCGATGTTGACGTGATTGGCCGACGCCCAGGCCAGGTCCTGCCAGTGCAGCGGGAGAATCGCGGCTTCGTCGTACAGTGTTTGCTCGACTTCCTGAAGCATGGCCGCACGCTTGGCGCGATCCACTTCCACGTTGGCCTCGGCCACCAGTGCATCAAGCTCTGGATTGCAGTAGTTACCTGCATTGTACTGTCCGGCGCCGGTGTCCGGATCCGGGCAGGCCGTCAAGTATTCGTGGAAATTGGCGCTGTCTTCGGTGTCTGCGTGCCAGCCAATCAGCATCATGTCGGCGGCGCGGTCATCGTACTCGCCCCAGTATTGTGCTTTGGGAAGCGTGCTCAGATCCACGTTGACGTTGATGCGAGCCAGCATCGCTGCCACGGCCTGGGCAATCTTGGCATCGTTCACGTAGCGGTTGTTGGGCGCCATCATGGTGATGTCAAAGCCGTCGGCGTAGCCCGCTTCTTCCATCAGGGCCTTAGCGCGTTCTAGATCGTAGCGTTTCTCAAGATCTTCGACGTGGCCGGCGTAACCTTCCGGTGAGAACTGCGCAGCGGGCGTGGCAAAGCCTTTCATCAATCGGTCGGCAATCGCTTCCTGGTTAACCGCATAGGCAAATGCCTGACGCACACGCGGATCCTGGAATGCTTCGACGCGATCCTGGTTCATGTGGAAGAAGATGATTCGCGTGCCCGACATCGTTACGAGCTGGGCGTCTTCGCTTTCGCGAACGCGTTCCAGGTCATTGGGCGGTACCGGGGCGATGAAATCAACGTCGCCGGAAAGCAGTGCCGCCACGCGGGTAGCGTTTTCACTGATGGGCGTGAGGATTATGTTATCGACATTGCCCGGTGATTCGGTGTCCCAATAGTTAGGGTTGCGCTCGAACTCGGTACGAACACCCTGCTGACGATCGGCGACGGTATAAGGGCCGGTGCCTGAAACGTTACGTGAGGCAAAGGAGTTGCCGTTTTTGACGATTTCGTCTTTCGGGTCACCGTCCTCGGCTTCTCCTGAATAGAAGGCGCTATCCATGGGGAAGACGTAAGTCGCCAGGTTCAACAGCAGCGGGTAGGGTGTCTTGGTGGTGATTTCTACCGTGTAGTCGTCAACGGCAGTGACGCTTTCGATGGGGTCAAAAATCGCTTTGAAGTCAGGACTGCGCTGGAGACGCTCGATAGTCCAGACGACATCGTCGGCAGTGAAGGCGTTTCCGCTGTGAAATTCAACCCCTTCGCGAAGCGACATACGCATGGTGGTGTCGTCGATGCGTTCCCAGTCAGAGGCCAGGCGCGGCTCGAATTCAAGCGCATCATTCCAGCGCACGAGCGGGTCGTGGGTCATGTGCGACAGCTGCAGGATCCCGCCCGACAGCTGTTCGTGAATATCCAGCGATACCGGGTCGGCATCGTAGGCCATACGCAGCGTGTTCTCGGCCTGTGCGGCAGTGGACAGTAGGGCTGTGCTGGCAAGCGTTGCGCCAATCACGGAAGCTAGTAGCGTTTTTTTAAACGTCATCATTATTCCTAATCGTTGTTCCCAAGAAGGATTATTGTTTGTTCGCTTTGCTGCTCTGCCACGCACCCTTGATGCTTCAGGCGGCGCATAACGGCAACAAAACAGACACGGTCAGCTCGAAAGCTATGCGTCTAACATAGTGAGAGGCGATAGCCTTCCACAATCGAAATAATGACTGGCCTCATTCATCTGCCGAATGAGGCGGGTTGTGCGGGAGGCGCAGGGGTGGGGAATACGACTAAAGAAGGGGCGGGCAGGCGCGACAGTGAAAGCGTCGAGAATCAACCGAACCGCTGGTGAAGCCAAGCATTGATGGTATCGGATTCATACATCCATTCTTCGCGGCCATCCGCGTGGCGGATCTTCAGGCAGGGCACCTTGACGCGGCCGCCGCCTTCCTGCAGCGCTTTTTTATGCTCGGGGTCAAGCTGGGCGTCGCGTTTTTCGATGGAAAGCCCCAGCCGGGCCATTTCCTTGCGCACCTTGATGCAGAACGGGCATGTGCGGAATTGATACAGTGCCAGGTCTTTGCAGGCTTCATCGACCTGGGCCTGCTCTTCTGGGGTGCGCGTGACCGACTGGGGCGTCGAGAGCTTTTCCGACACCATCATGATAGGAGCCAGTATGACGCGGAGGCCGCGGAAAAAGTAGCGAATCAAGGTGCGCATCAAGGTAACCCTCGTCGTGTGGATGCTTACCCGCAGGGTAAGACGGTGGAAAAAGTCAGCGTCCGGGCTGAGCGGGCATCGTGCAATATCTCACAGACGTTGTCACTTGAGGATCGTTCCCCGGGTGCGTTACCGCGTCGCATCACGCGGTCCAGCAAGCCGGTTCGTGAATACGTTTTGCGCGTGGGTGGATTAGCCACGTATCAAGACAGGTGAGCGAAAAGACGGAGCGTGCTAGGCTTGCGGGCTGTTTTGAGGCATGTTGAGAGGCGTAGCGATGCACCTGCATATTATCGGAATTTGCGGCACTTTCATGGGCAGCCTGGCGCTGCTGGCCCGCGAGTTGGGGCATCAGGTGAGCGGTTCTGATGCCAACGTCTACCCGCCGATGAGCACCCAGCTTGAAGAAGCGGGCATCCGTTTGATGGAGGGGTATCGCGGCAGCCATCTTCAGCCGGCTCCCGATCTGGTGGTGGTGGGTAATGCGCTATCCCGCGGCAACGCTGAGGTGGAGGCGCTCCTGAATAGCGGCATCGCCTACACCTCCGGCGCACAGTGGCTGGCCGAGGACGTGCTGCCGGGGCGGCGGGTGATCGCCGTGGCCGGCACCCATGGCAAAACCACCACCGCGAGCCTGCTTGCCTGGCTGCTGGAAAGCGCAGGGCTATCGCCGGGGTTCCTGATTGGCGGCGTGCCGCGCAACTTTAATATCTCGGCCCGGCTGGGGTCGGCTGACGCGCCTTTCGTGGTGGAAGCTGACGAGTACGATACGGCATTTTTCGATAAGCGCTCCAAGTTCGTTCACTATCGCCCGCATATCGCCGTGCTCAACAACCTGGAATACGACCACGCGGATATTTTCCCTGACCTGGCGGCCATTGAGCGTCAATTTCATCATCTGGTGCGTACCGTGCCAAGCCAGGGGCGTTTGCTGGTGGCTGATGGCCAGCCCGCACTGGAACGCGTGCTGGCCCAAGGAGTGTGGACCCCGGTGGATTACCTGGGCGACCACCCGGACAGCGCCTGGCAACTGCGCCTCGAGCGTCCGGATGCCAGCCGTTTTCAGGTGATTTATCGCGACCCGGAAAGCAAGCGTGAAGAAGACGGCGTGGTCGAGTGGGCGTTGACCGGCGAGTACAATGCCCGCAACGCGCTGGCCGCCCTGGCCGCGGCCTGGCACTGCGGCGTTGATATGGCGCGGGGCTGTGCTGCCCTGGCGCGCTTCGAAACGCCGCGCCGCCGTCAGGAAGTCCTTGGCGAGGTCAACGGGATCCAGGTAATCGATGATTTTGCCCATCATCCCACGGCCATTGCCGCGACCCTTCAGGGCCTGCGGGCCGCGACCCCCAGGGGGCGGCTGCTGGCGGTCATCGAGCCGCGTTCCAATACCATGCGGCTGGGCACCATGCACGAACGCCTGGCGGAAAGCGTGGCCGAGGCTGATGCGGTGTTCTGGTTTCAGCCGCCCTCTGTGGATTGGTCCATGGAAACGCTGGTCGACGCCCAGGCGCACGCAACCCTGTTTGACGATATCGACCGTCTGGTCGAGTCCGTGGCCATGCAAGCGTCACCCCAGGACCGTATCGTGGTGATGTCCAACGGCAGCTTTGAAGGCGTGCACGAGCGCCTGCTAAGCGCCTTGGCCGCCAAGGAGGAGGTGTGATGACGAACGCAAAAGGCACGGCCTTCAAGCCGCCGGTGACCGTGGCGCTGACCGGGGCCTCGGGTGCCCAGTACGGCCTGAGGCTGATCGAGCTGCTGGTGGCGGCCGAGCACGAGGTGTGGGTAATGATTTCCAAGGCGGCGCATATGGTGATCGCCACCGAAACTGAGGTTCGGCTGCCGGCTCAGCCCGAGCGACTCGCGGAGGCGTTGGGCGAGCGAACCGGCGCGGCGCCTGGGCAGATACGCTGCTTCGGGCGCGAGGACTGGATGGCGCCGGTCGCCTCGGGGTCAGGGGCGGCGTCCGCCATGGTGATCTGCCCGTGCTCTACAGGGTCGCTCTCGGCGGTGGCGACGGGCGCCAGCAACAACCTGATCGAGCGCGCCGCCGATGTGGCCATCAAGGAGCGCCGCACCCTGGTCATGGTGCCCCGCGAAAGCCCGTTTTCGCCGATCCACCTGGAGCACATGCTGACCCTCAGCCGGCTGGGCGTGGTCATTCTGCCTGCCGCCCCGGGGTTCTATCACCGCCCGCAACGCATTGATGACCTGATTGATTTTATTGTCGCGCGGATTCTCAATCAGTTAGGAATTGACCACCAACTGATGCCCCGCTGGGGAGAGGATCAGGCGCCTACTTCAACTACCAAGGATGGATAGCCAATGATGTCATGGGCCACGCTCTCGGTTTTTGTGCCGACGTTTTTGCTGGTCTCGTTAACGCCGGGGATGTGTATGACGCTGGCGATGGTGCTGGGCATGACCCAGGGGGTCAAGCGCACGCTATGGATGATGATCGGTGAATTGATTGGGGTCGGTCTGGTGGCCGCGGCCGCCGGCGCCGGGGTGGCCGCTCTGATGCTGCGCCAGCCGGGGCTGTTTATCGCCTTCAAGTGGGTGGGCGGTGCTTACCTGGCCTACCTGGGCATCATGATGTGGCGTTCCCGTGGGCGCATGGCCATTCCAAGCGAGCTCGATACCGGGCCACCGGCAGGACGCTGGCAGCTGGCTATCCAGGGGTTCGTCACGGCGGTCGCCAATCCCAAGGGGTGGGCGTTCTTCATGGTCTTGCTGCCGCCTTTTCTGGATAGCGGTCGTCCACTCGGCCAACAGCTTGCCGTGCTGATCGGGGTTATTTTGACCATCGAGTTTGCCAGCATGCTGGTTTACGCCACCGGCGGTAAAACGCTGCGCCGCGTGCTGGGTAAAAGCGGCAACGTGCGGCTGTTGAACCGTATCGCGGGGACCTTGATGATCGGCGTTGGCATCTGGCTGGCGCTTGGTTAGCGCCCCGCCTGGGCATTGCCCCGGTTTTCCAGGCGCTGCAGGTAGTGCTCGAAACTTTCCTTGGGGCAAGGCAGGCAGGCCGCAATGCGGGCTTCGAGCTGGCCGGTTTCAACCAGCACGCGCCGAGATAAAGCGCGCTGAAGGCGATCACGAACCAGCAGTGCGCCGCTTTCGCTGGTGTCGGGCAGCACCAGCCAGAAAGTCGCGCTGTCGGCGCGTCCTAGCAGGTCGTGATCGCGGCAGCAGCTGTAGACCTCGGTACACAGGGCGTTCAGCAGGGCCTGGGCAGCACGCGAACCGAACTGTTCTTCGGCCATGTCACGCTGGGGGAGGTGAATCACCAGGACGGCCAGGCGCTGGTTGAGCATGTCGGCACGCTGATGTTCACTGTGTAGGCGCTCCTTCAGCGTATCGAGATGGTAGGCATCGCACTCGCTGTCATTGGGGTCGGTGGCGCGCAAAAGCGCCCGGCGTCGGGCATGCTCCCAGCGCGGCAGCGCCAGCAGCAGTATCAGGGCGACATAGCCCATGATCAGCGTCGGCGGGGCCTGGTCAAGCGAGGGCAGCAGCCACCAAAGTGGAATCAGTACAAGGTGCAGGGCCACGGCGGCGGCCAGCGGCAGCAGCAGAAAAGCAGCGGTCATCGGCAGGCCCACCCATAGCAGCGGCGTCTCGGGCTGATAGTAGAGCGCGGCAATCACGCTGCCGTAAGCACACGCCAGCAGTACCACCCGGGGCAGGTGAGACCGGATATCCTGGCCCAGATGGAGCAGGTAGGCCGTCAACAGCAACAGGCTCATGAAACACGGCACCACCAGATCGCGATACTCGCCCATGGCGTACAGCCAGATGGCATAGCTGCTCATCAAGGCGATGCTTGCCAGGTAGGCAAGTGTCATCAGCTGCCTGGGGAAGTGGTGCGGCGTCATGGCTGCTCCCGAACCACGCTTGTTTGCCACCGACAGAGTGATGCGAGCGTCGAGGCATTCAGCGGTACGTCCATCAATTCGACAGGATCGATGCTGATGTTGTCAGGCAGGGCGTTGAGCACCGACCGATAGCGCTCCTGAGCCTCGGGCGCGGAGCGCGACAGCATCAAGGTAGCCAGCGTGGTGCCGTCAAGTCGGTAGACGTTCTCGAAGTCGTGGGTCAGCTCGCAGAGTTTCTTGGCGGTGGGCCACAGCTGGTGGCGTTTCATGCGCAGGATCAGCAGCTCGCCGTAAATGCCTTCGCGGGCGCAGCGCGTCTGTTCGCGCTGAATATCGCGAACCAGCTGTTCGCCGGCCCACAGGTTCAAGCCGGGGATCAGCCGCAGTCGCTGGCGAATGGCGCCGTTCATGTCGATGAGCTGCTGGGCGCGTGCCAATGCCAGCACGCATAGAATGGTCAGCGAGATGATCATCAGCAGCCAGGCCGGCGTCGAAAGCTGCGGCGCGATCAGTATCGCGCTGAGCAGACCGGCACTGATGTTGAAGGCAGCTACCCAGCTCATTTGCGGCAGCATGAACAGCGCAGCCCACGCCCAGATCAACAGGCCATGGCGTTCCGGGGCGACGGCGATCAGCCCCAGCAGCAGAGCGCCTGGAAGTAACTGCCACGGTCGACCGCGCGAATAGCGATGGCTGAAGTCGAGCAGCAGGGCAGTGATGAACAGCCAGCCTACCGAAAGCCACAGTACCAGTGCCGCAGGCGGGGATGCCGCCGGTGTCCATAAGGCAAGTGCCACGGCGGCTGCCAGCAAGTTGATCCTCAGCAGTCGTATTTTGTATTTATTTGGCATGGTGGCTTACTATCAACCCTATGAGTGACGCGTCGCGTGATGGTGAGCACAAAAGGTGTAAAATGATCATCATTGACGTGACAAACAGTGTTAAATAGCCCTCTAGTATAGCGCTAAAGCGGCTTAGTATACTGCCCCACTGGTAACCCGATTGTCACGCTGCTGAACGGATGACCACCGAGCAACCCATGGAGATCGCATGAGCGTTACAACATCGTTAGACGACGATGCAAAGCTGTCCCTGCAGGCCGGCGACGTCGCGGCCTATATGCAAGCGTTGGGCAAAGCCGCCCGCCAGGCGGCGAGCCAATTGCGCCGCGCTGACTCAGGCCAGAAAAATCGCGCCCTGATCGCCATGGCGAGTCACCTGGATGCCGCCCGTCCGGATCTGCTGGCGGCCAACGCCGGTGACCTGGCTCGCGGTCAGGAAAACGGCCTGGACGCGGCGCTTCTCGACCGCCTGGCCTTGAGCGATGCGCGTATCGACGCCATGATCGAAGGACTTGAGCAAGTGGCGGCGCTACCCGACCCGGTGGGCGAAATCAACGATATGCGCTATCGCCCGAGCGGTATTCAAGTGGGCAAGATGCGTGTTCCGCTGGGGGTGATCGGAATTATCTACGAGTCGCGTCCCAACGTGACCATGGAAGCCGCCAGTCTGTGCCTCAAGGCGGGTAATGCGTGTGTCTTGAGGGGGGGATCCGAAGCACGAGACTCCAATGCGGCGATCAGCCTTTGCATTCAAGCGGGGTTGGTTGACGCGGGCCTGCCGCCAGGCAGCGTGCAGGTGGTCGCCACCAGCGACCGTGAGGCAGTCGGGGCGATGATCACCATGCCGGAGTATATCGATGTGATCATTCCGCGAGGTGGCAAGTCGCTGATCGAGCGCATTTCCCGCGAGGCCAAGGTGCCGGTCATCAAGCACCTGGACGGCGTTTGTCACGTCTATGTGCATAGCCTGGCGGATCCAGCGAAGGCATTGGCGATTGCCGTCAACGCCAAGACGCACCGGTACGGCACCTGCAACACCATGGAAACGCTGCTGGTCGATGCGGCCGTTGCCGATCTGCTGCTGCCGGAGCTGGCGCGCCGCTATGCCGAGCACGACGTCGAGCTGCGCGGCTGCGCGCAAACCCAGGCGTTGCTGCCCCAGGCGTTGCCGGCCAGCGAAGAGGACTGGGGCGCCGAATACCTGGCGCCGATACTCGCGATCAAGGTGGTGAACGATATCGACGAAGCCATCGCGCATATCGAGCGCTACGGGTCGCACCACACCGATGCGATTGTGACCGAAGACTACTCGCTGGCCCGCCGATTCATGGCCGAGGTAGACTCGAGCTCCGTCGTCGTCAATGCCTCGACCCGTTTTGCAGATGGCTTTGAGTACGGTCTGGGCGCGGAAATCGGCATCTCCACGGATAAGCTGCACGCCCGAGGGCCGGTAGGTCTTGAAGGCTTGACCACCCAGAAGTATGTGGTCATGGGTGACGGCCAGGTGCGTGAATGACCCGACCGGCTCGCATTGCCATGCTCGGCGGCACCTTTGATCCCGTCCATAACGGTCATCTGCGCAGCGCGTTGGAACTGCGCGATGCGCTAGGGCTGGACGCCGTGCATATGATACCGGCCCCTCAGCCGCCGCTGCGTGACACCCCCCAGGTATCGCCCCGCCAGCGCCTGGCGCTGCTCGAGACGGCAATTGCCGATACGCCGGGCCTTAAGGCCGATGCTCGCGAGCTGGAGCGTGACGGTCCTTCCTACAGCGTGGACACGCTGCGTTCGCTGCGTGACGAATACGGCGAGCAGGCGCGACTGGTCATGGCGATTGGCTGGGACGCGTTCCTGCGCCTTGATCAATGGCGTGCCCCCGAGCAGCTGTTTGCTTATGCCCATCTGGTGGTGATTGCACGTCCCGGCCATGAAGAGACACCGTCATCGTCACTTGTGGAACTGCTGGGCGAACGCGAAGTCGATAGCGTGTCCCGGTTGATGGCCAAGCCTCATGGTCGCCTATTGCATGTAACGCTACCCTCGGCGATGGCCATTTCAGCGACCCATATCCGTCAGTGGCTGGGCGAGGGCAAGAGTATTCGCTATCTGGTGCCCGAGGCGGTTGAAAACGCCATTTTACATGAAGGGCTGTATCAGCGCTGGCAGTCCGTCTATTAGTCGTTACAATGGCCCGCTTCATAAGCGCATTACACGGGGTTTTCGTTAGGAGATATGCACATCGATACATTAAAGAGCGTAGCGCTTGATGCGCTGGAAGAACTGAAGGCCCGCGATATCGCTCAGTTAGACGTCGCCGGACTGACCGACGTTGCCGACATCATGTTGATTGCGAGCGGCACCTCAACTCGCCACGTGGCGGCCCTTGCCCAGAACGTGGTTGAAAGGGCCAAAGCGGCCGGGCTGGCGCCTCGTGGCGTCGAAGGCGGCGACAACGCCGACTGGGTGCTGGTCGATCTGAGCGACGTGATTGTTCATATCATGCTGCCTGAGGCCCGTGCTCTGTATGACCTGGAACGTCTGTGGGCCGACCTGCCCAGCGACACTGGCCTGCGCGAGCTTTCCGAGACTGACGAGCAGGCCAGCATGTCATGAAGATCCGCCTGTTGGCGGTGGGCACCAAGATGCCCGCCTGGGTGGAAGAGGGTGTCGACACCTACCGCAAGCGCTTGCCCAGGGACTTCAGTCTGGAGATCGAAGAGATAGCGCTTGGCCAGCGGGGCAAGAATGCCGATATTGCCAGGGCGCGCGAGCAGGAAGCGGAACGCATCCGCTGTAAGCTGCGCGGCAACGAACATGTGGTCGCGCTGGAGGTAAACGGCCATGCCTGGACCACCGAGCAGCTCGCCAGGCAAGCCGACGGCTGGCGGCTGCAGGGCCAGGATGTCGTGCTGCTGGTCGGCGGCCCCGACGGGCTCGACTCCGGCCTGTCGGCGGTGGCGCAACAGCGCTGGTCGCTATCGCCGCTGACCTTGCCGCATCCGCTGGTTCGCATCATGCTCGCCGAGCAGCTTTATCGCGCCTGGACGCTGCTGGTCGGTCACCCCTACCATCGCTGATGGTTTCGCCGCCATATGCGATTGGGCGCCCGCCATTGAATGAATGAGAGTCAGTCACCGCTATGCCACAGCGCGCCGACAAGCTTAAGAACACCGAGCAGGAACTGCGGATTTTTCGTGCGCGTGCGCTACTGGCCATGGTGGTCGTCGTTGCCTTGACGAGCCTGCTGGTGGGGCGGCTGGCGTACTTGCAGGTGGTTCAGCACGATGTCTACAGCACTCGGTCCGAAAAGAATCGTGTGCGCGTCGAGCCCCTGCCACCAAACCGGGGGCTGATATACGACCGCAACGGCGAGCTGCTGGCCGAAAACCGCCCGACCTATAACTTGACGCTGGTACGCGAGCGCGCCGACGACGTCGACGAAACCCTCGAGCTGCTGGTTGAGCTTCTCGACCTCAACGACGAAGAAACCAGTACCTTCTATGAGCGGTCCCAACAGTGGCAGCGCCCCTTTCAGCCGGTGCTGCTGGCCAGTGATCTGAGCGAGGAGCAAATCGCCCGTGTGGCTATCAACCGTCACCGGCTCCCGGGCGTTGAGGTGGAAGCCCAACTGCTGCGCTATTACCCGGATGCTGAAATCATGGCCCACACGCTGGGTTACGTGGGACGTATCAACGCCGAAGAACTCGCCAACCTGGATGCCACCCGCTACGCCGGTACGCACTTTATCGGTAAGACGGGTGTCGAGCGTTTCTACGAAGACGACCTTCACGGTCAGGCGGGCCTGCGCAAGGTGGAAACCAACGCCCGGGGGCGCGTTTTGCGTGAATTGGGGCGCATCGACCCGGTGCCGGGCAAGGATCTGACGCTGACGTTGGACAAATCCTTGCAGCGGTTGGCCTACGAACTGATGGACGGTCGTCGCGGCTCAATTGTCGCTATCGAGCCCGATAGTGGTGAGATACTGGCCATGGTGTCCACGCCCGGGTTCGACAGCAATCAGTTCGTCACCGGCATCGACAGGGCCTCATACCAGGCCCTCCAGGAAAATCTCGATCTGCCGTTGTTCAATCGTGCCATTCGCGGGCATTATCCCCCGGGTTCCACCATCAAACCGTTTCTCGCGCTGGGCGGGCTTGCTGAGGGGGCGATCACGCCAGATACCACCATCAACGACCCCGGCTATTACCAGTTACCCAATGATTCACGCCGCTATCGCAACTGGCTGCGCTGGGGCCATGGTCGAGTGGATCTGGAGCGTTCGCTGGCAGTGTCCAACAACACCTATTACTACTCGCTGGCCCATGAGATGGGCATCGATAGCCTCCATGAGCAGATGAGCAACTTTGGCTTTGGCCGGCGCGTTGCCCACGATGTGCAGGGCGAAAGCTCAGGATTGATGCCGTCCCGCGAGTGGAAGCGTGAGCGCTTCAACCAGCCTTGGTACCCGGGGGAGACGCTGTCGGTGGGCATCGGTCAAGGTTACTGGCAGGTCACCCCGCTGCAGTTAGCGACCGCTACCGCTACGCTTGCCAATCGCGGAGAGTGGGTCAAGCCGCGCATTGCTCGCCAGATTGGCGACTCAACTCTTGAGCGGGATTTGCCTGATACGCCAGAGGATATCAATCTGGCCCAGGAGGATTGGTGGGACAGCGTCTTTAGCGGCATGGAGAAAGTGGTAAGCGGAAGTGAAGGCACCGCTCGGCGAACCGGGCGGGGGCTGGAGTACCGTATGGGCGGCAAGTCGGGTACCGCCCAGGTGTTCTCCCTCGGCCAGGATCAGCGTTACGACGCCGATGAGCTGGAAGAGCGCCTGCGGGATCATGCCCTGTTCATTGCCTTTGCCCCCATCGAAGACCCGCAGATTGCCGTGGCGGTGATTGTCGAAAATGCCGGGGGCGGCAGTACCCATGCGGCGCACCTGGCCAGGGCCATGACCGATGAGTGGCTGCTCGACGACGAGGCCCCGGAAGTCGACGAAGTACGCGAGACCCTGGAAACCGACACCAGCAACGTGGAGGGTAACTGATCATGCCATGGCAGGCCTTGGCCCGTTCAATGCGCGGTCGACCGGTGCGCCCCAGCGGCGGTATTCCCAAGCGGCGTAGTATCTGGGAGCGCATTCATCTGGATCCCTGGCTGCTCGGCCTGCTGCTGGTGCTGATGGGGGGCGGACTGCTGGTGATCTACAGCGCCTCGGGGCAGAGCATGAATGTGGTCATTGCCCAGGCCATTCGCTTTGCCGTCGCGCTATTTGCCATGCTGGTCGTGGCGCAGTTTTCGCCGATTTTCTTTTTGCGCTGGGCGCCCGTGGTTTACGGCATCGGGGTGCTGATGCTGCTGGCGGTGGAGCTGGTGGGTGATATCGGCATGGGCGCTCAGCGCTGGCTGGAGATTCCCGGTGTCATCCGCTTTCAGCCGTCGGAGATGATGAAACTGGCGGTGCCGATCATGGTGGCGGCGTACCTGTACCGCTGCGAGCTGCCACCCAAGTTGAAGGATATCGTGATCTGCGCGGTGATTATTGGTCTGCCCGTGTCGCTCATCGCCGCCCAGCCGGATTTGGGAACCTCGTTGCTTGTGGCCAGTGCGGCGATTATCGTCGTGTTGCTGGCCGGCTTGTCCTGGCGGCTGATCGGCCTTGTCGTTGCCCTGCTGGCGGCGGGGTGTCCGCTGCTGTGGATGAACCTGCATAACTACCAGCGGCAGCGCGTGCTGACCTTTCTCAACCCTGAAAGTGACCCGCTGGGGGCGGGCTGGAACATCATCCAGTCGACGACGGCAATTGGCAGCGGTGGTGTGTTCGGCAAGGGCTGGCTGCAGGGCACCCAGTCCCAGCTGGAGTTCCTACCCGAGCCGCATACCGATTTCATCGTCGCGGTGCTCGGAGAAGAGCTGGGTCTCATTGGCATGGTGGTGGTGATTTTTCTTTACCTGCTGATTGTCGGGCGTGGACTTTGGCTGGCCAGCCAGTCGCAGAATACTTTCGGTCGTTTGGTCGCCGGCAGTATTATTCTGACGTTTTTTATCTATGTATTCGTCAATATCGGTATGGTGAGCGGCATACTGCCCGTGGTGGGAGTTCCTTTGCCGCTGGTCAGCTTCGGGGGAACCTCGAGCGTGACCTTGCTGGTGGGGTTCGGTATTCTCATGTCGATTCATGCGCATCGTCGGCTACTTCCACGCTAGCGATGGCGCAAGCATAACAGTGCGCATTCCACAGGAGCAGCGAGCGAATGAGTAAAGCCATAAGGATGGCAGGTGTCGGCATACTGGGCGCCTTGATTGGCAGCCTGACGCTTCCCCTCATGGCTGAGGAGGGCAGTGGCGTTTTTAATCCCGACGACTACCCTCAGGCGCAGCGTCTCGTGAAAGGGCTTGAAGCCAAGGGAGTGCCTGCGGAATGGGCAAATCACCAGCTGCGCCAGGCCAAGCTTCGTCAGTCGGTGCTGGATGCCATGGCAGGGGCAGCCGAGCGGCACCTCGCGTGGCATGAGTATCGGGACATCTTCATTACCGACCAGCGCATTGAAGAAGGCGTGGCGTTCCAGCAGGCCCATGACGATGCGCTGGCCAAGGCCGAAGCCGTGTATGGCGTCCCGCGTGACATCATCACCGCCATTATCGGCGTCGAAACCTATTACGGGCGCTATCGCGGCAGCCACCCGGTGCTGGACTCACTGGCGACGCTGGCCTTCGAGCACCCGACGCGAGGCGAGTTTTTTACCCGTGAGCTTGCCGCCTTCCTACAGATCGCTCATGAGCAGCAGGTCGACCCCGCTACGCTATCGGGCTCCTACGCCGGCGCCATGGGCTATCCGCAGTTCATTCCGACAAGCTATCAGGCCTATGCCGTGGACTTCGACGACGACGGCCTGCGCGATCTGTGGAATAACCCGGTCGACGCGATCGGTAGCGTGGCCAACTATTTTGCGGAGCACGGCTGGCAGGAAGACGGCGCTATTTACTATTCCGCCGAAGGGCCGGCGTCAGCGCCTGAGGGTCTTGCGGTGAACCAGATCACGCCGCCCGGCACCTCGTTGAACACGTTGAAAAAAGCGGGCATCACGCCGGGTATGTCGCTGGAGGAGGGAGTGGCGGTATCGCCGCTGGTGCTAACCCAAGACGACGGTACACTTTCCTATCGGCTTGGTTTGCATAATTTTTACGTGATTACTCGCTACAATCACAGCCATCTTTATGCCATGGCGGTGACCGAACTGGCCGAGGCAATAGGGGATGCAACATCACAGGCACAGGGTGAGAGTGACTTATGAAGCATGACGCTAGTGTCTATCAGCGCCTTGGCGGCGCCGTCTTGGTGCTGGCACTGATCAGCGGCTGTGCCAGCCAGCAGCCGAGTGGGGTGGGCCAGTCGAGCGGCGACCGTTCCGCAGGAGCAATGGAGACAAAACAGAGTAATGACCGGGATACGGCCGGTGGGCGGTACGCGATGAGTGGTGATGCCTATCCACTCGATCCGCCGGATGTCTCTGACGTGCCGGATGCTCAACCTCGTGATGAACCTTATTCCCGTGCGGGCAATCGTCCAACCTACGAAGTATGGGGCAAGACCTACCATGTACTGCCGGATGCGGATGGCTACAGCAAGCGCGGACTGGCCTCATGGTACGGTAAGAAATTTCACGGCTATGCCACCTCGAACGGTGAAATCTACGACATGTACAAGATGTCGGCGGCGCACCGTTCCCTCCCGCTGCCCACCTACGCCCGAGTGACCAACCAGCGCAATGGACAGTCAGTGATCGTCAGGGTCAACGACCGCGGGCCTTTCCACAGCGACCGTGAAATTGATCTGTCCTATGCCGCCGCAGCGCGTCTGGATATCCTGGACGAAGGTACCGGCGAGGTAAAGGTGGAAGCGATTAATCCTGCTCAATGGCGGGCGCAGCGTTCAGGCGGCCGCTTGTCGGCACCAGAGCCTGAAACGTCCCCAACGCAGGCATCCCCGGCGCGCAGCAGCGAAGCTGAATCGGGGGCGGAAAACGACGCCTCAACGGTGTATCTGCAAATTGCCGCGCTGGGTGACGCCCGGACCGCCGAGCAGCTGCAAGCACGCTTGAGCGACGAACTAGCACATCAGGTAAGGGTTCAGGCCCGTGATGATGTGTATCGTGTTCAGGTGGGCCCGGTTGCGGCCGACCAGGAGGCTGAAGCCCGTAAAGCATTGCACGATGCGGGCTTTACCGATGTGTTTATCGTGCGATAATTGCGCACCATTTTTTATGTCGACGCGTACTGCGGGTCGTGTCCTTTTCAAGTTAACGAGACTGTTACCATGAGTGTGTTGAATACCCTTTTTTCTTCCGCCCGACTGTGCGTTTTGGCCGCCGCGCTGGTGATCACTCCTTCCGTCGATGCCCAGGAGGTGCCGCAGCCGCAAACCCTCATACCGGCGCCTCCCCAGTTGGCTGCCAAATCATGGATCCTGATGGATGCTGACAGCGGTGAGGTGCTGGCCGAGCATGAAGCTGATAAGCGCCTGCCACCGGCCAGTTTGACCAAGCTGATGACCGCCTATCTGGTGGAGCGCGAACTTGACCGCGGCAGCATTGCCCTCGACGACCAGGTTAGCATCAGCGAGAACGCCTGGCGCACTGGGGGCTCCAAGATGTTTGTGGAAGTCGGCGATCAGGTGGCCGTTGAAGACTTGCTGCACGGTATCGTCATCGTCTCCGGGAACGATGCCAGCGTGGCCATGGCCGAGCACCTGGCAGGAGGTGAAGCGCCGTTCGCTGATTTGATGAACCAGCACGCGGCGCGTCTGGGAATGAACAACTCGAACTTCGAAAACCCCACCGGGCTTCCAGGAGAAAACCATTACTCCTCGGCGCGTGACATGGCGTTGCTGACACAGCACATTGTCAACGACTACCCCGAGCATTACGCGATCTATTCCCAGCGTAGCTTTACCTACGGTGGCATCGAACAGCCCAACCGTAATCGCCTGCTATGGCGTGACCCTTCGGTTGACGGCTTGAAGACTGGCTGGACGTCAGAGGCTGGTTATTGCCTGGTGTCGTCGGCCAAGCGTGACGATATGCGGCTGATCTCGGTGGTCATGGGCACCGATTCTGAAGAAGCCCGCGCCCAGGAAACCCAGAAGCTACTCAGTTACGGCTTCCGCTTTTTTGAAACCATGAACCTCTACGACCGTGGCGCCGTGCTGGCAACGCCGCGGGTCTGGGGTGGTGATATCAACGAAGTCCGCGTCGGTGTCGATGAGAAAGTCACCATGACGTTGCCGCGCAACCGCAGCGACGAGCTGCGTGCGCGATTGAACCTTAACGCCGATCTCCAGGCACCCCTGACTGTGGGCGACGAAGTCGGCACGCTGGAGATTCACATGGGTGACCGCGTCGTTGGTGAACGGCGCCTGGTTGCCCTGGAAGACGTCGAAGAAGGCGGCTTTTTCAAGAAGCTTCTTGATCAGGTGCGGCGTTTCTTCTCCAACCTGATCAGTGATTTTACTGACTAGGTAGCGACTGTCTTACTGTCGTGGATAGACCTACCATTTGCCAAATCAGTGAGTGTGACATGTCAACAAAAGGTGGACAGAAAGGCTTTCGCGACCTGCGTCAGCCGGCGACGCAAGAGCCGCCCAAGATCAACTTCCCGTGCCCCTACCCGATCAAGGTGGTGGGGGATGCCACCGAGGATTTTCCGGCGCGGGTCTGTCAGGTGATCATTCGCCATGCGCCTGATTTCGATGAAACGACCATGCAGGTCATTGATAGTCGCAACGGGCGTTTTCAATCGGTGCGTGTCACCATTACGGCCACCGGGGAGCAGCAGCTAAGCCAGCTGTTCGACGAGCTGAAAGCCACTGGCCTTGTGCACATGGTGGTGTAATGGCCGCCCCGCCCATCGAGCTGCACGTGCTGGGTCGAAAGCCCTATCTGCCGGTCTGGCAGGCAATGCGCTCGTTGACCGACCAGCGCGACGCCGATACGCCCGACCAGTTCTGGCTGGTCGAGCACGACCCGGTGTTTACCCAGGGACAAGCCGGCAAGCCCGAGCATATCCTGATGCCGGGTGATATTCCGGTGGTGCAGACCGACCGGGGCGGACAGGTGACCTACCATGGCCCCGGTCAGGTGGTGCTGTACCCGCTGCTGGATGTTCGTCGGACGAAGCTCGGTGTACGCACGCTGGTCACCGCCCTCGAAGACGCCGTGATCGAGGTGCTGGCAAGTTACGGCGTGACGGCGAGGGCGCGGCCTGATGCGCCGGGGGTCTATGTGAGTGATGATGCCGGCGAGGCCAAGATCGCCTCACTGGGGTTACGCATTCGCCGCGGGGCGAGCTTCCACGGTGTGGCGCTCAATGTGGACGGGGATCTGTCGCCTTTTGCCTGCATCAATCCTTGCGGCTACGCGGGCATGCCGATGACGCGTCTGGCGGACTGGGTATCGCTGCCAGGTGATCATCAGGTAGGTGAGCAGCTTGCCAAGGCGCTGGCGGGGAAGCTAAAGCGGTCGTTAGTAGCGGGCGTTGAACGGCCACCGCTAACCGAGTAGCGGTGGCAGGGCAATGCAGTTATCCGACGTTGAGCGCCGGGATCAAGTTGGGATCCGGTTCCTGACCAGGCACCTTGGCCGGTGACGCCAGCCCCAGGTTGTTCTTTTCAAACACCCGGTCGGCACGGTAGCTCGAGCGAACCAGCGGGCCCGACGGCACTTCCATGAAGCCTTTCTCAAGGCCGATTTCGCGGTAGCGATCAAATTCCTCAGGTGTCACCCAGCGCTCCACCGGCAGGTGGTTCTTGGTCGGGCGCAGGTATTGTCCCAGCGTCACGATATCGACGCCGATCTCGCGGAGGTCGTCAAACGTCTGCAGGATCTCTTCGTCGGTTTCACCCAGGCCGAGCATCAGGCTGGTCTTGGTGATCACGCCGGGACGATGGCGTTTTGCATGGGCCAGCACATCCAGCGTCTTGCGGTAGCCCGCCCGGGGGTCGCGCACCCGGCTGGTCAGCCGCTCCACCGTTTCGACGTTCTGGGCAAAGACTTCAAGACCGGAATCGGCTACTTGCTCGATCGCTGCTGGCGCACCGTCGAAATCCGGGGTCAGTGCTTCCACCACCACGTGAGGCGTACGCGCCTTGATGGCGCGAATGCAGTTGGCGTAGTGGCCGGCGCCGCCGTCGTCCAGATCGTCGCGGTCGACCGAGGTCAGCACGATGTAGCGAAGGCCCATCAGCTCAACCGATTTCGCCGTGTTTTCAGGCTCCTCGTGATCAAGCCAGCCTTGCGGGTTGCCGGTGTCGACCGCGCAGAAACGGCAGGCACGCGTACATACCGACCCCATCAGCATGATCGTCGCCGTGCCGTTGCTCCAGCACTCGCCCATGTTCGGGCAGTGGGATTCGGCGCACACCGTGCTCAGCCGGTGGGTGGCGACGTTCTTCTTGACCGCCTCAAAGCGCTCGCCACCGGGGATCTGAGCGCGCAGCCATTTAGGCTTGCGATCTAAAGAAGGGGCCTCAGCCTCGGCCTTGCGCTGCTTCATGCCATCTTTGATCACCGTCATGCCGTGCTCGTTGCGGAATTTTTCACCGCTGGGGACACGTGGCGAGGTGTTATTGCTCATAGCGAGAGAGCCTCTCTACTGGGCGGCAGACAACGTCATCTGGCGGGTAAGCCTTGTCTGACGGCATGCCGATTGATACGCAGGTAGTAAGGCTTAATGTAACATAATTTGCCTTTTGCACGACACCGCCGCCTAGTTGCCTGTCATCGGCAGGCAGGCGACTCCATGACTGGGCAGCGGGCTCGGCGGTGACCGAAAATGTTCACGGTGCTCGGCCAGGTGATTACGCACAAAACGCAGGAAGAGCTCGGTGACCGGCGAGGGGTAGCGCTCGCGAGCATACACCGTGCACCAGGAGCGGCGAATGGGAAAATCGGGCAGTGCCAATTCGGTGAGTAATCCCTGCTCGATTTCCAGCTTGACCGCCAGGCGGGGCAGTACGGCGACGCCCAGCTGCGCCATGACCCCTTGCTTGATGGCTTCGTTGGTGCCCATCTCGATGCAGTGGGCAAGCGCAACGTCCTTGTGGCCGGCGAGCTGCTCGAACGCATTGCGCACCCCAGAGCCGGGTTCGCGCATCAGCACGTAGTGGCGGGCAAAATCGCTCAGAGAGGGGTTGGGCATCGAGAGTAGCGGGTGATGGGGCCATACCACGGCAATCAGCTCGTTCTCCAGAATAGGCATCACCACCAGGCGGTCATCCTCGGGCACCATGGCCATGATCACCAGGTCATCGCGCTGTTCGCCCAGGCGCTCGAGGGCCTGGCGGCGGTTGCAGACATGCAGCCGCACGTTGATGTCCGGATAGTGGGCGCGGAATCTGGCCAGCAGGTAGGGCACCACGTATTGGGCGGAGGACACCGCAGTCAAGTTCAGCTCGCCTGAAAGCTTGCCGTTCTGTTCGCCCAGGGTCATCTGCAGACGCGAGAGCTGGCCGAAAATTTCTCGTGTGGAGTCCGAGAGGGTCTCGGCGGCAGGCAGTACATGCAGCGTTTTGCCGCTGTATTTGAACAAGGGTTGCCCCAGGGCCTGTTCCAGCTGGCGAATCTGGGCGCTGACTGCGGGCTGGGTCAGCCCCAGCTCTGCTGCTGCGCGGGAGTAGGAGCGCTGCACGAGCACCGCCTGAAAGACCTGGAGCTGGCGAAACGTGAGGCGGTTTAGCAACGACATGGCGATCCTTGATCCATTGAGGGCGGCATAAAAGGCGACTGCTCGGTGAGAACGTTTTCGACGGCCGATGGTTCAGGGCTGTGGCAACCGAGCACCGGCCATAGGTTATACCAATGAGTCTGCAATAGGCATCGACGTGTCGCAGCGAGTGTCCTAAACTATATTGCGTTGCAGCATCATTGCTTTCGGGTTCGATGCTTCCGCATTAACCCAATGGGAGACTCTATGAACTTCTTCGCTAACCCTCTAATGCCAACTCAAGCTCGCCCGTCGGCAAGCCAAGAGGACGCGACGGCATCCGTGAGCGATGCCATGGCCTCGCTGTTCGACCCTTTCGGGTTTGGTCGTGCCGCCTTTGACTACTGGCGAGACAGCGTTGAACGTAGCGTGCTTTACCTGGATGTGATGCGCGAGCGCGGCAATCAATACCTGGCCCACATGGAACAGACCAAGCCCAGCGTGTTGGGGTTTGAAACCGAAGTGCTGGTGGATGGCCGCACCTTGCCCCAGCCCACCAACTACGAACTATTGCGCGTCATACCGCCCAAGGGGGTAGAAACTGATCCGCTTAGTCGCCCCTTTGTGGTGGTGGATCCGCGTGCCGGGCACGGGCCGGGTATCGGCGGCTTCAAACCCGACAGCGAATTGGGAGTGGCGTTGAGGGCAGGTCATCCCTGTTACTTCATCGGTTTCCTGCCGTTTCCTGAACCGGGGCAGACCGTCGAGGATGTGGTCGAGTCGGAAGTGGCGTTTCTGCGCCATGTGATCGAGCGCCACCCCGAAACCACGGAAAAGCCCATGGTCGTCGGCAACTGTCAGGCCGGGTGGCAGCTGATGATGGCGGCCGCCCTGGAGCCTGATGTCTTCGGCCCGATTCTGATCGCCGGTGCCCCGCTGTCCTACTGGGCAGGCGAGCACGGCAAGGCACCGATGCGCTATACCGGCGGAATGACCGGCGGCAGCTGGGTGACGGCATTGACCAGTGATCTGGGCAATGGCCTGTTCGACGGCGCCTGGCTGGTGCAGAACTTCGAGCGCCTCAATCCGGCTAATACCTATTGGAAGAAGCAGTACCACCTGTTTGCCAACGTGGATACCGAGTCTAATCGCTACCTCGAATTCGAGCGCTGGTGGGGCGGCCATGTGGTGCTGGGCGGCGAAGAAATCCAGTACATCGTCGATAACCTGTTTGTCGGCAATCGCCTGTCGACCGCCCAACTGGTAACCCGCGACGGTCGCCGCATCGATCTACGCAACGTGCGTTCACCGGTGGTGGTGTTCTGCTCGCGCGGCGACGATATTACCCCGCCGCCCCAAGCGCTGGGCTGGATTCGCGATCTGTACGAAGACGAAAACGATATTATCGCCAACGAGCAGACCATCGTTTACTGTCAGCACGATACTACCGGTCACCTGGGCATCTTCGTGTCGAGCAGCGTGTCGCGCAAGGAACATACCGAGTTCACGGCCAACATGGACTACATCGATGTGATGCCGCCGGGACTCTATGAGACCACGATCACCCATGCCGATGATCACGACGAAGGCGAGCTGATCGAGCGCGACTACCTGCTTGAGTTTACCCCCCGCGATTTCGACGAGCTGGACCGTGAGGTCATGCACAAGCCGGAGGACGACCGCCGGTTTGCTACGGTGGCGCGCATTTCCGAAATCAATCTTGGCCTGTACCGTTTGTATATGCAGCCCTGGTTGCAGGCGGTCATGACGCCGGAAGCCGCCCGCTTGATTCGTCGTATGCACCCCATCCGGTTGGGTTACAAGCTACTGTCGGACCGCAACCCCATGACCGTGCCGTTGCCGGTCATGGCCGACCGGATTCGCCTATCGCGTCACCCAGTGGGCGAGGACAACCTGTTCAAGGCCGTGGAAACCATGACGTCGGATCAAATCGTCACCGGGCTCAACGCCTTTCGTGATGCGCGGGATAGCGCCACCGAACGGCTGTTCATGGATATCTACGGCCAACCCCTCTTGCAGGCGGCCGTCGGTCTCTATGGTGACGCGCACGTACACCGCCGTCGTCCCGGCGCTGAGCCCGAGCACCGTCGCTTTATAGAGCAGCGCCAGGAGGAACTGCGCGCCAAGATTGCCAAGGGTGGCTCCCACGAAGCCGTCATGCGGGCGCTGATTTATATCCTGGGCGGCGCGCCGGCCACCGACGAGCGCAACTTCAAGCGGCTACGCGCATCACGGGCGGCTCTTGAGCCCAATGCCAAGCTGTGCGACTTCAAGCGGTTGGTGCGTGAGCAGTTCTTTATCCTGAAGCTGGACCGCGAGCAGGCGCTCAACGCCTTGCCTGCTCTGTTGAAGGGGCAAAGCAACGACGAGATCGACGCGCATATGTCGCATCTCGAAGATGTGCTGTCGGCGAGCGGTGAGCTGTCGGAGCATGTCGCATCACGCCTGACCCAGGTCGGCGAGCTGTTCGATCAGGCCCGCCCGGCTGTCCAGCAGCAGGTGGCGTCAAGCCCGCAAGCCCCGCAGCAGGCGGCCAAGGACGTGGCCGAGAAGCCCGCGGCCAAGCCTGCAACGGCGAGTACCAAAAAAGCCACACCAGCTAAACGCAAGACCCCGCCCGAAGGCGAGTGATGGCGTTGCGCGAGCTCTGCACCCCTGCCGGTCGGCGGGGGTGTTTGCGTTCTGGACTGAGGAATTTTGGGTTGCCGTTGCGCTAGCGGCAGTCTAGTGTCTAGCAACGCCTTGATTGAAAAGCCTGATGCTCGTCACCACCAACGCGACGGTATCCTTGTGCTCACCACTGGCGCTTCGCAATGGGCTGGGGTAGGGTAGGCGCATTTTTCCGACCGCGCGGCTTGTGATGGCTGTGGCGGCAACGTATTCATTGCACCGTCAGCGTGTGCACTAAGAAAGTGGAGCACTATGGGCAAGTCACTGGTCATCGTCGAGTCGCCCGCCAAAGCGAAGACGATCAATAAATACCTCGGCAACGATTTCATCGTAAAGTCGAGCGTGGGTCACATCCGTGACCTGCCGACCAGCGGCTCAGGTAAGGCAGCCTCTGACCCCAAGGAGCGCGCTCGCCAAGCCGCGGCAACACGCAAGATGTCGGCGGACGAGAAAGCCGAGTACAAAAAGCTCAAGGCGCAGGACCAACTGATTCGGCGAATGGGCATCGACCCGAATAACGGCTGGGAAGCGAACTATGAAGTGCTGCCCGGCAAGGAAAAGGTCGTGGCCGAGCTTAAAAAGCTCGCCGAAAAAGCCGACGCCGTTTATCTGGCAACGGATTTGGATCGCGAGGGTGAAGCGATTGCCTGGCACCTGCGCGAAACCATCGGTGGAGACGACAGTCGCTACAAGCGAGTGGTGTTCAACGAGATCACCATGAACGCCATTCAGGATGCCTTCAAGGCACCGGGCGCCTTGAATATTCCGCGAGTCGAAGCCCAGCAGGCCAGGCGTTTCCTGGACCGGGTGGTTGGCTTCATGCTGTCGCCGCTGCTCTGGGCCAAGATCGCCCGGGGGCTGTCGGCGGGTCGCGTTCAGTCCGTGGCGGTACGTTTGATTGTCGAACGCGAGCGCGAAATTCGTGCGTTCATCCCCGAGGAGTTCTGGGACGTGCATGCCGATCTGGCCTCGCCGGAGGGCGACCAGGTGCGCTTTGCCCTGGTGCGCCAGGATGGCAAGGCGTTTCGCCCGACGTCGGAAAAAGACACGCTGGAACGTATCGAACAGCTCAGAAAAGCCAAGCTGTCGATTACCTCCCGGGAAGATAAGCCAACCAGCTCAAAGCCGACGGCGCCGTTTATCACCTCGACGCTGCAGCAGGCAGCCAGCGGGCGCCTGGGCTTTTCAGTGAAAAAGACCATGACCATGGCCCAGCGGCTTTATGAGGCGGGCTACATTACCTACATGCGTACCGATTCCACCAACCTGTCGAAAGACGCGGTGGAAAACGCGCGCAGCTTTATCGGCGAAGAGTACGGGCCGCGCTATCTGCCCGACACGCCCAATCGCTACAGCAGCAAGGAAAGCGCTCAGGAAGCCCACGAGGCCATTCGTCCCTCAAGCGTAGACCGCCAGGCAACCGACCTGGTGGGCATGGAGCGTGATGCCGAGCGTTTGTACGAGCTGATCTGGCGCCAGTTCGTCGCCTGCCAGATGACGCCCGCCGAGTACCTTTCCAGCACTCTGAGCGTTGAAGTGGACGGCTACGAGTTGCGGGCCAAAGGGCGCGTGCTCAAGTTCGACGGCTATACCCGGGTCATGAAGCCCAGCGGTAAAAATGAAGATCAGCGCCTGCCCGATCTCCCCATCGGCACGTCGATGACCCTGGAAGCGCTCGACCCGCAGCAGCACTTCACCAAGCCGCCCGCGCGCTACACCGAAGCGAGCCTGGTCAAGGAGCTCGAAAAGCAGGGGATCGGGCGTCCCTCGACCTACGCCTCGATCATCTCGACGATCCAGGATCGTGGCTACGTGCAGCTGGCGAATCGCCGCTTCTATGCCGAAAAGCTCGGCGACATCGTTACCGAGCGATTGAAGGAGTCCTTCCCGGATCTGATGGACTTCTCGTTTACGGCCCGCATGGAAGATAGCCTCGATGAAGTGGCCGAAGGCGAGCGCAACTGGCGGGGCCTGCTGGATGAGTTCTACGCTGAATTCCGCGACGAGCTCGTCCAGGCGGAAAGCGAAGAAGGCATGCGCCCCAACCAGCCGGTGCCCACCGATATCGACTGCCCCAGCTGCGGCCGCAAAATGCAGATCCGCACGGCGTCCACGGGTGTTTTCCTGGGCTGCAGTGGCTACAACCTGCCGCCCAAGGAGCGCTGCAAGACCACTATCGACCTGATTCCCGGCGAGGAAGCGGTGGCTGCCGATGCCGATGAAGCCGCCGAGACCGACGCCCTGCGCGCCAAGCGCCGCTGCCCGACATGCGGGACGGCGATGGACAACTATCTGATTGACGAAACTCGCAAGCTGCATATCTGCGGCAACAGTCCGGATTGTGAAGGCTACGAGGTCGAAACTGGCAAGTTCAAGATCAAGGGCTACGACGGGCCGCTGATCGAATGCGACAAGTGCGGTGCCGACATGCAGCTTAAATCGGGCCGCTTCGGCAAGTATTTCGGCTGTACCAACAGCGAGTGTAAAAATACGCGCAAGCTGTTAAGAAGTGGCGAAGTGGCGCCGCCCAAAATGGATCCTATTGCAATGCCGGAGCTTGCCTGCCAGAAGGTCGACGATCACTACGTGCTGCGCGACGGTGCGAGCGGGTTGTTCCTGGCGGCGAGCAAATTCCCCAAGAACCGCGAAACGCGCCCGCCGCTGGTCAAGGAGCTCAAGGCGCATGCCGACGAGCTGCCCGAGAAGTACCACTACATCCTCAATGCGCCCAGTGAAGATCCGGATGGACGCCCGGCGCAGATCCGTTACTCGCGCAAGTTCAAAGAGCAGTACGTGATGACCGATGAAGAGGGCAAGGCCACCGGCTGGAAGGCAACCTATGAAGGCGGCAAGTGGCACGTGGAGGACAAGCGCAAAAAATGAGTGATCAATCGCGCACCAACCAGTTGCTCTATCAGGCTGAGCTGCTGGCGGTTTCGACCGCCGAAGATGACGAACACGCCACCGCGCGACGCATGGCGCAGGAAGAAGGCGCGCTCGCCCTGTTTGAGCTGGCGCTAACCTCTTTGTTGCGTGAAGTGACGGAGCATGCCCGCTTGTCACAGCACGAATGGCGTTATCTACTGTCCGACGACGGTCCGGCCATGGCCGAGCTTCAGCGCCTGCGCGATCTCGTCCATCAGCCGGACAGCTGGCTGTTCTGGCTAGTAGAGCAACTGAACAGTCTGCACAGCAGCGACGGTGCGGCCAAGCGACGTGCAGCCAATCCGTCGATGATTGCGGTGAGCGATCAGGCCAGCCTTGGGGATCAGCTCGTGACGCAGCTCAACGCCGCCAAGCGTGAAGTGGCCGCGCTGCGCGAAACCAGCCAGGAGTGGTAACGCAGTAGCGGGCCAGGCCGTGTGAAGCGCGTAGCTGGCAAAAGAGGGGCCTGAAAGACGTGGGCCGGTAAGAGAAGGGCAAGAAGGAAACGACAATGCGCTATAACCAAGTGAAAGATTTGATCGCCTGGGTCGAGGCCTATCATGGTCGCCTCGCCAGTCAGTACAGCGCTCGGGCCGCCGATTGCGAAAGCGAGCGTCTGCAGATGGTGCTCAGCTACCTGGCCGATCATGAAACCCGTATGCAGGCCGGGCTGCGCGCTATTTTCGATGAAAGCCACGAAAAGCGCGAGGTGCTGGAGACGTGGTTCGACGATCCCAGCGATTTTCCCCAGCCGCCCGAGCTCCAGCAACTGGCCGATAAGCCGCTGGGTAACTCCATCGAGGCGGTCATGGAATCGGCGGTCGAGGCGCATCGCACCCTGGAAGCGCTCTATCGCCACCGGGTCAACCGGGCCGTGATCGAACCCGAGGCCGAGTTTTTCAACGCCTTGGCGGAAGGTCACAATGCCGAGCTGCGGCGCATAGTAGCGAGCATCGAAGAGCTGCAGGGCGTTTAATAGGATAACGCCTATTGGAGGCAGCCTTGATGTACGGTATAAAGTTTCTGCCACGGCAATATGCCGTTACCCATTTCCTGTGTGAGAGCCTTGCATGAAGCCGTTTACCCGTCGCCATTTCCTGGCCTTGGCCATGGGGTTTCCTGCGGCTGCCAGTGCGGCAGCCAAGGTTACGCTAGCGTCTGAAGCCTTCCCTGACCTGGTGGCGGATCAGCTGCAGCGCGCTGCAAGGCCGCGCGAGCCCGGTGAGCAGTGGGTGCTGATTGACGATAAGGCAGCGACACTCACCGTTTATCGTGGCAATAGCGTGGTCGAGGCGTTCCGTCCGGTTTCCCTCGGTCGCGGAGGCGCACGCACCCAGCGGCTGCGTGGTGGCAACGCCACGCCGCTGGGTGAGTTCCGCATCAATCGTTTCAATCACGACAGCAAGTGGCACATCTTCATGGGGGTCAATTACCCGACCCCGACCCATGCGCGCATGGCGTTACAAGACGGCACCTACTCTCAGGCCGATTACGATGCCTACTTCGATTACTACCGACGTCACCGGCAGCCCCCTCAGGATACCGTGCTGGGCGGCGCCATTGGCATTCATGGCCTGGGCGAGGCCGATCCAGAGATTCATGGCCGCTATCACTGGACGCAAGGCTGTGTCGCGGTGACCAATTCGCAAATCGAGCGCCTTACCGAGCTGGTCGAGGTTGGCACCCGCGTGGTGATCCGCTAAGCTGGTGTTGCAGAAGGAAGTTCGAGGCTTTACACGAGTGGCTATAGACAAGCGTTGTGGACTATTATAAAACAGCGTTTGGCTCACGTGCTTTGCGGCACAAGTCACTGTCAAGAACCTGCACCGCAGGTAGACAAATTCAGACTCGTTTCGTAGCCTGATGTTTGTCATACCCTTAAACGTTGTACCCAAGGAAGATCCAAGGAGAACACGATGACTTTTAAGACAACTCTGAAGATGTCTGCTGCTGCCGCTTCACTGGCCATCCTGGCTGGTTGTGCGTCTACCGGCGCACTGGAAGAAGTTCGCATGACAGCTGAATCAGCACAAGCTGATGCCGCTGAAGCACGTAGCATGGCTTCTCAAGCTCTGAACACTGCCAACCAGGCTCAGCGCGACGCGCAAGCAGCCCTGCAGATGTCCGAGCAGAACCGTGCTGAAATGGAGCGCATGTTCGAGCGTTCCATGCAGAAGTAATATGACTTAGCAGTTGTGAGAGCCAAGTTCTTCACAACGACTAGGCATGCAAAAAACCCCGCTTCGGCGGGGTTTTTTGTGGCTGGCGTTTGCTGGCCGATGCGTTGGCAATGAGAGGCTTACGCCTCGTCATCGTCACTGGATGCCTTGGTCAGTTCAAGCTCTTCAAAGATGCCCTGCTCAAGGGGGGAAGGCTCCTCCGGCTCAGGGGCAGGCGCCTGAGGGCCGTACAGAGCGATAAACTCACCGTTGGGCGACTCTACCGCATGCCTTATCTGGGCGTAGTCAACCGGCACCTTGTCGTCGGTGAGTTCGGAAACACGCTTGAGGGCTTCTAGCAGCGGCTCGAAATCATCCAGGTTTTCTTCGAGCTGCGGGTAGGACTGCACAAACAGCGTGCCGTCAGACGCCCAGCCAGCCTTGAACGGCGCGTCAATCAGGTTCACGGGGGTGCCGCTTGGGACCCGCTCGTAGAGCGATTCGATATCTTCCGGGTACATGCGGATACAGCCCCGGCTGACGCGCATTCCCACGCCGTCCGGGCGGTTGGTACCATGAATCAGGTAGCTTGGCAGGCCGAGCAGAATCGCGTGGCGGCCAAGCGGATTGTCGGGACCTGCGGGTACCACCGAGGGGGCAGGTTCGCCACGTTCGGCGGCTTCCCGCCGCATGGAGGCGGGTGGCGACCAGGCCGGATCCTTCACCTTGATGGTGGTTTTGGTCTTGCCGACCGGCGTGGCAAATTCCTCGCGACCTACGCTCACTGGATATGTCTCGACGATGCCAGGCTTGTCGGCAGGGTAGTAGTAGAGACGCAGTTCCGACAGGTTGATCACAATACCTTCGCGTTCAACCGGCGGCAGAATGTAGCGGGACGGAATGACGACTTCCGTGCCTTCCCCCGGCACCCAGATACTGACATCGGGGTTGGCCATGCGAATTTCTTCGTAACCGATATTGTGCCGCCGCGCGATATCGATCAGCGTGTCTTCAGGATTCTCGACAGTGACGGTATAGCGCTCACCAATCACATCGCCTTCTTCGGGCAGGCGAAACTCGCCGCGAGGAAGGTTGTTGGGCGACTTCACCGCTACCAACTCGGCGCTTTCAATGGCCGTTTCGCTGACTTCGAGGGTAGTGTCGTTCGACGACTCGTCGTCCGATTGCGCCATCACAGGCGCCGACAGGCTCGCCGCTAGCAGCACCGCAAGGCTGGTAGGGCCCCAGCAGAAAAGAGTATGACGAATGTTCATGGGTGTTCCTAATCAGTGAATACATCGCTGGTTCTGGCGATGGCAATAGGCGCAGTTTGCCGCAACCCTTACGCGGCCGCCACTTTTTGATTGAGTGTGGTTAACAGTGACTCGATATGCTCAAACCGCTGGTCGATCGTTTCCATGTCAAATTCGAAGCGTAACGTATCCGAGCCGTCAAGCCGGTAGTGTTGGGGCGACGTCTGGATGAGCGTCACCAGGGTATAGGGATCCACCTGGGTGTGGGTATCGAAGATGATGCGGCCACGTTTCTCGCCTGCTTCCAGGCGCTTGATGCCGAGCTGCTCGGCACGCTGACGCAGCCGCGTCTGGCGGATGAGGTGCTTGACCGGCGCGGGCAGGAGGCCAAAACGGTCGATCAATTCTACCTGCAGCTCCTTGAGCTCGGTGTCGCTTTGGGTATTGGCGATGCGCTTGTACATCACCAGCCGCTGCTGGACATCATGGATATAATCGTCGGGAATCAGCGCCGGCAGGTTGAGGCTGATTTCGACGCCGCTATCGAAGGGGGCGTCGATATTGGGTGTCTTGCCCGCGCGAATGGCCTTCACCGCACGATCCAGCATTTCCATGTACAGGGTATAGCCAATGGTTTCCATTTGGCCGCTTTGCTCGTCGCCCAGCAGCTCCCCCGCGCCGCGGATTTCCATGTCGTGGCTTGCCAGGGTGAAGCCGGCACCCAGGTCGTCGGAGGCGCTGATCGCGTCCAGGCGTTTTTTGGCATCGCGTGTCATCACCTTGGGCGTCGGCGTCAGCAGGTATGCGTAAGCCTGGTGGTGGCTGCGACCCACCCGCCCGCGCAGCTGGTGCAGCTGGGCCAGGCCAAATTTGTCGGCCCGCTCGATGATGATGGTGTTGGCGCTGGGCACGTCGATACCGGTTTCGATAATGGTCGAGCAGACCAGTACGTTGAAGCGCCGGTGATAAAAATCGGACATCACCCGCTCGAGGCTGCGCTCGGGCAGTTGTCCGTGAGCGACCGCCACGCGGGCTTCCGGCACCAGGGTGCGAATGCGCTCGGCGGCATTCTCGATGGTCTTGACCTCGTTATGCAGGAAGTATACCTGGCCGCCGCGCAGGATTTCCCTCAACAGAGCTTCCTTGATCACGCCGTCCTGATGCTGCTGGACAAAGGTCTTGACCGACAGGCGTCGCGCCGGCGGCGTGGCGATGATCGACAGGTCGCGAATGCCGCTCATCGCCATGTTCAAGGTCCGGGGGATCGGCGTGGCCGTCAGCGTGAGAATATCGACTTCGGCTCGCAGGGTCTTGAGTTTCTCTTTCTGGGCAACGCCAAAGCGGTGCTCCTCATCGATGATCAGCAACCCCATCTTGGGCAGCGCGACGCTGTTGGCCAGCAGCTTATGGGTGCCGATGACGATATCGGTCTGGCCGTTTTTGATGTCGTCGAGCGTCTTGCTCATCTCCTTGCCATGGGTAAAACGCGAAATAAGGCCGATATTGACCGCCGTGTCGGCGAAGCGGTCGCGGAAGTTCTCGAAGTGCTGGCGTGCCAGCAGAGTGGTGGGCACCAGCACAACGACCTGACGCCCCGACTGCACGGCCAGAAAGGCGGCGCGCATGGCGACTTCGGTCTTGCCGAACCCAACGTCGCCACAGACGACGCGATCCATGGGCTGGGGCGAGGTCATGTCATTGATGACCGCCTCGATGGCCGCCTGCTGGTCGGGGGTCTCTTCGAACGGGAAGTTGCCCGCAAAACGGGCGTAATCATCGCTGGGCGCTTCGTACACCACGCCTTCCTGTGCTTCGCGACGGGCATAGATGTCGAGCAGTTCCGCT
Organism: Vreelandella gomseomensis; assembly: GCF_031451645.1. NCBI lineage: Bacteria > Pseudomonadati > Pseudomonadota > Gammaproteobacteria > Oceanospirillales > Halomonadaceae > Vreelandella > Vreelandella gomseomensis. The sequence continues at coordinate 124,007 of NZ_JARWAI010000004.1, read as the reverse complement.
GCGGTGTCGCGAATTTTCTCGGCGGCTTTTTTGCGGGCTTTTTCCCACTGGTCAGAGCCGAGCTTGTGCAGCGGAGCCAGTTCGTCATCGGCACCACTGTAGCGGGAAATCAGATGAAGGCTATCCACCGGGACATAAAGCTTGGCCCCGTCGGCGTATTCCAGCGCCAGAAACTCGTTGGCCTGGCCGCCGGCCTCCAGCGCTTCGAGGCCGATGTAGCGACCCACGCCGTGGGCCTGGTGTACCACCGGGGCGCCTTTGCGCAGTTCTGAAAGATGGCGAACGGCAAACTCGTTATCGTCGGTGGCCTTTTCACGGCGGCGGCTCTGGCGTACCACGTCGCCGAACAGCTCCGTTTCGCTGATCACCGCCAGGGGTGGTTCGGTCAGCCACAGGCCGCTGTCGATCAGTCCTTCGGTAATCGCAATGGGCTGATCGCCCTCGAGAAACGCCTTAAAGCTGTCGACGTGGGGAATCTTCAGCGACAGCGGCGTCAGCAGTTCCTCCAGGGCTTCGCGTCGCCCCCGGGACTCGGCCACCAGCAGAACGCGGGAGGCGTCCTCGCGCTGGAGAAAATCGGCCAGCTCGCCGAGCGGGCGCTTGGCGCGAGGATTTACCGCTAAGGGCGGCAGTGCCTGGGCCATGGGCGCTAGCGCATGGCGCTGGTCGGGGTCGTCGGTCAGCTCGACTCTCGGGCGCTGCTTGATCGCCGCGAACACGTCGCTGACCGGGAAGAAGGCGCGGTGGGGCGGCAGCAGCGGCCGCGTGGGGTCGACGCCCAGGTTGGCGTAGCGGCTTTCAATTGCCTGCCAGTGCTGTTCGGCCGCCTGATAGACCTCGGGTAGCATGGCGACCCGCGTGTCCTTGGTGAGGTGGTCGAACAGGGACGCTGTCTGTTCGAAAAACAGCGGCAAATAGTGTTCGAGTCCCGGCGAGGGGATGCCCTTGAGGGCATCGTTGTACAGCGGGCACTGACGCGGATCGACATCGAAAAGTGTCTCGAACTGCTCGCGGAAGCAGGCAATCGACGACCGGCTCAGCGAGTACTCGTGGGCGGGCAGCAGTTCGATGGCGTCGAGCTTGTCGGTAGAGCGTTGGCTGCCCGGGTCAAAATGCCGCAGGGTATCGATTTCGTCGTCGAACAGGTCGATCCGGATGGGCGCGTCCATGCCCATGGCAAACAGGTCGATCAGGGCGCCGCGCATGGCGTATTCGCCGGGTTCATAGACGGTTTCCACCGCTCGGTAGCCGGCCCGGGAGAGGGCCTCGCGGAACGGTTCGCGGTCGAGTTTGTCGCCCACGCTCAGGGTCAGCACGCGCCCGGCAATGTAGTCGACCGGCGGCAGGCGCTGCATCAGCGTATTGATGGGCACCAGAACAAGTCCCCGCACGCCGTCCTGCAGCTGTCTCAGCGTGCGCAGTCGTGCCGACACGATATCCTGATGGGGTGAAAAGCTGTCATAGGGCAGCGTTTCCCAATCGGGGAAGGGCAGTACCGGCACATCGCTGTAAAACGACAGGTCTTGCTCCAGACGCTGGGCGCTGGCGGTGCTTGGGGTGATCACCAGCAGTGGGGCGTCAGCGGCGAGCCGAGCCAGGGCCAATGCGGCGGCGCTTCCGGGGGGCGACGTCCAGTAAAGCGTGTCGCGCGCGCCCTCGGGCTGGGGCGGAGCAAGTAAAGAAAAAGTGGGCATAATAAAGATGTCGTTCTGCGCTGAAACGGAGCCTAGATCATACACGATCATCGCTTTCAGGCAGAACCAGCGCGCTTGTAGTCAGGCGGCCATTTGTGTAATCCCCCTACATCGTCTGCGACTATCCAGGCATTGCGGCCTATTAAGCGGCTAAGGATAATACACTTGAAAATTATTCATTACTTAATGAGGCCGCACGTGAGTCAGCAAACGCTCGATAACGTTTTTCAAGAATGGCAAAGCAACGAAGCTCTGGCGGAGCAGATGATTCCCTTGATTGGTCGTCTATACCGTCAGCACAATGTTGTGGCGACCATGTACGGGCGTTCGTTGATCAATCAGTCGGTCATCCGCATCCTCAAGGATCACCGTTTCGTGCGCAAGATCGAAGGCACGGAACTGTCTGTCGAGGATACTTACCCGATCGTCAAAACCCTTTGCGAGCTTAACCTCGGCCCGGCTCACGTCGACGTCGGCAAGCTGGCGGTCATGCTCAAACGCCAGGGCGGTGGCGATGTCGATGCTTTTCTGCGCAAGGAGCTTCACCAGATCGTCGACGGCTACCAGCCGGGCGCGAGCAAGGGCGAGCCCAAGGACGTGGTGCTTTACGGGTTTGGCCGCATCGGCCGTCTGCTGGCTCGGGTGCTGATCGAGAAAGCCGGCGGTGGCAACCTTTTGCAGCTTCGCGCCATTGTCGTGCGCGGGCGGGGTGATGTGGCCAAGGATCTCGAGAAGCGCGCCAGCCTGCTACGCCGCGACTCGGTTCACGGGCCTTTCGACGGCACTATCGTGGTCGACGCCGAGGCGCGCACCCTGACGGTCAACGGCAATGTGGTTCAGGTGATCTACGCCGATAGCCCCAGCGAAATCGACTACACCGATTACGGCATCGATAATGCGGTCATCGTCGATAATACCGGCATGTGGCGCGACGAAGCGGGTCTTGGCCAGCACGTGGCATGCCCCGGCGCCTCCAAGGCCCTGCTGACTGCGCCTGGCAAGGGTGACATCAAGAACATCGTGTACGGCATCAACCACGAGGCGATCACCGAGCAGGATCGCATCGTCTCGGCGGCGTCTTGCACCACCAATGCCATCGTTCCCGTACTGAAGGCGCTCAACGACGAGTACGGCGTCGTGACCGGTCACGTGGAAACCGTCCACGCCTACACCAACGACCAGAACCTGATCGACAACTATCACAAGGGCGATCGTCGCGGCCGCAGTGCGGCGCTCAACATGGTGTTGACCGAAACCGGCGCGGCCAAGGCGGCCGCCAAAGCGTTACCGGAGCTTGAGGGCAAGCTGACGGGCAATGCGATTCGCGTGCCCATTCCCAACGTGTCCATGGCGATTCTCAACCTGACTCTGGACAAGACCACCGATGCCGCTGCGCTCAACGACTATCTGCGTCGCATGTCGATCGATTCGGCCTACCAGAAACAGATTGACTTCGTGGATTCGCCTGAGGTGGTGTCGTCTGATTTCGTCGGTAACCGCCACGCCGGGATCGTCGATGCCAAGGCCACCATCGCGAACGGCCACAGTGCCGTGGTCTACGTCTGGTACGACAACGAGTTTGGCTACAGCTGTCAGGTGATTCGCATTCTGCAGCAAATGTCGAACGTGAGCTTTCTCAAGCTACCCAATCAGGCAGGTTGATCGTTACTTTTTTATTTATTGTACAAGAATCGTCCTACGCCACCGCAAGGTGGCGTTTTTGTTCGTATATGGGGACGAAAAACATGTCCACATATACGTCTATAGCACTTTGGGCGACACCAGTTGATGTAGTCATTAGGCTCGCTTGTCTTTATAATACGGTAGATTTTTCGGGGTGGTTCAAGCGTGCTTGAACCTGACTGGTAACAATCTGAACAGAAAACAACAATTCACTGAGCAGACACAAGCATTCGAACCCCTTACCTTCGTATATCCGATCCATCAACTGGGCGAGACTATGATCGAAGTCAAAAAAGGCCTGGATCTCCCCATCACGGGAGCGCCCGAGCAGCGTATCGACGATGCGCGTCCTGTGCGCCACGTGGCAATCCTGGGTACTGACTACGTCGGCATGAAGCCGACAATGGAAGTTCAGGAAGGGGACAAGGTCAAACTGGGCCAACTGCTCTTCACCGACAAGAAAACCGACGGCGTGCGCTTCACGGCACCCGCAGGTGGTGAAGTGCTCGCAATCAACCGTGGCGAAAAGCGTCGTCTGTTATCGGTAGTGATCAAGGTCGACGAGCAGGAGGAGGCGGTCAGCTTTGCCTCTCACGAGCGTGCTTCGTTAGGCCAGCTTGACCGCCAGGTCGTGGTCGATCAGCTGGTAGAATCCGGGCTCTGGACGGCGCTGCGCACGCGCCCGTTCTCGCGGACGCCAGCCATTGACAGCGTACCCGCCGATATCTTTGTCACCGCGGTGGATACCCATCCGCTCAGCGCTGACCCGGCACTGATCATCAATGAAAATACCCAGGCATTTGAAGACGGCCTCAAGGTGCTAACCCGCCTGACCGAGGGCAACGTTTTTCTGTGTACGGGTGCCAACGCCTCCGTTCCCGGCGGCGATGTAGAGGGTGTTACCACCGAAAGCTTCGCCGGGCCTCACCCGGCAGGCCTGGTAGGCACGCATATCCATCACCTGTCGCCGGTCGCGCTGCACAAGAAGGTATGGCATATTGGCTATCAGGATGTCATCGCCTTTGGCAAGCTGTTTGCCGAAGGTAAGCTGGATGTCAGTCGTGTTGTCGCCATCGGTGGCCCGCGGGCCGAGAATCCGCGCCTGGTGCGTACCCGCTTGGGTGCCAGTACCGATGAACTCTTGGCGGGCGATGTAATCCAACCGGAAGACACCCGCGTTATTTCTGGATCAGTCTTTTCAGGTTTTACCGCTGAAGGAAAGCTGACCTATCTGGGACGTTTCGACAATCAGATCAGTTTGCTTGAAGAGGGTAACAAGCGCTCCTTCATGGGCTGGTTGTCGCCAGGCGCCAATCGCCATTCCGTGCTGGGTATCTACCTTTCCAAGATCAAGGGCCTGAGAAACTACGCCCCTACCACATCGACTAACGGGTCGGAGCGTGCCATGGTGCCGGTAGGCGTCTACGAAACCGTGATGCCACTGGATATCATGCCAACGCAACTGCTGCGTTCGCTGATCGTGGGCGACATTGAGGTTGCCATGCAGTTAGGGTGTCTGGAGCTGGATGAAGAGGACCTCGCGCTGTGTACCTACGTTTGCCCCGGCAAATACGAGTACGGTCCCATTCTGCGTGACAATCTCACCATGATCGAGAAAGAGGCCTGATGATGGGAATTCGACAAACACTCGATAACGTCGAGCCGCACTTCCATAAAGGCGGTAAGTACGAAAAGTTTTACCCGCTTTATGAAGCCGTAGATACGATTTTCTACTCGCCCCCCAGCGTGGCCAAAACCACTGCCCACGTGCGCGATGGTATTGACCTCAAGCGCATCATGATCACCGTTTGGATGTGTACCTTCCCGGCGATGTTCTTTGGCATGTGGAACGCGGGCTGGCAAGCCAATACGGCGATCGAGGCAGGCTATGCATCGATGGGTGGCTGGCGCGAAGCCATCATGATGACCCTGGCAGGTGGACACGACCCAAGCAGCCTATGGGCCAACTTCGTGTTGGGGGCGACTTACTTCCTGCCCATCTACCTGGTGACCTTTGCGGTCGGCGGGTTCTGGGAGGTGTTGTTCGCCATCAAGCGCGGCCACGAAGTCAATGAAGGCTTCTTCGTCACGTCGGTGCTGTTCGCACTGATTCTTCCCGCGACCATCCCGCTCTGGCAGGTGGCGCTGGGTATTACCTTCGGCGTGGTGATCGGCAAGGAAATCTTCGGCGGTACCGGCAAGAACTTCTTGAACCCCGCGCTGACCGGCCGGGCATTCCTTTACTTCGCCTACCCGGCGCAGATATCCGGCGATTCCGTCTGGGTCGCTGCCGACGGTTACACCGGCGCGACGGCGCTGTCTATGGCCTTCCAGGAAGGCATGGGCTCCCTGGCCGATACCTTTAGCTGGTGGGATGCCTTCCTCGGTTTTGTGCCGGGCTCGGTCGGTGAAGTTTCCACGCTTGCGATCTTCATCGGTGCGGCGGTGTTGCTGTGGACGCGTATCGCGTCCTGGCGAATCATGCTGGGTGTGTTCCTTGGCATGGTCATCACCAGTTCGCTTTTCAACTTGATGGGCTCTGACACCAACCCGATGTTTGCGATGCCTTGGTACTGGCACCTGGTGGTTGGCGGCTTTGCCTTCGGCATGGTGTTCATGGCGACCGATCCGGTATCCGCCTCAATGACCAACCAGGGTCGTCTGGTATTTGGTGCCTTGATCGGGGTGATGACGGTATTGATCCGCGTGGTGAACCCGGCGTTCCCGGAAGGCATCATGCTGGCAATCCTGTTTGCTAACCTCTTTGCACCGCTGATTGACCATTTCTTCGTCCAGGCCAATATCAAGCGTCGTGTCAAGCGCACGGGCGTACCGGCCGAGGAGACTGCCTAATGGCACAAGGTAACAACTCCATCAAGAAAGTCCTGATTGTGGCGTTTTCGTTGTGCATCGTGTGCTCCGTCATTGTCTCGACGGCGGCGGTCGCGTTGCGCCCCATGCAGCAACTCAACCAGGAGCTTGACCGCAAGACCAACATCTTGAACGTGGCCAAGCTGTATGAACCCGGCATGGACGTCGAGGAGACCTTCAACGAGAAAATTACCGCTCGTGTGGTCGACATGGAGAGCGGTGACTACACTGATCAATTTGATCCAGACACCTTTAACAGCTTCGAAGCCGCGCGGGATCCTGCGACCGGCCGCACGCTATCGGGTGACAAGGACATTGCCGGCCTCAGCCGTGTTGAAAACTATTCAACCGTGTACCTGATTGGCAATGAAAACGATCCGGATCAGATCGTTCTGCCCATTCGGGGTCAGGGGCTCTGGGGCCTGATGCGGGGCTTCCTGGCCGTGGAAGGTGACGGCAACACCATCGTCAGTATCACCTACTATGAGCATAGTGAAACGCCCGGGCTTGGCGCCGAGGTGAATAATCCGCGCTGGCAGTCACAGTGGGAAGGCAAGAAAATTTACGACGAAGAAGGCAATCTTTCGCCGGAAATTCACCTGACCAAGGGCGGCGCCAGCAGCAAATACGAAGTTGACGCGCTTTCGGGCGCAACATTGACCAGTAACGGCGTGACCAACATGCTGCAGTTCTGGCTCAGTGAAGAAGCCTTCGGCCCGTATTTGGCGCAATTCCGCAGTGGTACTTCCCCGGAAGATGCCAACGATACGGATACCAACTTCGCAGACGTTGAGGGGGCCTGATCATGGCGGACGTAAATGCAAAAGGCGTGTTGACCGCGCCTATCTTCAAGAATAACCCCATTGCACTGCAGATATTGGGAATCTGTTCGGCACTGGCGGTAACGACCAGTATGAGTGTGTCACTGGTGATGGCACTGGCGGTTATTTTCGTAACGGCATTTTCCAACCTGTTCGTATCGTTGATACGGAATCATATTCCGTCTTCAATACGGATCATTGTTCAGATGACCATCATTGCCTCGCTGGTTATCGTGGTGGATCAGATTCTCAAAGCCTATGCGTATGAAATGTCCAAACAGCTGTCGGTGTTCGTAGGCCTGATCATCACCAACTGCATCGTCATGGGGCGTGCAGAAGGGTTTGCGATGTCCAACACGCCCGGCATGTCCTTCCTCGACGGTATCGGTAACGGTCTTGGCTACGGCTTTGTGCTGATGGTCGTTGGCTTCTTCCGTGAACTGCTGGGCTCAGGCAGCGTGTTTGGCTTCACCGTGCTGCCGACCGTTCAGGACGGTGGCTGGTACGTCGGCAACGGCTTGCTGCTCCTTCCGCCTTCTGCGTTCTTCATCATCGGGCTGTTGATTTGGGTGCTGCGTTCACTCAATCCCGAGCAGGTTGAGGAGAACGAGTTCAAGATGAAGGAAAACACTCAGCCGAAGGAGGCCGTGTAACATGGAACACTATCTGAGCCTTTTCGTTGCTTCGGTCTTCGTCGAGAACATGGCGTTGGCCTTTTTCCTCGGCATGTGTACCTTCCTGGCGGTTTCCAAGAAGGTATCGTCGGCGATTGGTCTGGGCATTGCGGTTATTGTCGTACTCACCGTCACGGTGCCGGTCAACAACCTGGTGTTCACCTACCTGTTGCAGGAAGGAGCGCTTACCTGGACTGGCATCAGCGGTGCCGAGAACATTGACCTCTCGTTCCTGGGCCTTCTGAGCTACATCGGCGTCATCGCTGCCCTTGTCCAGATCATGGAAATGTTCCTGGATAAGTACGTGCCTTCGCTGTACAACGCGCTGGGCGTGTTCCTGCCGCTGATCACGGTGAATTGCGCCATCCTGGGTGGCGTACTGTTCATGGTCGAGCGTAGCTACAACTTTGGTGAATCGGTTGTCTATGGGTTCGGTGCCGGTACCGGTTGGGCGCTGGCGATTGCGGCCCTTGCAGGTATCCGTGAAAAGCTCAAGTACAGCGATGTGCCAGGCGGCTTGCAGGGCCTGGGCATCACCTTTATCACCGTAGGGTTGATGTCATTGGGCTTTATGTCCTTCTCAGGCATTCAGCTTTAATCGGAGCCGGTTTTCTCGGCGCTGCCAAGGTAGCGCCGGGGCAAAGAAAACCCTTCAGCAATAGGAAACCGACATGGTTGATACAGCTGTCATCTTGCTCGGTGTTGTCATGTTCACGGTCATCGTCATCAGCTTGACGGCGATCATTCTGGCAGCGCGCAGCAAGCTTGTGAGTAGTGGGGACGTGACCATTGAGGTCAACGAAGACCCGGAACATACCCTGAAAACCCAGGCGGGCGGTAAGCTGCTGAACACCCTGGCGGCCAACGGTATCTTTCTTTCTTCAGCGTGCGGCGGCGGCGGTTCCTGCGCCCAGTGCAAGTGCCGGGTAGAAGAGGGCGGCGGTTCCATCCTGCCCACCGAAGAATCGCACTTCACCATGCGCGAGAAGAAGGAAGGCTGGCGCCTGTCCTGCCAGGTGCCCGTCAAGCAGGACATGAAGATCGAAGTGCCTGAAGAGGTGTTCGGCGTCAAGAAGTGGGAATGCGAGGTCATCGACAACCCCAACGTCGCTACCTTTATCAAGGAGCTGAACCTGAAGCTTCCCGAAGGCGAAGAAGTTGCTTTCCGTGCCGGCGGTTACGTCCAGCTCGTGGCGCCGCCCTACGATATCAAGTTTTCCGACTTCGATATTGAGGAAGAATACCGGGGCGATTGGGAAAAGTTCGATCTCTTCAAGGTGGCCCACAAGAACGATGAGGAAATCATTCGCGCTTATTCAATGGCGAACTACCCTGATGAGAAGGGTATCCTCAAGTTCAACATTCGTATCGCGACACCGCCTCCCGGCACCAGCCATCCCCCGGGCTTGATGTCTACCTATGTCTTCAACTTGAAGCCGGGTGACAAGGTTACCGTGATGGGGCCGTTTGGTGAGTTCTTCGCCAAGGATACCGACGCCGAGATGATCTTTATCGGCGGTGGTGCCGGTATGGCACCGATGCGCAGCCATATCTTCGACCAGCTCAAGCGGTTGAAAACCGATCGTAAAATTTCATTCTGGTACGGTGCGCGCTCATGGCGTGAAACCTTCTACAATGAAGAATACGATCAACTGGCCGAAGAGTTCCCCAACTTTGATTGGCACCTGGCACTGTCCGACCCGTTGCCCGAAGACAACTGGGAAGGGCCGACGGGCTTCATTCACAACGTACTCTACGAAAACTATCTCAAGGACCATCCGGCCCCTGAAGATTGCGAGTACTACATGTGTGGGCCGCCCATGATGAACGCCTCGGTGATCAAGCTGTTGCTTGACCTGGGTGTGGAGCCGGAAAACATCATGCTGGATGATTTCGGCGGATAATCTCCACCATCGAGTCGTTACGGGGCTGGCCACTGGCTGGCCCCGTTGTTTTTCGCGCCAGGTATTGAGGCACTAATCCGGCTTTTTACTGTCCATGGGGTAGCCCCATCGAGAGGAGGTAATTATGGCCATCTGGCTACTGGTTTTTGGATTCATGGCGTTGATCATGATCGTCATGGCAGTGGGGGTCATCATGGGCCGTAAGCCCATTGCCGGTTCCTGCGGTGGTCTAAATCAGATCGGCATGAAGGACGGCTGCGATATCTGCGGCGGCAAAGATGACGTTTGCGAGGAAGAAAACCGCAAGCGCGGTAGTGCGCGTCGTCGCAGCGATGAGAGCCGTGGCGCAGACCTGGGTTATAACGCCGCCCGTCGCTAATCGCTAACTCACTTTAATGACTATGAAACGCCGTGGCATTCCCGCGGCGTTTTGCTGTGTGGTGAGTTAACGCTCATCCAGCAACGACTGGGCCCGTGCTTGCCAGCTGCCTTCAATGGCGGCGGCTTTGCTCAGCGCCTCGCGGGCTGCGGCGGTGTGTCCCTGCTGACGTTGTATAAGCCCCAAGTTCATCCAGGCTGCTCCCATGTTCGGATCAATCCGGGTAGCCGCCTTGAAGGCATCCAGCGCCTTGTCGGGCTGACCGTCGGCGTAGTAGCCATTGCCCAGGGCAAAGCGGGCAAACGCATGCTCGGGGTAACGCGCGACCAACGCCTGCCAACTGCTCAGCGCCGCCTCGGGGCCGTGTGACTCTTCATAAGCGCTGATGGCATTGACGGCGTGGCGTGCGGTAATGCCTTCTGGCAGGGTGCCCGGTTTGGCGACCACAACCCCCCACCGATCGGTTCGTGCCCAGGTAGCATCAAAGCGACTGAAGGACATGCTGTGCCGCTTGATTTCACCGCTGCGCAGGGTCAGGATGTCTTCGTCCAGGTCGTAGCCAATTGCCACCGCGTAATGCCACATGGGAAACGCTGGAAGCGATAGGTTTTGCATAACGAGCACCGGGTCGCCTGCCGCCAGATGCTGGAGGAGCGCGTCGAAGGTGGCGCGAATGGGGAACGCCAGCCGTTCGTGGCGACGCACGGTTGCCAGCATTTCCGGCTGGACGCTGCCTTCGCGGTCGGGGATGAATACCTGGGGGATCAGCGTCTCGACGTCGGTCTCCACGCCCTGGTGGGTGAGCACCATGGCAAGCGCCGCCGGGCCGCACTGATATTTGGTCTGGGCGTAGAAAGGCACCTCGCTGAGCTCGCTTTGGCGGGGGAGCCGTTGTTCGGTGCTATCGCGCAGTTGCGGCGCGCTGGCGCAGGCGGAAAGCAGACTGAGTAACAGTAAAACGCCCGCGAGGCGGGCGTTTTGAAGCCGATAACGTTTCATGGCTTAGCGCGTGAACGGATAGACGTCGGTAAGGCCGAGGATGTCGGTGACCAGCAGAATCACGAACACCGCAAACAGGGCGCCAACAACGCCGGCACCGGCCGGCAGTTCTTCCAACTGGTTGGCCATCTGCTGCGCTTCGGCATCGCTCAGTGCGGCGACGCGTGCGTCTACATCGTCCAGGTCAACGCCCTGATCGACGAGGGCTTCCTGGATATCGGCGCGGTTGAGCAGCTGGTGGATGCGTTCGCGGTCGGCCTGGCCGCTATCGTTGGCCAACACGGATTGGGTGCTGACCAGGTCCGTCGAGGGTGAAGCCGCCGGTGCGGCCGCCACGGGAAGGCTGGTAATGACCAGGGCGGCAATCAGCAGCGTCGAGAGGTAGGCACGTATCGTTTTCATCGTCTTGATCCTTAGACTTTTATAGGGATATAGGCAAGCACTGTAGGCTTGTCAAAAGAGTATAGGAATAATTCAGTACTTTATTAAGCGAGGTGTACGCTTTGGCACTGATAATTCACGGTTCGTGCTTATTTCGAGTGAATGATGATGGCGTCCGGCGTCAGGGCTTAGACGTTGGGGGCAACGCGATACGTCCAGGCGGATTCCGCGAGCAGGCCGCGTCCGCCCGCCATGGTCATCGCCAGGTCGTGCAAACCAGGCCACAACGGCACCGGGGATGCACCTTTAACCGCCAGGTCGAGGCGCTGGGCCATCAATAACAGCTTATGCAAACGCTTCATGGGCAGTCGCTGCACGGCCTTCTGGTAGCCGGGGCGGCGCTTGTCGAAGATCATTGGCTTCTGCGCCTTGCAGGCATGCTCAAAGCTTTGCCCCTGATCCAGATGCTGGTGAAGCGACAGCAAGGTACGCAACTCGCGGGTCAGGGCCCAAAGCACGATGGGCGCTTCCACGCCTTCACCGCGCAGCCCGGTGATTATCCGCGAGACACGGCTAGGCTCGCCTTTCAGGCAGGCATCGGCCAGGGTGAAGACATCAAAGCGCGTGCTGTCCTCCACGCCCTGAGCGATGCTATGCGCATCCAGCCGTGTGCCCTGGGGGTGAATCAGCGCCAGTTTCTGCATGGCTTGATCGGCGGCCAGCAGGTTGCCCTCGGTACGCTCACCGAGCAGGCGGGCGGCGTCCAGATCGATCTGCAGGCCATGGAGTGAAGCGCGATCGCGCAGCCAGTACCCCAGCCGCGATACATCTACCGGCCAAACCGGGACGAAAAGTCCATGCTTGTCCAGCGCCTTGAACCAAGCGCTTTTTTGCTGCTTCGCATCCAGTTTGCCCATGCTGATCAACAGCAGGTCATCGTTGTTGCCCAGGTGCTGGGCATATTCCGCAAGCGCTTTGCTGCCTTCCTGACCAAGCTTGTGGTTGCCGAGGCGAAGTTCTAGCAGCTTATTGGTAGCAAATAGCGACAGGTTGCTGGCCACTTCCAGCAGCCGGCCCCAGGCAAAATTGGGCTCGACATCCAGCACTTCGCGCTCTTCGATACCGGCCTTGCGGGCGGCGGCTCTCACCGCGTCGCAGGCGTCGCGGTGCTGCAAGGGTTCGTCGCCGGCCACGATCACCACCTTGGGCAGTGATTTGGCAAGCGCGGCGGGTAATTGATCGGCGAAGACTTTCACGAAGCGTTATTCAACGAGCTGAGGCGTTCGATAATGCGCTCTGCCAACTCACGGTTCAGCGTCTGTTCGGCTTCGCTGAACAGGCTTTCCCGGTTGAGCAGGTCATCGTCGCTGACGCGGATGCGCGTACTGACCGACACTGTCTCGCTATTGAGCAGATAGGCGTTATCATCCCGGCGCTGTACCGAGATAGTGCTGCTCAACGTCAGGTCATGGTCACGGCTGCCATAGCCGATGCCGCCCAGACGCCGCTCGTCCAGGGTCGGCGAGCCAAGCGTGACACGCCAATCGACGCTGTCGCCCGAGGAACTACGTTGCTCGAGACGGGCGGCCAGTTGGCGGGCCATGTCGTTGTTGGTATCGCCCTCGAGGGTCAGCGGCGGCAGGCTGGGCATAGGGCCGCGTAGTCGAAAACCGCACGCGCTGAGGAGCACGGCCGCTGAGGCGGCCATGCTGGTGGCTAAAAAAGACCGACGGTTCATCCGCTCACCACTATGTTGACCAGCTTGCCCGGCACCACGATGACCTTGCGCACCGTTTTGTCTTCCAGGTGACGCTGGACGTTTTCGTTTTCCATTGCCAACTGCTCGATGGCGGATTTGTCGGCGCTCGCCGGCGCTTCCAGGCGGGCGCGCAGCTTGCCGTTGACCTGCACCACCAGTTCGATGGAGTCGCGGGTCAGTGCCGCTTCATCGACGGATGGCCATGGGGTCTCGATCGCCGGGGTCGCGTGGCCGAGCTGCTGCCACAGGCGATGGCAAAGGTGCGGCGTGATCGGTGCCAGCAGCAATACGCAGGCTTCCAGTGCCTCACGGCTCACCGCAAGCCCCTGGGCCGAGTCGTCCTCGAAGCGGGCCAGGGCGTTGGACAGCTCCATCACCGCTGCAATGGCGGTATTGAAGGTCGTCCGGCGGCCAATGTCGTCGCTGGCTTTCTTGATGGTTTCATGGGTTTTGCGGCGCAGTGCCTTCTGGTCGTCATCGAGCGCGGCCACGTCCAGCTTGCCCGGCGAACCGGCTTCAAGGTGCTCGTGAACCTGACGCCACATGCGCTTCAGGAAGCGGTGGGCACCTTCCACGCCGGAATCCGACCACTCCAGCGACTGCTCGGGGGGCGCGGCGAACATCATGAACAAGCGAACGGTGTCGGCGCCGAACTTGTCGATCATCGACTGCGGGTCAACGCCGTTGTTCTTCGACTTGGACATCTTCTCGATGCCGCCCATTTCCACCGGCTGGCCGTCGCTCATCAGGATCGCACTCAGCGGGCGGCCCTTCTCGTCGCGCTTGACTTCCACGTCGGCGGGGTTGAACCACTCCTTGCCGCCGTTATCGGTGGGGCGGTAGTAGGTTTCGGCGATCACCATGCCCTGGGTCAGCAGCTGCTGGAACGGCTCGTCGGAATCGACCAAGCCGAAATCGCGCATCAGCTTGTGGAAGAAGCGGGCGTAGAGCAGGTGCAGGATGGCGTGCTCGATCCCGCCGATATACAGATCCACCGGCAGCCAGTAGTTGGCGCGCTCATCAAGCATCGCCTCGTGGTTGTCCGCGCAGCAGAAGCGCGCGAAGTACCACGAAGACTCCATGAAGGTGTCGAAGGTGTCGGTCTCCCGGGTCCAGCCGTCGCCCAGGTCGGAAAACTCGGGCATCTTCTTGAGCGGCGACCCGGAGGCATCGACGGTGACTTCCATCGGCAGCTCAACGGGCAGTTCGTCGTCGGTGAGCGGCACGGTCTGGCCTTCGGGGCCGTATTTGACCGGAATTGGCGCGCCCCAGTAGCGCTGGCGGGCCACGCCCCAGTCGCGCAGGCGGTAGTTGGTTTTCACCTCGCCGCAGTTCATCTCGACCAGTCGGGCGGCGATGGCGTCGAACGCGGCCTCAAAGCCCAGGCCGTCAAATTCGCCGGAGTTGATCAGCGTGCCGTGCTCGACGTAGGCGCCCAGGGAAAGATCCGGGGTATTGCCGTGTTCATCGGCGATGACCGGCTTGATCTCGATGCCGTACTTGGTGGCAAACTCCCAGTCGCGCTGGTCGTGAGCGGGCACGGCCATCACCGCCCCGGTGCCGAACTCCATCAGCACGAAGTTGGCCACAAAGACGGGCACTTCGTTGCCGGTGAGCGGATGAATGGCCTTGAAGCCCGTGGGCAGACCCTTTTTCTCCTTGGTGGCCATTTCGGCTTCCGAGGTGCCGCCCCGGGCGCACTCCTCGCGGAAGGCCTGCAGCTCGGCATTGCCTTCAGCGGCCTGTTTGGCCAGCGGATGATCGGCGGCCACGGCCATGTAGGTAACGCCGAACAGCGTATCCGGGCGCGTGGTGTAGACCGAAAGTGGCTCGCCGCTCGAGCCGTCGGGGGCCTTGATGTCGAAAGACAACTCGACGCCCTGGGACTTGCCGATCCAGTTGCGCTGCATGGTCTTGACCTGCTCGGGCCACTCGACGTTGTCGAGATCCGCCAGCAGCTCATCGGCGTAGTCGGTGATCTTCAAAAACCACAGCGGGATTTCCTTGCGCTCGACCAAGGCGCCGGAACGCCAGCCGCGGCCCTCGATGACCTGCTCGTTGGCCAATACGGTCTGGTCGACCGGGTCCCAGTTGACCGTCGACATCTTCTTGTACACCAGGCCCTTTTCCACCAGCTTGGTGAAGAACCACTGCTCCCAGCGGTAATAACTGGTATCGCAGGTGGCGAACTCACGGTTCCAGTCGTAGGCAAAGCCAAGGGCTTTCAACTGGTTGCGCATGTAATCGATGTTCTGGTACGTCCACTTGGCGGGCGGCACCTGGTTTTGAATCGCGGCGTTTTCCGCCGGCATGCCGAACGCATCCCAACCCATGGGCTGCATGACATTCTTGCCCTGCATGCGCTGGAAGCGGGACACCACGTCGCCGATAGTGTAGTTACGCACGTGGCCCATGTGCAGCTTGCCGCTGGGGTAGGGGAACATCGAAAGGCAGTAAAACTTTTCGCGGTTCGCGTCCTCTACTGCTTTAAAGCATTGATGTTTATCCCAATATTGTTGGGCGTCGCGTTCAATTTCACGAGGGCTGTAGTGTGCGTCCATCGGTTTATTTAATGCCTTGGCGTATCGCCCAAGTTGGGCGCAAAGTGAATGTTAGATGACGACTGTCAGATTAGTGGCGTCGATTGTATCCTATGCAGGTGTATCCTTGAACGGCTAGGCCATGATAGGTCACACCGCGCGTCGACAAAAGGAGAGGGACCATGAGTGAACAACACAACGACCATCGCCTACGCGAAGGCTACGAGCGTTTGCTGGAGCGGATGCAGGACGGCGCTGACGAGCTGACCTGGGAAAATCTGCAAAAGGACCTGGACGACGCCGTTGAATTTGAAGCGGAGCTGGAAGAGTACACCAAGGACGAGCTGGCCCTGCTGCGGGCCTGGGTGGAGCGTGACTTGAAAGACATGCGCCACTACATGTCGGATACCGGCAAGCAGGTAGCCCACTGGCTGGGCATCGATATAGACCACCTTACCCGCCGTGTGGCGGAATCGC
The DNA here is from genome assembly GCF_031451645.1 of Vreelandella gomseomensis. Classification (NCBI taxonomy): domain Bacteria; kingdom Pseudomonadati; phylum Pseudomonadota; class Gammaproteobacteria; order Oceanospirillales; family Halomonadaceae; genus Vreelandella; species Vreelandella gomseomensis. Next base: position 107,825 of record NZ_JARWAI010000004.1, on the reverse strand, counting down.
TGCTTTCGATTGCCGACCGCAGCATCGTCGACCGCGAGCGCTTTGACGACGACCTGGAAGCCGCCCGCGCCGATTATTGCGAAGGCGAGATGGCCGCTCCCGGCCTGATGGCCTGCGTGCACTGCGATGCCCAGGTGATGCTGGAAAATGTTGCGCGTCTGGAACCCTGCCACCAGTGCGGCCATCGCTACTTCTACCGTTTCCCCGGTAAAATCGTCGAAACCTGATACGCCGCTAGCCGACGACCAAACTGACGCCTGCGATCGCCCCCAGCGAGAGCAGGCTCAGGACAGCCGCGTACAGCAGGTTGTTGGTCATCATCCGGTAGCCGCTCACCCCGTAGCGGCCCTGAAGGGACAGGTTGATGCCCGACAGCGGCCCCACGCTGGTACCCACCGCCCACGAGCTCAACGCCACAAAGGCAAACAGCGTTTGCTCGCCGCCCTCCAGGTTGAGTATCGAGGCCAATACCGACACGCCGATAATCGGGTGCAACCCGGCCAGTGCGCTCAGTGAGATGGCGGCGAAGCTGATCATCGCCTGGGGCGTGCCAAAGTCCGTAAACAGGGTCCAGTCGCTACCCGCCGCGGCCGATACCAGGGTAGAAAGCCCCAGGGTCAATAACCCCGCCGCCAGGAACAGCGACACCTCGCCGCGCATGGCAGGCAAGCGGGTGAGGGAATGCTGGCGGATGCGCCGCAGGGTAAAACGCGGCCCCTCGCGCAGGTTGCTCAGCACGGCAACGGCTGGCAGCAGGAAAGTAATGATGCTGACAATGGTCAGCGACGGCGTCAGCCAGAAGTGAAACAGCATCACCAGCGCCGCCATGCCCACGGGCATCAGCAGGCTGCGCGGTGCCAGCGAATAACCATCCACCTCGCGCAGGTCAAACCGCCGCCGCAACTCCAGCGTGGTGAACAACCCCGCCATCATCGCCAGGGGAAAGCCCGCCAGGGCAATGTGCGCGTACTCGACGTCCGGCACCAGCGAGATCACCAGGCCCATCGAGGCGAAAAACGGCGACCACAGCGCGGCGCTGGAAAGCCCACGGTTAAGCGCCAACAACTGCGGCATCTTAAGCGGCCCGCGCCGCGCCAGCTTGTCGCCAACCATCAGCACGGTGGAAAGATTCAGGATCGTGCCCAGAAAATGCACGCCCAGCCAGGTGCGTAGCACGCCACCCGCGCCGGTCACGCGACTTCCCGAGGCACCTTTGCTGCCTTGCTTGCCAATCAGCGTAATAAAACTCACGCCCACCAGCATGGCCACCACGAACACGTTGCCCTGCAACATGGCAGGCCAATCAACCTCAGCGCCGTAAACAAACCGCGCCACCAACAGCATGCCCGCGCCCAGGGCAATCAACACCCCCGCCTGGATGCGCGAACGCCTGGGAATATCCCGCCACAGCAACAGTACCGCCGCCCACAGCACATAGCTCACCGCCTGAGTGGTCGCCGCCCAGCCGCTAAACCCCACTATTTGCACTACCAAACCAAGCAAAATCAGCACGCCCGCCAAGCGCTGCCGAGAAGTCGTCTCTTGCATCTCAATCCCTTACTGGTTGAGTTAGCAGGCTAATCGGGTTTGCGAGAGAAGGCTAGTGCTGACCCGCCCTTCAAGGCCGGACGAGGGTGTTGGATATCCTCTATCGGCACCACACCAATGTAGAAGATCGACTTGTCGGGCGATGAACAGGCCACAGCCACCAGCCGTGTTCCTAGACGAGCAGAAGCCTCGTCCCTACATCCAAAAAAATGCACATTACCAAGCACCATCTTCTATAGGTACGCCGTCGCATGTAGCGCCCAGTAAATTTTTACGCGCGGTACGTGACCTAAGCAAAATTTATGAATAGAGTATGATGAAACAGAGCAAAACGAGCGGGCACGCGAATTTTGGATATGCTGCCACGCATTCTATAAATAAGATATAAAACAGTGGCTTATAAAAATTAGCTGGCTACATAACATCAATAACCGCGCAGGCTCGTTTATTGATGTTATGTGGCGGGCTTTAGACAGGGGCTGTTAAAGGCCTGGCTGTCGTGTTCTTGGGTATGGTGTTTGGCTCCGGTTTCAATGGTTGCCCGCAGGCAGAAAACAGCCCTCAGTCGGACAACGGTTTTGGCCGGTAATCTGGTGTACAGGTCGCGGGGCAATCCGTCGAATCCGCCGGGCAAATTCGGTCATTCGGTGCTCTGGCTCCTAGCGCAATGGGTCAAGTTGGTACAAGGTATCGGGAGTAGGCATTCGGAATTGGGTGCCAAAACAAAACAACGGGTAAACGGCCCTTAACCAGGCGGTCAACCGGACACCATATCCCTTGCGGGCTATGGTTCCCTGCGCTTCGCTCCGGTGCCGGTTACCGCTAGCGTTAGCGCTGGAAAATATGATCCACGAACCGATTGCTCTCATCATCATCGACATGCAGCGCGGCATGAAAGCACCCGATACCGGGGAGAGATAATGCTGGTGCCGCGATTAATGAGATTCGCGAAGCCAGTGCGATCACTCAGGGCAATGCATGAACCAAAGCGCTTTTTCAGTCTACACTTTCAGTATTTGCCGCAGTCACTAAGGCGCTGCATCAGTAGGGGCTTTGTGATACGTGGCAACAGACGGAGGAGCCTATGAGCGACAATCGCATCAGCGTGCAGTGCGTGGTGGGCGATATTGCCCAACAGCCCGATGTCGATGCCGTGGTCAATGCTGCCAATGCGCAATTGAGAACCGGCGGTGGCGTCGCCGGGGCGCTTCATCGCGCTGCCGGGCCAGGCTTGGCGGAAGAAGGGCGGCCGATGGCGCCTATCGTACCTGGGCAAGCGGTACTCACTGGTGGCCATGACCTGCCTAACCGGTGGGTGATTCATTGTCTGGGCCCGGTGTATGGCGTGGACAAGCCCGAGGGTCAACTGCTGGCAGACTGCTACCGTAATGCGCTGGAACTGGCCGAGGAGCACGGCATTGAGCGGCTGGCCTGTCCGGCGCTCTCCACTGGCGCCTTTGGCTATCCGGCGGAGCAGGCCGCACAAGTGTGCGCGACGACCCTTGAAGCCGTACTGCCCACCTTGCACAAAGTGCGCCTGATCCGCTTTGTTTTATTCGATGAAGCGGCCCGGCAAACACTCCACGACGCATTGGCTCACCGCTTGACCATCGATCCGGCGGGCTAGCAACTGCGTTTATTCCCTCATCGAGACAATAGTGGGGGAATCAGAGTTGATTGGAGCACAACTGAAGGAGACCAAGATGGCATCTAACACACAGCTTCAGGGGGCTTGCTTGTGCGGTCTAGTCAGCGTCGCTGTTACCACCAAGAGCAACCATGTCGGCGTTTGTCACTGCTCAATGTGTAGAAAGTGGGGCGGTGGCCCGATGTTTGCGGTTGAGTTTGCCGGTGATGTGGACTTCAAAGGCGCAGAGCATATCTCCACCTTTAGTTCCTCAGAATGGGCCGAGCGTGGTTTCTGCCAGCAGTGTGGCACGCATCTCTTCTATCGCTTAAAGCAGGATGGTCATTACGCGCTTCCCGTTGGTCTTCTTGATGGATCGGATGATTGGCAAATAACCGAGCAAATATTCATCGACCAGAAGCCGCGCTACTATTCGCTGGCAGAAAAAACCAAGCAGCTGACCGGCGAAGAAGTGTTCGCCCAGTATGGTGGATAAAGGCCAACCGACGGGTGCGTCTCCGTTTAAGCGATGAGGCGGGTCATTTCTGAAGAGGAAAGCATCAATGTCAGAAAAAGGTAGGCACGATTATGCCGCTACCGTTGTCTGGACGGGTAATGCAGGCGAGGGTACCAAACATTACCGCGCCTTCTCGCGTGACCACGAGATAACGTGCGCCAGCAAACCGACAATCTTCGGATCGGCAGATCCCGCCTTCCTGGGCGACGCGTCCCGATATAACCCCGAAGAGCTATTGCTAAGCTCGCTCTCGTCATGCCATATGCTTTGGTATCTGCATCTGTGCGCCAACGCTGGCATTACGGTAACGGAGTACATAGACAACGCCACGGGTCGAATGATCGAGACGACCAATGGCAGTGGCTATTTCGAAAGCGTAACGCTGAAGCCACGCATCCGAATAGGGGCGGCTGACGACAGCGAGCTTGCGACATCCCTGCACGATAAAGCGCATTCGTTCTGCTTTATTGCCAATTCCGTCAATTTTGACGTCGGATGTGAGCCTGAGATTCTCACCGGGTAATAGACCTGCCTGATAAGTGCAGGCATTAGCGGTAAATGACGAATAAGGATGTAGCGTGCTAGAGCACTATGAACACCAGTTCATCAGCTTCATTAACGCTGAAATGGAGCAAGACCCGGCGCATGATTTGAATCATGTGTTTAGAGTCGTTAAAACCGCTAAATCGTTATGTGAAATGGAGGGGGCAAAACTTGAAGTGGTTTTGCCGGCCGCGTATTTACATGATTGCTTTTCATTCCCCAAGAATCACCCCGACAGGGCTCGGAGTTCTTTTGTCGCCTCCGAGAAGGCGCTGGATTTCCTGGCGGCCATCGATTATCCATCTGAATATCACAGCGAGATAGGGCATGCGATCGTCGCGCATAGTTACAGCGCGAAGGTACACCCTCAAACGATAGAAGCACAGATTGTACAAGACGCCGATAGGCTGGATTCGCTTGGGGCTATCGGGATTGCAAGGTGCCTTCAGGTGAGCACAGGTTTAGGGGTGGGGCTGTATGACCCAGAAGACCCGTTCTGCGATGTTCGTGCGCCAAATGACCGTGTTAATACGGTTGATCACCTCTATACCAAGCTACTTAACATTGCTGAAACCATGAACACGAAATCTGCCAAGGAAGAGGCGGACAAGAGAACCGCCTTTATGAAGCAGTTTTTGGCTCAGTTAGGCGCTGAAATATAAAGGGAAGCACGTATTCGAAAACCGCGATAAATGGGAATGGCTTGAAGGCAGGTCGGCTCTACTGCCATTGCCAAGCCATCGAGGATCCGGAATACGTCAGTTTTAGACATCAGGAGGTTAAATCACGTGCAGATCGAAGACGCTACCTGGCAGACGTTACGTGAAGAGGTGCGCGCTCTGGCAGGGTCAGAGCCGATCCTGGCGAGCTACCTGCATGCGACGGTGATCAACCATTGCGAGCTGGAAGATTCGCTGTCTTACCTGCTTGCAGGCAAGCTTTCCTCTCCGGATCTCCCCGCCATGAGCCTTCGGGAGGTGATTTCTCAAGCCTTCGCTGACTCCCCCGACATCAGGAAGGCGATCCGCAATGATCTGGCGGCGGCCGCGGATCGTGACCCGGCGGCGCATGGCCTGGCGAATCCTTTTCTGAATCACAAGGGGTTTCACTCGTTGCAGGCGTATCGGGTATCCCACTGGTTCTGGACGAAAGGGCGGCGGTCTCTGGCGCTCTATCTGCAAAGCAGGGTCTCCGAAGTGTTTGCGGTGGATATCAACCCTGCTGCCGTCTTGGGTGATGGGGTATTCATCGACCATGGCAATGGCGTTGTGATCGGTGAGACGGCGGTGGTTGGCGACAATGTATCCATGCTTCAGGGCGTAACGCTAGGTGGCACGGGGAAGGAAGAAGGGGATCGGCACCCCAAGGTTGAGAGTGGCGTCCTGCTGTCGGCAGGTGTCAAAGTGCTTGGCAATATCCGCATTGGCGCTGGATCGAAGGTTGGCGCAGGCAGCGTGGTGCTTCAGGATGTGCCGCCGCATACAACGGTCGTCGGCGTCCCGGCACGAGTCGTCGGTAAGCCAGGCAACGAGCACCCGGCTATTTGCATGGATCAGCGCTGTGAACAGGCAGGCAATAGCTGACCACTGCTGTCGAGAAGCGGCCACCTGCCAAGGCAGTTAGTCAGAATACCAACAACAAGACTCAAGGAGGATCAGCAATGCGTTCGTTAATCACGGGCATCATGCTGTTGCTACTGCTACCCAACCTTGCCCTTGCTGAGCAGCTCTGGGGACCGACCGACGCCGGGATGACGGTAAAGGAAGTGCTGCACGCGGTGGATGGGGCCTACCGGATAGAGGACGGTGGTCGCCTGGCCACCACGGCGGTAGAGGAAGCGCGCAAGGATGATGTGGCGCTCGCTGGTGAAATATTTACCCAGCAGTTTTACTTCATGGACGGCCAACTTACCCAGGTCACCTTCAAGCTGGACGACGCGCGAGATTTCGAGACCAATCTGGGGCTGGTAGAGGCGCTGACGAAAGACCTGCGCGAGCAATATGGCGAGGAAGCGGATGCAGAAACCACCCAGGCCGGCATTATGCGAAAAGCCAACGTGTCCTGGATCGAGGGTAACCGCAAGATTGGTATCTTTCTGATGACCATGGGGCAGAATAATTCGTTGATGAAGGTGAACTACCAGGCTCATTTTGCCGAGTAGCGCCAGAAGGCCCACACTCTGACGAGACCGTCGTGGTTGGGCGGGCACTGTTATACCGTTATCTTTATTATATTTGCTTCTAAAATAACCTGCATTCATAAAACCAGTGCAGCACTTTGAATCACAAAGTAGAGGCATGAGAACCAGTGTCGGTAACCTCTCTATCTTAAGTAGTGACTACCTCTTGGCAGCGCGGTTGCCGAAGGTCACGGTCAATGGAACTACCAAGGCGATGACCCAGTTGTTAGAGCCACGCCGAGTCGCAGCGCAGGCCATCGCCTGGGATAACGGGTCGGAATTCGCCGAGCGTCGACAGGTTGCCAAAGCCGTTCAGGCCAAGATCTATTTTATGACCCGTACCGCTCATGCAAGCGTCACACCAATGAAAATACTGATAGTCTGATTCGCCAATATTTCTCGAAAGGGACTGACTTCCGAAGCGTGTCTGACACAGAGCTGCGGAGGTTGGTCAATAGGCTTAATGATAGACCAAGAAAACGGTTGGGATACCGAATCCCAGCCCAGGTGTTCTTAGGGAATACTCGGGAGCAGTCGAAACTCGCAGGTGGCGCACTTATTAATTGAATTAGAGCCGCTGATGGTAGGACAGTGGCTAGTTGCGGTGTGGTAGATAGCGTAGCGGCAGCACCGGTGCGCTACGGGACTGCATGCGATCTTCGCTGGGTGCGCAGCTGAAGAAGTGACGATAGGTTCGGGAGAAGTGCTCCAAGGAGCCAAAGCCGGAGCTTGAGGCAACCTGAGCAACACCCAGATCCGTCTGCTGTAGCAAGCGATGGGCGCGGTTGATGCGTAGCCAAAGGTAGTAGCGTTTGGGTGTGACACCGAGCTCGGCCTTGAAGCGACGTTCAAGCTGGCGCACAGAGAGCCCAACTCCTTTGGCTAACTCGATACTGGATAGTGGTGACTCAATGGCCTGTCGCATCATACGGATCACCCGACGTATCTGGGCCGACGTTTCCGGCTTTCGCTCCGGAGCGGCAGCGAGTTGGATGGTGTCACCCGGGCGACGGCGGCGCTCTAGCAAATGGTTGCGCAGCTCCTCCATCAGTGGCGCTTCCACCCGTAGGGCCAGCCACGCCAACATCATATCGAGCACCGCAGTTCCGCCAGCGCAGGTCATACGGCCGCCATCTAAACTGTAGAGCTCGCCTACGGCCTCTACACGAGGGTACAGCTCCTGAAAACCCTCTAGGTTATCCCAGTGAACTACCGCACGCTTTTTGTCAAGCAATCCTGCTGCGGCCAGCACCTCGCTGCCCATTTCGATGCCACCCAACTCCACCCCGGTAGCGGCGCAATGGCGCAGCCACATGGCCAGAGAACGGTCACCAGTGAGCGCCTTGGTCTCAAAGCTGGCCAGTACCAGTACGCTGTCCAGCTCAGTGGGGGCTGGCCATTCGACTTCTACCCCGAGGGGTACCCTGTTAGAGGCAGCCACTGTCGCCTCGCTGCCTAGGAGCCGCCACTCGAAGCGCTGCTCCTGGGCCAGCCAGTTGACGATAAACAGTGGATCCAGCACAGCCCCAAGGCCAGCGAACGAAAATTGTGGCAGCAATAGGATGCCGAGCCGATGCGCTGGCGGGGTGGGGGTTAGAGTGTTGGTCATGGTGCGATCTCAGCTTCGGTAGTCGTCGCCCTCCTTATCGAGCAGGCGCATAAGCGCCGCGAAGTGGGCCTGGGGTGCACCCTCCTGCGTATATTTGTCCCATTGGGCGGCAGTCTTGCGCGCTATTTCTGGGCTTACTGGGGCCAGCGGCAGGCCACTGGCTCGGGCCACCAAATAGGAGCGGCAGGCACGTTCGAAATAATAAAGGTTATCGAAGGCAGTTGCGACATCAGCGCCGGTAGCGATCACTCCGTGGTTGCCCAGCAGCAAGATCGGTACCTCGCCGGCTAGCCGCCCTAGGCGTTCTGCCTCGTCGCCAAGGCCCATGCCGTCGAAACCACAATCGACGCGCACCCGCTCGTAGAAGCGCATGGCGTTTTGCTCTACCGGGGGTAGCTCGGGCTCGGTCAAGCAGGCCAGGGCAGTGGCGTAGAGCGAGTGGGTGTGCAGAATGCAGCCTACTTCACGGCCTTGGCGGTGCATAGCGCCGTGGATCGCCCAGGCTGTAGGGTCGATTTCGGGCGGGCGCTCGCTGCCTCGTGCCTCGACCTCCAGCAGGTCGCTGGCGCGAATTTCGGCGAAGTGCCAGCCCGCAGGGTTGATCAGGAAACTCTCACCGCCCTGGCGGGTAGCCAAGCTGCAGTGGTTGGCAGTCGCCTCATGCATGTCCAGGCGGGCCAGCCAGCGGAAGGCGCTGGCCAGCTGTTCGCGGCTATTGCCTGGTACTTCGGGGATATTGCTCACGGTTTGCTCCTATGCTCAGTAGTGGATCCAGCGGGTCTTCAGCGCCATGTACTTACGCATACCAGCCAGCTCGTAGTCACGGCCGATGCCAGATTGTTTCATGCCACCAAAGGGGGTCTGGGGGCTCACCGCATCGACCCCGTTGACCGTCACTGTCCCTGCCTGGAGGCAGTCGCATAAGCGGTGGGCTCGGCCAAGATCGGCGGTCCAAAGTGAGGCGGCCAGGCCATAATGGCTTTTGTTAGCCAGCGCCACGCCCCCGGCCTCGTCGGTAAAGCGACTTACTGCCAGCACTGGGCCAAAGACTTCCTCCCAAAACAGTCGGTGCTCAGGAGTGACGCCGGTGAACACCGTAGGGGCTATGAAGAGCCCGCCACCTGCCGCTTCGAGAGACCTGCCGCCGTGGCGCAAGATGGCCTCTTGTCGGCCTATGTCAAGGTACTCGCGAACCCTATTGAACTGGGCGCGACTGACCAGTGGGCCGAGTCGGGTGGCTGGATCCAGCGGATCGCCGGGAACTAGGGCTTCCAGGCGCGCGTCCAGAGCCGCGAGGAAGGCATCGTGGATGCCGTCCTGGAGCAGCAGTCGTGAGTGGGCTGAGCACACTTGGCCGGCGTGGGTGAAAATGCCCGCCACTGCTGCGTCCACTGCCGCTTCCAGGTCGGTACAGTCGTTGAAGATCAGTAGCGGGCTCTTGCCGCCGCACTCCAGCCATACCGGTTTCATGTTGGACTCGCCAGCATAGACCATGAAGCGTTTGCCAATCTCGGTGGAGCCGGTGAAGCCAAGGGCGTCCACATCGTTGTGGCGACCCAATGCCTCGCCAGCCAGATGGCCGTGGCCCGGCACCACGTTCAGCACGCCGTCGGGTAGACCTGCCGCCTGGCAAAGTTCGGCCAGGCGCAGGGCAGATAGCGAGGATTCCTCGGCGGGCTTGAGCACCAGGCTGTTGCCCGCCGCCAGGGCAGGGGCGAGCTTGACCGCGCTGTTGTGCAGCGGGTAGTTCCAGGGGACCACGGCGCCCACCACGCCCAGCGGCTCGTGGGTGATGGTGGCCTGAACGCCGGCCGGGGAGGGCGCGACCCGGTCGTAGACCTTGTCCTGGACTTCGCCGTACCAGTCGAAGAGCACCGCAGCCTCCTGGGCGTCCTCCAGAGCCTCGACGATGCACTTGCCGCTCTCCAGGCTGTCGAGCAAGGCCAGCTCCTCGGCATGGGCGCGGATCTCGCCGGCGATGGCCTGCATCGCCCGGCGCCGCTCGCCGGGCTCGGCTCGTGCCCAGTTGCCGGCCACGAAGGCCGCCCGGGCGGCGGCTACGGCGCGATCCACGTCGGGCGCCTCGCAGGCGGCGATGGCGGCGACCGGAGCACCGGTCATGGGGTTGATCGAGTCCAGGGTGGCACCGTCCACGGCGGGGCAGCGCCGGCCGGCGATCCAGGCGCGGCCGTCGGTTTCCAGGTAAGCGGCGCGGCTTTTCCAGTCGTCATAGGTCAGGGGCATAAAAGCCTCCATCGAGGTTTTAGGGATTATAGATCGAGTATCAAACGTGCTCCCGCCGGGCGGGAAACACAGGCATAGAGGGTGTCGTTGGCGGCCTTTTCCGCGTCGTCCTGGAGAACGTCGCGGTGGTCTACAGCGCCCTCGATCACACCGCAGGCACAGGTGCCGCACGCGCCCTCGCCACACAGAGTGGGCGGTGCAACGCCGGCACGGGCGAGGCCGTCGATCAGCGATTCATCGGGCGCCAGGATGAAGGTTCGCTCGCTGCGTGCCAGCACAATTTCGCACTGCCCCCCCCGGGAAGTGGTGTCTGCAGCCATGCCACGGAAGCGCTCCAGGCGCAAGCAGCCAGTCGGCCAGTCGTTGGCCTCGGCCTCTAGAGCGGCGAGAAGCCCCTCAGGACCGCATGCGTAGATCCGGGTGTCGGCGTCTACCTCGCCGACTAGCTCGGCCACCTGGGCGCGGCCATCCCGCTCGGAGACGTGCAGGCGCAGCGCGCCCTCGGGCAGCAGGGTGACTAGCTCTTTGACAAAGGCGGCGTCTGCTTCCCTGCGCACCAGATAGTTCACCTCTGGGGTGACGCCCTGAGCGCACAGCCGCCGGGCCATGGCCACCAGTGGTGTGATGCCGATGCCGCCACCGATTAGTACCTGGCGGTTGCCGCTCTCATCCAGTGGGAAGCGGTCTCGGGGCGCGGAGGCGGAGAGCGTAAGCCCCTTTTGGGCTTCGTCGGCCAGGAAAATCGAGCCACCCCGGGAGTTGGGCTCGCGCAGTACGCCTAGTCGGTAGCGGCCGTTGCCACCGTCGTCGAGCAGTGAATAGTGGCGCGTGAGACCGCTGGGCAGTTCAAGCTCTAGGTGGGCCCCGGCCGGGGCTGTGGGCAGCGATCCGCCATCGGTGGCCTCGAAGGTAAGCTCAACGATAGACGGAGCCAAGCGGCGGTGGCGGGTCAGCGTCATCGATAGGCGATCGGGCATGGGTGCCTCCTTAGCGTTGCTGGTGCTGCCAGTCAGGGTGGATCCATACCGGCACCTCGCTAGGTTTCGGTGCGTGGCGGCCGAGGATCAGATCGCTGGCTTTCTCGGCGATCATCACGGTCGGAGCGTTGGTGTTGCCGCTAACGATGGTCGGCATGATGGAGGCGTCCACCACGCGCAACCCGTTCAGGCCATGGACACGCAGCTCGGGGTCGACCACCGCTTCCGGGTCGCTTGCCGGGCCCATCTTGCAGGTGCCGACGGCGTGATAGCCGGTTTCAGTGGTAGTCCGAGCCCAGGCGTCCAGGGCCTCGTCGCCTTGGCAGCCCGCCCCCGGGGTGATCTCCTCGCCGCGCAGGCCGTCGAAGGCCGGCTGCTCAACCAGCTCGCGGACCAGCCGCACCGCTGCGCGCATGTCGGCGCGGTCGCGTTCGGTTGCCAGGTAGTTAAAGATAATCTCCGGGGCCTTCGCTGGGTCAGTATCTGCCAAGCGGACACGACCCAGGCTGGTGGGGCGCATCAGGTCAATGTGTATCTGGAAGGAGTGCTCCTTGAGAGCCTCCACGGTGCCGGGTTCGATGGCCAGCGACATGAAGGTTAGCTGCAGGTCAGGATGCTGGACTCCGGCCCGGGAGCGGATGAAGGCCCCGGCGTCGAACAGGTTAGTGCTGGCCAGGCCACCTCGGTCGGCAAACCAGCGCATACCTAGCCACCACTTGCGCGGCGCCCGAGTCCAGGGGGCGTGAGAGACCGGCTGGGGGCAGCGGTAGGCGACTACGGTATCCGGATGATCGCTGAGCCGCCGGCCGACCCCTTCCAGGCGGTGAATGGTGTTGATGCGCCAGCGCTTGAGCTCGTCCTTCGGGCCGATTCCAGAGAGCATCAGCAGTTGGGGGCTGTTGATGGCGCCACCGGCCAGCAGCACCTCCCGGCGGGCATGGGCCTCAATGCAGCTTGAGCCGCGACGGTAGGTCACTCCCCGAGCGCGGCCATTCTCGACTAGTATCCGCTCGACCAAGGCGCCGGTGATTACCGTGAGGTTGGACCGTGTGCGGGCACGGGCCAGGTAGCCACGGGCGGTGCTCCAGCGTCGGCCCTTCCAGGTGGTGCGATCGATGCGGCCGAAGCCTTCTTGGCGGTAGCCGTTGACGTCGGCGCTGGCCCCGTAGCCGGCCTGCTCGCCGGCCTCCAGAAAGGCTTTGGACAGCGGGTCGGCGGGTCGCCCTGGGCTGACCCGCAGCGGGCCGTCGGCGCCGTGGTAGTCGTCGCCGCCCAGGGCGTGCCCTTCGGCGCGCTTGAAGTAGGGTAGTACCTGGGCGTAGTTCCACCCCTGGCAGCCGACCTCGGCCCAGGCGTCGTAGTCCCGGGCATGGCCGCGAATATAGACCATGCCGTTGATTGAGGACGAGCCGCCCAGAGTCTTGCCTCGGGGAGTGGCGACATAGCGCTCGTTCAGGTGGGGTTCGGGGCCAGCCCAGTAGTGCCAGTTGAAGCGTGGGCCGTCGATGGCGGCGCCCATAGCTGCTGGCATGTGAATAGTCCAGGAGTGATCCTTGGGGCCAGCTTCGAGCAAAAGCACTTGGTAGCGGCCGTCAGCGGTCAGGCGGTCGGCGAGCACGCAGCCTGCCGAGCCAGCGCCGACGATAATGTAGTCGTAGTCACTGGGAAGATTCATGGTGACTCCAGGTTCTGGGGGGTACCGTTAGCGGTACTCACGCCTTCTAGCCACTTGCCGACCAGCTCAGGGTTGGTGTCGAGCCAGTCGCTAGCCACTTCCCTTAAGGGGCGATCTTCGCGGCTGAACTCGTGAACCCAGGCGTTCTGCACCTCGATGGGCACTATCATCTGCTCAAGGAAGGTGGTGACATTGGGCGCGCGCTCGACGAACTCGGTGCTGGCCACGGTGGAGACAGTGCTGGCATCGCCCCATAGGCCCTCAGGATCCTCTAGGTAATGCACATCGTACGCAACGTTCATCCAGTGTGGCTCCCAGCCCAAGAAAGCGGTCCAACGATCGCTGTCGTTGTTGGCTTCGAGCTGGGAGAGCATACCGGTTACGCTGGACGCTACGACCTGCCAGTCGCCGAGGCCGTAGGTATCATCCTCAATGGCTCTCTGCATGATCTCGTTGCCGACGTTGCCGGGCTCGATGCCATATAGTCTGTGGTCAAAGCGCTCAGCGTGCTTGGCCAGGTCAGCCATAGAACGCACGCCGGCCTCTCTAGCGTGGCCAGGGACGGCGAGCCTGAAGCGCGCGCCTTGGATATTGTGGACGAGCTCGACCAGCTCGCCGCTCTCCAGGCGCGGGTCGAGCATGCCACCTTGGGAGGGTCGCCATAGAGCCATATCGACGTCGATGTCACCACCAACCAGGCCCTCCAGGATGATTGCGGTACTGGCCTCCTTGACGCTGGTCTGGTAACCGAGGCGCTCCAGAAGTTGGCTGGCGACCTCGGTTTTGACGGTGGCACCAGGCCAAGGTGGGGTGGCGAAGCGTAACTCCTCGGCATGGGCGAGACCGGGCAGAGCGACGATGCAAAAGGCGGCGGTCACCAGGCCGGTTCGCAGGGTGTCGTGATGATTCGTCATGGGGAGTCTCCTTGTATTTTTATCGATGGCGTTTTAGAACCCGCAAACCCCGCCGCCGTCGACCGATAGGATGGCGCCGTGGGTGAAGCTGGCCCGGGGCGAGGCTAAGTATAGGATGGCATCGGCGACCTCCTCGGGCAGAGCCATTCGACCCATCGGGGCGCGATCCCTGGCGGCAGCTAGGTAGGCCTCACGGTTGCTACTGGCCTCGGCGGCAGCGTTGATCATGTCGGTGGCGACGTTGCCCGGGCAGACGCAGTTGATACGGATGCGACCGGCGAGCTCCAGGGCCAGCGCACGGGTGAGGTTTACCACCGCCGCCTTGGCGCCGGAGTAAACGCTGCTCGGCGGAAAACCGATAAGCCCAGCGTCCGAGCCCAAGTTCACGGCGTTGCCGACGGCGGCCTCCAAGTGGGGCAGGGCGGCTTGGAGGGTAAAGAAGGTGCCAGCTGCGTTTACTTTGAAGGTGGTCTCCCAGTGGGCCTGGTTGATGGCCTCGAAAGGCATCTCCTCGAAGACACCGGCGGCGTTGACCAGGATATCCAACCAGCCTAGGCCTGCCACCGCCGTCTCTACTACGGCGGCGCAGGAGCTGCGATCCTCAAGTGCTCCCGGGGCAGAGATCACTCGGGCCTCGTCGCCCAGCTCGTGGCACAGGGCATCGACGGAGGCCGAGCGACGAGCACCGACGGCTACCGTTGCGCCCTCCTCAAGGAAACGGCGCACGGTGGCGGCGCCGATCCCGCGGGCACCGCCGGTGACCAGCACCCGCTTACCAACGAAAGGTTGCTCGCCCGTCATGCCCCGCCTCGATTTTCGCCGTGCAGGGCCTTATGCACTAAGCGATGGAAGTTAAGCACTAGGTGCTCGCTCTCGTTGCTACGCTCGGCGTCGATCATGTAACGGCCCTGGTCGTAGCCCATGGAGTGCAGTCCCTTCTGAGTAGTGACGTTGAGCTCAATATCCTCCGGTCCTAGGTCCTCGTTCATCCAGCGGATACTTGCCCGGGTTACCTCAGGCAGGCTGTCAGCACCCTGGACACTGTAGTAGCCGAAGCGCAGGATGCTTCGCTCGGCGTCCAGCGGAATGATCATGAAGGTGCCCATGCATTGCGAAAACGGGAACTGGTAAAAGGTGTTGTGGGGCCATAGGCCGATGTTAAAGAAGCCATCGCCGTCCTCAACCGGGCGGCCGATGGGCTCGCCGTAGGCCTCGGTGGCCTCGTGGTTAGGTGGGGCGCCGTAGGTCCACCAGTTGTTGTGGTGGCGAAGCTTGTACCCGGAGAAATCGATCAACGACGCCAGGTCCACGTGACAAGGGCCCGAGAGTTGGAAGTGATAGCCCTCGATGGAATTGTCCATGATCACCTTCCAGTTGGCGGGGACGATGACGTCGTCCTCCTGGATCAGGTGCATCTTGTCGAGGTTAGGAATGGCATCGCGGATCGCCGCCTCAGCATCAGGGAAAAGGTCATGCATGTCCGCAGCGTCAGGGTCGAAGTTAAAGTAGACACTGCCGGCGAAGACCTGCAAGCGGACTGGTGGAATCCGGTAGTCGTCGACGTTGAAAGCCTCGATGCGATCGCTGCGCGGGGCGGCCTTGAGACGGCCGTCGGCACCGTAGCACCAGGAATGGTAGGCACAGCGGATCACTCCCTTTTGTACGCCCCGTGTCTCGGTCAGCAGCCGGTTGCCGCGATGCTGGCAAACATTGTGAAAAGCATGTAGCTCGCCCTCGCGATCGCGCATCAAAATGACGCTCTGGTCGAAGATATCGCGTACGACGAAGGCCCCGGCGCAGTCGAGCTCATTGACGTGGCAGCCGAAATGCCAGGCGCCCATGAAGATACGCTCACGCTCGGTTTCGAATAGCGCCGGGTCGTAGAAATAGCGAGACGGCAGAGTCAAGGCGTTTTCGGGCTGCTGGGCGGCCCAGGCTTGGGGGAGCTGGCTCATTGCGTCACCTCGTTGTGTCACGGTTTCGTTATGTGGTGCGCAGCAGAATAGTGGGTGCGGTGCAACGCCACATGATGTTTTACGACACACTGATGAGGTTTTGTTTGATATAAGACGACATAATATTGCCGTTTTTATTCATTATGGCGCATCACACTTGAGTTTTTGGCTGATGAATAACGTCATTGACCAATTTGGTTTAGGGCCATGGTTTCCTGAGTGCCGTCGAGCAAATTGAGCATAGCGAGGGCAGCGTTAGAGAGCGTGCGGTTGGTGTGTACCAGGTAGCCCAGTGGGCGGTGGAGCGGGGCGGTCGCTACGTCTAGCTCGACAAGGTCGTGGTCGAGCATCTTTTCCGGCAACAGGCTCCAGCCCAACCCCACGCTACACATCATCTTGAGCGTTTCCAGGTAGTTGGTGGCCATGCTGATCGGGAGTTTCAGGCCGGCTTCTTCAAAGCGCTGGGCAATCAGCGTGCCGGTAAAGGTCTTCGCGCCCGGCATTACGCAGCTGTAGTCGCAAAGGGTTGCCAGCGACAACGACTCTTGTTGGTCTGCGTTGACCAGCGGGTGATCGGTGGAGCAGACAAAGCATAGCCGGTCGCACCATAGCTCCACCACGTGCAGATGCTCGATGGGGTGGGGCGCAAGCGTCACCACGGCCATTTCCAACGAGCCATCGCGTACGCCCTGGTAGGCAAGTTCCGAGTCCAGAAAATGCAGGTCCAGCTCTACTTCTGGGTGGCGCTGTGTGTAGTCCTTCAAAATGGGTGGGAGGCGGTGTAGCCCGATGTGGTGGCTGGTGGCCAGGGTCAAACGCCCGCCCACGTGGCCGGAGAGGTTGGCCAGCGCCCGGCGGCTGTCTTCTACCGCGAACAGGATCTGGCGCGCCTGGGGCAGCAGGACGCTGCCCGCTTCGGTCAACGCGATGCGTCTGCCAATGCGGTCGAACAAAGGCCTGCCTACCTGGAACTCCAGCGTGGCAATACGCTTGCTGACCGCTGGCTGGGTCAGGTGTAGCTGCTCCGCCGCCCGGGAGAAACTTTGCGTGTCGGCGACGGCCAAAAAGGCCTGAAGACTTTGAGTATCCATCGTGGAGGCCTCCTTTGAGGCAAAGCCATGGTGGCGGCAGGATGATGTATTCCAGTTTGGAATCTATTCTATGAATAACATGAATTGCTTTTATCTTCGAGCCGCGTGACACTCCTACCACACGTTAAAAAAGCAGCGCCAAAAAGCTGCCGCTATGAACTAGCAGGGCCTAGCCCGGGAGAAACACATGTCAGGTCAAACGCTTTACGACAAATTGTGGAATCAGCACCTGGTCAAGCAGCGCGATGACGGCACCGCGTTGATCTATATCGACCGCCATATGCTTCACGAAGTGACCTCGCCCCAGGCCTTTGAAGGGCTGCGCCTGGCGAACCGCAAGCCATGGCGCCTGGATACCAACCTCGCGACCACTGACCATAACGTGCCGACGACCCTGATAGAGCGTTCTCAGGGTAATAGCGGTATCAAAGACCCGGTGTCGTTGATCCAGGTGCAGACCCTTGACGACAACTGCGTCGAATACGGCATCACCGAGTTCGGTATCAATGACCCGCGCCAGGGCATCGTCCATGTGGTCGGGCCAGAGCAGGGCGCAACCCTGCCGGGCATGACCGTCGTCTGCGGCGATTCCCACACCGCCACCCACGGTGCTTTTGGTGCGCTGGCCCACGGTATCGGCACCTCGGAAGTCGAGCACGTACTGGCGACCCAGTGCTTGCTGACCCAGAAGATGAAGAACATGCAGGTGCGGGTTGAAGGCGAGCTGGGCCTGGGCGTGACCGCCAAAGACGTGGTGCTGGCGATTATCGGCAAGATTGGCACGGCGGGTGGCACCGGCTATGCCATCGAGTTTGCCGGTAGCGCCATCGAGTCGCTGTCCATGGAAGGCCGCATGACCGTGTGCAACATGGCCATTGAGGCGGGTGCGCGGGTCGGAATGATTGCCGTGGATGACACCACGATTGACTACATCGGCAACCGCCCCTATTCGCCGACCGGTGAGCAGTGGGAAGCTGCCGTGGCAGACTGGCGCAACCTGGTTTCCGACCCGGATGCCGTCTTTGACAATGTGGTTACCCTGAAAGCCGAAGACATCGAACCCCAGGTGAGCTGGGGCACCAGCCCTGAAATGGTCACCGGCATTTCCGGCCAGGTGCCCGATCCCAACGCCGCGCCGGATGAAACCGTGCAGCGCAGCCACACCCGCGCGCTTGAGTACATGGGTCTGCAGGCCAACCAGAAAATTACCGATATCAAGCTGGACAAGATTTTCATCGGCTCCTGCACCAATGCGCGCATTGAAGATCTGCGCGAAGCCGCCAAGGTAGCGAAGGGCAATAAAATCGCCGACTCCATCAAGCTTGCCATGGTGGTGCCCGGTTCCGGCTTGGTGAAGCGCCAGGCGGAAGAGGAAGGCCTGGACAAGATCTTCATCGATGCGGGCTTTGAATGGCGCGAGCCGGGCTGCTCCATGTGCCTGGCGATGAACGCCGACAAACTGGGTGCGGGCGAGCACTGTGCCTCGACCTCCAACCGCAACTTTGAAGGGCGCCAGGGCTACGGCGGTCGCACTCACCTGGTAAGCCCCGCCATGGCGGCAGCGGCGGCCATTGCCGGTCACTTTGTCGATGTGCGCAGCCTGCCCGCTAACGATGCAACCCACGCTCAGGAGGCCTAAGCCATGA
The DNA here is from genome assembly GCF_031451645.1 of Vreelandella gomseomensis. Taxonomy (NCBI): domain Bacteria; kingdom Pseudomonadati; phylum Pseudomonadota; class Gammaproteobacteria; order Oceanospirillales; family Halomonadaceae; genus Vreelandella; species Vreelandella gomseomensis. The sequence continues at coordinate 89,300 of NZ_JARWAI010000004.1, read as the reverse complement.
AAAAGTTTGAACGTTTTGAAGGCGTCGTCGCGCCTCTTGATCGCGCCAACGTGGACACCGATCTGATCATCCCGAAGCAGTTTTTGAAGTCGATCAAGCGGACCGGTTTCGGGGTCAATCTGTTTGACGAGTTACGCTATCTGGATGAAGGCGAGCCAGGGCAGGATTGCTCGCAGCGGCCGCTGAATCCGGATTTCGTGTTGAACAAGCCGCGTTACCAGGGGGCCGAAATACTGCTGACACGGCGTAATTTCGGTTGCGGCAGCTCCCGCGAGCATGCTCCCTGGGCGCTGGAAGACTTTGGCTTCAAGGTGGTGGTGGCACCCAGCTTTGCCGATATTTTCTACAATAATGCCTTCAAAAACGGCATCCTGCTTATCACCTTCGACGAAGACACGATCGATCGCCTGTTCGATGAAGTGGAAGCGAAAGAAGGCTACCGCATGGACGTGGACCTGGAGAATCAGCGCGTGATTACCCATCGCGGCGAAATTCTTGAGTTCGAGGTCGATGAGTTCCGCAAGCACTGCCTGCTGGAAGGCCTGGATGATATTGGCCTGACCTTGAAAGACGAAGACGCCATTCGACGCTTTGAGGAAAGCCACCGCCAGGCACGGCCTTGGTTGTTCCGCCAGCCTGCGTAAGCCACCGCTTGAATAAATGCTAAGGACGTTGCATGACACATAAGGTTCTATTATTGCCGGGTGACGGTATCGGCCCCGAAATTGCTGCCCAGGCAGCGCGCCTGCTGAAAGCCTGCCAGGACGCCGGGCTGGATATCGACGTCGAAGAGGCGCTGGTCGGTGGCGCGGCCTACGATGCCCACGGTGACCCGCTGCCCGAGGAAACGCTGGATAAAGCCAAAGCCGCAAGCGCCATTCTGCTTGGGGCAGTGGGTGGCCCCAAGTGGGACAAGATTGAAGATCTATCCAAGCGGCCCGAAAAAGGCCTGCTGGGCCTGCGTAAAAACCTGGGGCTGTTCGGCAATCTTCGCCCGGCCATGCTCTACCCACAGCTTGCCAGCGCCTCCAGCCTCAAGCCCGAACTGGTGGCCGGGCTGGATATCATGATTGTCCGCGAGCTGACCGGCGGCATCTACTTCGGCCAGCCCCGCGGCATCGAAGAGCGCAACGGCGAGCGCGTGGGCTTCAATACCTACGTATATTCCGAAAGCGAGATCGAGCGTATCGGTCGCGTGGCCTTTGAAATGGCCCAGAAGCGTGGCAAGAAGCTTTGTTCGGTGGATAAAGCCAACGTGCTGGAAGTGACGATCCTGTGGCGTGAGGTCATGGAGCGACTGGCACCGGAATACCCGGACGTTGAGCTGTCGCACATGTACGTGGATAACGCTGCCATGCAGCTTGTGCGTGCGCCGAAGCAGTTTGACGTGGTAGTGACCGGCAACATGTTCGGCGACATTCTCTCCGACGCCGCCGCTATGCTCACGGGGTCCATCGGTATGTTGCCTTCTGCTTCGCTCAATGAAAGCGGGCAGGGCATGTACGAGCCCTGCCACGGCAGCGCACCGGATATCGCCGGTAAAAACATTGCCAACCCGCTGGCGATGATGCTCTCTGTGGCCATGATGCTGCGCTACTCGCTGGGCGAAAACGCCATGGCCGAGCGTATCGAAGCCGCCGTGGGCAGCGTGCTGGATGACGGCCTGCGCACCGCGGACATTGCCTCTGAAGGCATGCAGACCATCGGTACCGACGCCATGGGTGATGCAGTGCTGGTAGCGTTTGCCAAGCAGTAGTTTATTGGCAATGCGGCTGCGTTAAGGGAGCCTGGGGCAGGCCGTAGAGGGGGTCTTTTTCCAGGGATGGAAAAAGTAGCGCCCAGGGATGGGTTTACAGCGCTCCCTCGAAGGCCTGTCGCAGGGATAGCCCTTAACCTATCTTCGCGCTTCAAAATCACCATCAAGAATCGTGTATAATGCAAGTACTCATTCTTTGCAGGAGGACTTCAGATGTTGAAAGTCGGTTTCGTGGGATGGCGCGGCATGGTCGGCTCGGTGCTGATGCAGCGCATGCAGGAAGATGGTGATTTCAACGGCATTGAGCCGGTGTTCTTCACCACTTCCCAGGTTGGCCAGCCCGGCCCCGACATCGGTGTGGACGTCCCTCCGCTGAAAGACGCCTTTGATATCGAGGCGCTCAAGGCGCTGGATGTGGTGGTCACCTGTCAGGGCGGCGACTACACCAAGCCGGTCTACAAGGACCTGCGCAGTGCAGGCTGGCAAGGCTACTGGATCGATGCGGCCAGCACGCTGCGCATGGAAGATGAAGCGACGATCGTGCTGGACCCGGTCAACCGTGGCGTGATCGACGCACAGCTGGCCAAGGGCGCCAAGACCTTCGTCGGCGGCAACTGCACCGTGAGCCTGATGCTGATGGGGCTGGGCGGTCTGTTTGAAGCCGATATGATCGAGTGGATGACGTCCATGACCTATCAGGCGGCGTCCGGCTCAGGTGCCAAGCACATGCGCGAGCTGCTCAACCAGATGGGCACGCTGCACGATAGCGTTGGCGAAGAACTGAAAGACACCTCCAGCGCTATTCTGGATATCGATCGCAAAGTGACGGCGGCCATGCGTAGCGGCAACTTCCCCACCGAGAACTTCGGTGCGCCCTTGGCCGGTAGTCTGTTGCCGTGGATCGACAGCAAGCTGGATAACGGCCAAAGCCGCGAAGAGTGGAAGGGCAGCGTTGAGACCAACAAGATTCTGGGTCTCGACAACAACCCGATTCCCATCGATGGCCTTTGCGTACGTATCGGTGCCATGCGCTCGCACAGCCAGGCGTTCACCATCAAGCTGAAGCAGGACGTGCCGCTGGACGAGATCGAAGACCGCATTGCCAAGCACAACGAGTGGGTCAAGCTGATTCCCAACGAGAAAGATGCCACCAACGAAGGCTTAACGCCTGCGGCGGCGACAGGCACGCTGCAAGTGCCGGTTGGCCGTCTGCGCAAGCTGCAAATGGGCGGTGAGTATCTCTCGGCGTTCAGCGTTGGTGACCAGCTGTTGTGGGGCGCGGCTGAACCGCTCAAGCGCATGTTGATGATCCTGCGCGAGCAGTAAGTTTCCGCCGAGGCCAAAGACGCATCCTAAGCGGATGAAAAAGCCGCATCCCAAGCGGACGAAAACGGGGGGCGAATCAAACGCTTCCCGTTTTTTATGTGCGGCTGCTTTAAGATGCCGGTGAAATGGGAGCTGAACAGATCCCAGTCTTGTGTGAGGTAGCGAGTGTTGTCTGGCCTTGGCCTTACTGATGCCAGCGTGCGCCTGGTAAGTTACAGTACGACCAATGAATCTTTGGAAAAGTGACCATGAAACAATTGTACGTTGAACAGCTCGCTCAGGTTAGGAAGGCTGAAGTCGAATTTGGCGACCTCACCTTGCTCGTTGGCCCCCAGGCCAGCGGTAAGAGTGTGTTTCTTCAGTTGTTTAAACTGGTACAGGATCATGGTTCGATCACCAAGACTCTCAAGCGGTATGGCTACAGTTACGAGCCCGGCGCTGCGGATAGTTCCAGTGATCCGTTGCTGACATTGATGTTCGGGGAAGGTATGGGGGCTATTTGGCGTCAGGAATCGTTGGTCAAACCGGATGGTAAATCGATTGATCTTACCGGGCTGCGCAAGGGTAACGGCAAAGATCAGGAGTCGGTGTTTTTCGTGCCGGCTCAGCGAGTGCTGACGCTGGATCAGGGCCGTCCGCGCAGTTATGAGAGCTTTGCCGCGCTCGATCCTTTTGTGGTGAAAAGCTTTAGCGAGAATTTGCGCAGGCTCATGGAGAAAGGGCTGGGTGGTCAAGACAACCAGTTGTTTCCGATCAAAAGCCGCCTGAAAGAAGTACTCCGTGACCGCATCGACGACAGTATTTTTCATGGCGCAACCGTTACCCAGGAAGTGCACGATCTGAAAAAGCGGATTGTGATCAATGCAGGCGGTGCCACCTTGCCCTATATGGCTTGGTCGGCTGGTCAGCGTGAATTTATGCCGCTTCTATTCAGCCTTTACTGGCTGATGCCCTCGGCGGGTTCGGCCAGGCGCAAGGGCGTAGACTGGGTGGTGATTGAAGAGCCCGAGATGGGTCTTCACCCGCAAGCAATTCAGTCCGTGTTGCTCATTTGCCTGGAATTGATGTACCGAGGCTATAAGGTGGTGATTTCTACACATTCGCCGCTGCTGCTGGAAGCTGCTTGGGCCATTCGCACGCTGCAGGGCAACAAGGGCACGCCGGAAGCCTTGTTCGAGCTTTTTGACCTGCCTAACTCGCCCGGAATGCGTGACGTCTTCAGCGTGGTTTTGTCTGATAAAGCAGTCAACAGTTTCTATTTTGAACCGGGTGACCAGGGCGTATCCACCAAGGATATCTCATCGCTTGATCCGTTCTCTGCCAATGATTCTATTGCGGATTGGGGGGGTATTACCCAGTTCAGCAGCCGCGCTTCCGATGTCATCAGCCGTTTGATGCAGGAGGCTGGTGAATGACATTGGGAAAGAGTTTTCTGAAGGCAATAGAAAAGGATCTCGGAAAGGGCGTTTATAGAAAAGGATTGCAGGCACTTAAGGCTGCCGACCGATCGCTTATAAACCTAGGTAACCCACGTCACTGCCTTGGCAGTGGCGATATTGACGCCAGTCTCGCCGTGCAGCAGCCTCAGGCTTCGCGTTGGGACTACGTGATTGCCCATGAGCAGACACTGCATTTCGTAGAAGTACATCCCGCTTATACATCGGAAGTCAGTCAGGTAATCAAGAAAAAAGAATGGTTGTTGGCGTGGATGAAAAATGCCGAGGTGGGCAATTTGGATGCCCCGCGTCGTTTTCACTGGCTAGCCAGTGGCAAAGTTGCCATTACCCGCAACAGTAAACAAGCGCGTGCGGCAGCCCAGATGGGGCTGATGCCAGTTCGGCAGCTTGATTTATAAGCCAATAAATATCGATTCAGGAAGTACAGTTATGTTACCCACCACTTTGGCATTGGAAGTCAAAAAACAGGCTCTTCACTATTATTTGGGGCAATTTTCCCAATTTACCTTCCTGAGGCAGAGCAAGCTCTGGAAGCTTTTTTTACTTACCTGGATGAAGGGCTGTTTAAAGGGTCTCGGGTAAATTTGTGGTAAAAAAGTATGAAAGCGCTGCACAATGAAGCGGCGGGTTATATAAAAAAGTTCAATTGGCAACAGGGGCATCCATGAAACAGCTAGGCGCGCTGGCCGTAGGGCTTTGGCTAAGCATGGTGGGGTCAATTGGCTGGGCGCTTGAGTTGGGGCCTGCCCAGGTGCAGTCCCGGCTAGAGGCCCCGTTGCAGGCCATGGTTCCGCTTGTGGATGGCGACGCGTATTCACCGTCAGCGATTGAGGTCAGCGTCGCCGGTGAGGATGCCTTTGCCGACGCGGGGGTTGAATGGACACCGATGGCGGGGCGCGTCCAGGCCGTTATTCAAGAGCGCCAGGGGCAGCCCGTGGTGGTGTTGACCAGCAACCAGCCGATTACCTCGCCTTGGCTGGACCTGCTGCTGACCGTGGATTCCCCCGGTGGTCGGCAGTCCCAGGCCATCACGCTGTTGTTTGATCCTGCTGACTACGGTGCTGCCGATCGACCGGCAGCGTCAGTAGCGCCTCAACCTGCCGCCGAGAATCCTGCCGCCGGGAATGATGCCCCTGCCGTGCCGCAAAACCGTAAGGCCGCCCAGGGCGACGCGTACGTGCGCAGCGGCGATACGCTATGGAGCGTTGCGGCGCGTACCAAGCCCGAACAGGCCAGCGTCCAGCAGATGATGCTGGCACTGCTTGAAGCCAACCCCAGCGCCTTTCCCTCGGGTAATATCCACGAAATGCGCGCCGCCCAGCGGTTGACGTTGCCCGATGAGTCGCGGGTGATGGCGCGTTCGGCAGAGCAGGCGGCCGAGACCATCCGGGCAATGAACGCAGCTTGGCAGCGCCGCGATGAAAATGGCCCGGCGCCAGTGGCGTTACCCGAGATAGAGGCGGTCGCCGACGACGCGACGTCCGATGCGCCCAGCCCGCAGGTGGAGCAAAGCGCGCCGGGTGTCGATGCCGCCGCGCTTAGTGCGGCGCAGGCGCTTGGCCGTGCTCCGCGTGCGACCCCTGACGCCGCAGCGTCCACCTTGGAAACGGCGACTGCTGCACCTGTTGACGCGTCCTCTCCAGCGCCTGCTATGGGAGCTGCGCTCAGTCTGCAGCGTCAGCAGGAGCTCGATGAGATGCGCGGTGAGCTGGCTGCCCTGCGCGAAGAGGTGACGCGGCTCAGCGATGCGCTGGCCGCTCAGTCCGTTCCATCCAGAGCGCCGGTAGAGAATCAAGGTCGTTCTCTCATCGAGCGCCTCAGTGACTATCAGTGGTGGCTGCTGGTCATCGCGCTGGTGCTGCTGCTGGGATTGTTGCTCGTGATGCGCCGCCGCCGTCAGCAGTGGGAAGCACCGCCCGCAATGGCAGCAGCGGGTGGCGATAACGCCTACGCGTCCTCGCCGTCGGCGGCTGGCCCGAGTCGCGTGACGCCGTCGATGCCACCGGAACCGCCTTCTCAGGTGCCTCACTCTCAGCCACCGCCTGTCATGGCCGAAGCGGTGGAGGAGCCGGTGACCAGCGAGACGTTCCAAGAGCCGCCATCCCGCGATGAGAACTTGTCTTCAACGGCTTATGAGGCACCGTTGGATCGTGCCGCGATGGCTCATACCCAGGCGGCCGGGCTGATCGAGATCGGTCAGGAGCGGCGACTGGCGTTGCAGGCCTACACCGCCGAGCATGACCCGTCGCTGTGGCTGGCACCTCCGGCCAAACCCCAGGCGGTGGCAGCGATGCTTTCGGCAATGGGCGCCCGTGGTCAGGAGGATGCAACGGTACAGGGCCCTGAGCAACCGAGCCCCGCTAAGGCAGCCCCTGGCCCAGAAGAAGAACAAGCCTGGATGATCGACTATCAGCCGCCGATGCTGGCCTCGGGCAGCACAGCGCGAGAGGAAACTCCCATGCAGCCCACGGTGGAATTCGATGCCCAGGCGCCGGCGTCACCGGCTCCGCCGCCGGTGGCCGACCCCGAAGAGGAATGGGAGATCGAAGAGGTGGCATTTGCTCCCGCGCCTCGCGATAATGGCGCGCCTTCCACCCCTGGCAATGTTGATAAGAAGCGATGACGCTGTTTTACCATTTCGACGAGACACAACCGCTGAGCGGTCGCCTGGCGATGAGCATCGAGTACGATGGCACGCGCTTTTGCGGGTTTCAGCGGCTGAAGCACGCCGCCTCGGTGCAGGCATCGGTGGAGGACGCGCTGAGCAAGGTGGCCGGTGCGCCGGTGCAGATTCATGCCAGCGGACGCACCGATTCCGGCGTGCATGCCACCCGGCAGATCGTGCATCTGGACCCGCCGGCGCAGCGCTCCGAGAAAGCCTGGGTGTTCGGGGCGAATACCAATCTGCCTCGCGACGTGTCGATACGCTGGGTAAAGCCGGTGTCGGACGACTTTCATTCACGCCTTGGCGCCTTGGGGCGGCGTTACCGCTACCTGCTGCTCAATCAGCTCAGTCGCCCGGTGCTGGAGCGGCATAATGTCACCTGGTGTCGCGACCCGCTCGATGCCGATGCCATGCACCGCGCCGCCCAGGCGCTGGTCGGCGAGCACGATTTCTCGAGCTTTCGTGCGGCGGGCTGTCAGTCGAAGACGCCCTGGCGGCAGATGCACTTTGTCGACGTCAAGCGCTTTGGCCCGCTGGTGATGATCGATATCCAGGGCAATGCGTTTCTGCACCACATGATTCGTAATATCGCCGGGGCCCTGGTAAGCGTCGGTCGCGGCGCCCAGGATGAAGGCTACATCGAACGCCTGCTGGCGCTCAGGAATCGCAAACTTGGGGATGTCACCGCGCCTGCCTGCGGCCTGCATTTCGTCGATTCGATCTACGACGAGCGCTTTGACCTGCCCAAGGAACCGCTGGGGCCAAACCTGCTGGCCTTTTCCGGCGAATGGACAGGGGAGCGCGAACTCCCCGAAACCGAGCGCGTGGCAGCCAGGCGTCGGCTGACCTTTACCAAGCCCAAGCCGGGCATCACCCGCGAAGCACCGGAAAAGCCCCAGGAGACATCGTGATGAGTGCTGAGACCTTGACTCGTACGCGGGTGAAATTCTGCGGGCTTACCCGCCATGAAGACATCGCCCATGCCGTGGCGCTGGGCGTGGATGCGCTTGGCTTCGTGATGTGGTCACCCAGTTCGCGCAGCGTCGACCTTGATCAGTTGGCATCGCTTACGGCCAGAGTGCCAGCCTTTGTCACGCGGGTCGGGCTGTTTGTCGACCCCTCTGCCGACGCGGTCGAGCAGAGTCTGCCGCATCTGGATCTATTGCAGTTCCATGGCGACGAAACGCCCGCTTTCTGCGCCGGATTCGGGCGGCCCTGGATCAAGGCGTTGCGCATGCGCGATGGCATCGACCTGCCCCTTGAGGCCGAGCGTTATACCCAGGCTCAGGCGTTGCTGCTGGATGCCTATCGGCCGGGAACCCCGGGCGGCACCGGGGAGTCATTTGATTGGTCGAGAATCCCCGCAACGCTGGCAAAACCTGTTATTCTCGCAGGAGGATTATCGGCGGAAAATGTCGCCCAGGCCGTGCGCCGGGTAATGCCCTATGCGGTTGATGTTTCCGGCGGAATTGAAGCCTCGCGGGGCTCTAAGGACGCTCGAGAAATGACGGCTTTTGTGCGTCAGGTGGCGCTGGCCGACGCCGATTAGGTGCGCTACGCGGTTCGTCCTGTCTGCGAGCGGCGTCTGGATGTGAATTCATTTATTGTTTGCCTGTTCTGGCGATCTTGTGAGGTATCCCTGTGACTGTCTCAGCAACTGGTGCGTCTGAAACCGTTTCGACAACACGTTTCAGTGACCTGACTAAAATGCCGGATGCCCGGGGGCATTTTGGCCCGTACGGTGGCCGGTTCGTGTCGGAAACCTTGAGCTTTGCCCTGGAAGAGCTGGAGCAGACCTATTTAAGTCTGCGCGATGACCCAGACTTTCAGGCCGAGTTCGACCGTGACCTTGCCCACTTTGTCGGACGGCCGTCGCCGCTATACCACGCCGAGCGATGGTCGCAGGCGCTCGGTGGCGCACAGATCTGGCTCAAGCGCGAAGACTTGAACCACACCGGCGCTCACAAGGTGAACAACACCATTGGTCAGGCGCTGCTGGCCAAAAAGACCGGCAAGCCAAGGGTGATTGCCGAAACCGGAGCGGGCCAGCACGGCGTGGCAACCGCTACCGTGGCGGCGCGTCTGGGGCTTGAGTGCGATGTCTACATGGGGGCGGCGGACGTTGAACGTCAGAAGCTGAACGTGTACCGAATGCGCCTGCTGGGCGCACGGGTGATTCCGGTCGAGTCGGGGACGCGTACCCTCAAGGACGCCATGAACGAAGCGCTGCGCGACTGGGTCACCAACGTCGACAATACCTTCTATATCATTGGCACCGTGGCGGGCCCGCATCCTTATCCGCAGTTGGTGCGGGACTTCAACGCCGTCGTCGGACGCGAAGCGCGTCGACAGTCGCTCGACCTGATCGGCCGTCTGCCGGACGCGCTGGTGGCCTGCGTAGGCGGTGGTTCGAACGCCATCGGCCTGTTCTATCCGTTTGTCGAAGACGACGATGTCGCCATGTACGGCGTTGAAGCCGGGGGCGACGGGGTGGAAACCGGTCGCCATGCGGCACCGCTGTCGTCCAACGCGCCGCGCGGTGTCCTGCACGGTAACCGCACCTACCTGATGTCCGACGAAGCCGGGCAGGTGTCCGACACTCACTCGATTTCTGCCGGGCTGGACTACCCAGGCGTAGGCCCCGAACATGCCCTGTGGAAAGACGTCGGGCGGGTGAACTACGTGGCCGCCAACGACCACGACGTGCTGGTGGCCTTCCGCGAGCTGACTCACATGGAAGGCATCATGCCGGCTCTCGAGACCGCGCACGCCTTGGCCTACGCCAAGGTCTTGGCGCCGACCATGCGTCCTGATCAGCATATTGTCATCAACCTGTCAGGCCGCGGTGACAAGGATATTATGACGGTGGCCAAGATAGACGGCATCGAATTTTAAGGGCGAGTGATTTTCTAAGGGCCAGCATGAACCGTATTGATCAGCGTTTCAGTGAATTAAAACAGCAGGGCCGCAAGGCCCTGATACCCTTTATTACCGCTGGGGATCCCGCACCCCGGTACACCGTCGGCTTTATGCACGCCCTGGTGGAAGCCGGCGCGGATATCATCGAGCTGGGCGTGCCGTTCTCCGACCCGATGGCGGACGGCCCGGTCATCCAGAAAGCCTGCGAACGGGCACTCAAGCAGGGCACCCGGCTGGTCGACCTGCTCGACATGGTCGCCGAGTTTCGCCAGACCGATACCACCACCCCGGTGGTGTTGATGGGTTATCTCAATCCCATCGAGCGTATCGGCTACGATGCCTTTGCCGACAAGGCGGCCAGCGTTGGCGTTGACGGCGTGCTGACCGTCGACATGCCGCCGGAAGAGGCGGATATCTTTGGCCCGCTGTTGAAAGCACGTGATCTGGCGGCGATTTTTCTTGTTGCACCTACCACTTCCCATGCCCGGGCCGCTACAATATGCGCCCACGGTGAGGGCTACCTCTATTACGTGTCGCTCAAAGGGGTGACCGGCGCGGCGACGCTTAACGCCGACGACGTGGCAGAGCACCTGGCACCGCTGCGCGGCATGACCGACCTGCCGCTGTGTGTCGGCTTTGGTATCCGTGACGGCGCGACCGCCGCCGAAGTCGCCAAGGTGGCTGATGGTGTCATCGTGGGCAGTGCACTGGTCAATCGGATCGCCGAGAGTGTCGACGCCCCGGAGACCATTGCCGCCCAGTTGAAAGACGTGCTCGGCGACATGCGGGCGGCGATGGATGCTTAACAGGTGCTTTCATCGTCTACACTAACGACATTAGCTTGACCCCATTCATCAAGCTTGGTTCGGCCAAGCGTTGACGTACAACGGAAGTCTTTTTGATATGAGCTGGTTAGACAAGATTGTGCCCTCCATGGGGCGTATCCAGCGTAAGGATCGTCGCGCAAGCGTTCCCGACGGTCTGTGGCGTAAATGCCCCAAGTGCGAAGCCGTACTCTATCTTCCCGAGCTGGAGAAACATCAGAGCGTTTGCCCCAAGTGCAATCATCACCTGCGTTTAACGGCACGCAAGCGACTGGACTGGTTCCTCGACAAGACGGGGCGCGAAGAGATCGCCGCTGAAATAGAGCCGGTCGACCGTCTAAAGTTCCGCGATTCCAAGAAGTACAAGGATCGCCTGGCCGCAGCGCAGAAGGAAACCGGCGAAAAAGACGCGCTGGTCGCGATGCGTGGCGAACTCAATGGGCTGCCGGTGGTGGCCGTGGCGTTTGAGTTTACTTTCATGGGGGGCTCCATGGGCGCGGTAGTGGGCGAAAAATTCGTCCGTGCGGCTACGCTGGCGCTCGAATCGCGTGTGCCGTTGATTTGCTTTGCCGCCTCCGGCGGGGCGCGCATGCAGGAAGCGCTGTTCTCGCTGATGCAGATGGCCAAGACGTCGGCGGCCCTGGAAAAGCTCAAGCAGGAAGGCATTCCGTATATTTCGGTGCTCACCGATCCGGTGTTTGGTGGCGTATCGGCATCGCTTGCAATGCTGGGCGACCTGAATATTGCCGAACCCAACGCGCTGATCGGCTTTGCCGGACCGCGCGTGATCGAGCAGACCGTTCGCGAGACCCTACCCGAAGGCTTCCAGCGCAGCGAGTTCTTGCTCGAGCATGGCACCGTGGACATGATTGTTCATCGTCACGACATGCGCGAACGCGTTGGCGGTGTGCTGCGCAAGCTGACCCATCAGCCACTGGCCGGCAGCGAACCCGAGCCCGAAGAAGACGAGGCGATGGTGTTTGAACCCGTGGTTGACGAGCCACAGGTGGCCGAGCACGCCGAGGATCCCGAGTGGATCGAGGCGATCAACGGCAGCGATGAAACGGATCCGGCCAAGCGCGGCGACACCCCACGCAATGTCTAAAACGCTGGCGCAGTGGCTTGAGTACCTGGAGACGCTCCATCCGGTCGGTATCGACATGGGGCTGGATCGGGTCAGTCAGGTGGCCGACCGGATGGGCCTGCGGCAGTGTCCGATCGCCAAGCGGGTGATCAGCGTGGCAGGCACCAATGGCAAGGGGTCTACCCTGGCGATGATTGACTGTGTGGCACGTGCCCATGGCCTGCAAGTGGGCACCTACACGTCGCCACACCTGTTGCAGTACAACGAACGCGTTCAGGTGAACGGTCGCATGGTCAGCGACGAACGTCTGGTGGCGGGGTTTGAAGCCGTCGAGCACGCTAGACTGGCTGCTCCCGCGATCAGCTTGACCTACTTCGAAGCCGGTACGCTGTGTGCGCTGTGGTGCCTGGTTCAGCAGCCGCTGGATATGGTGGTGCTTGAAGTGGGGCTAGGCGGACGCCTGGATGCGGTCAATATCGTCGATGCCGATGTGGCGATCGTGACCACCATTGCCCTGGATCACGCCGGTTACCTGGGTACTGATATCGCCCAGATCGGTCGTGAAAAAGCCGGTATCTTCCGCGCCAGGCGGCCTGCCGTTCTGGGCAGCCGCGAACTTCCCGACAGCGTGGCCGTCGCCGCCGAGGCGCTGCAGGCGCCGGTCTATCAGCTTGGCCGCCACTTTGAGCAATCCCCTGAACCCGCGGCTGGCTGGCACTGGCAGGGGCGGACAGTCAACGGCGAGCCGCTGTCGCTCGATGCCTTGCCCGACCTTGGCCTGCCCATCGATAACGCGGCGACAGCCCTCCAGGCCCTGACGTTAGCCGACTTGTCGCTGACCGCTACAGCCACTCGAACGGCGCTGGCCACCCTGGTAGTGCCGGGCCGCATGCAGTGGCAAGGTCAGTGGTGCCTCGATGTGGGGCACAACCCTCACGCGGCGCACTATCTGGCGCGTCATCTCCCGCCTGTGGCAGCCGGTGCGACGCAGTGGGGGCTGATTGGTATGCTGGACGATAAAGATGCCGATGGCGTGATCGCCGCGCTATCATCCCGTATAAGCGACTGGGTGTGCGTTAGCCTGGACGGCGAGCGAGGCCGCGACGCCCATGAGCTTGCCGAGCGGATTGCAGCCCAGGGCGGACGCGTGCATCATTGCGCGGCAACGCCCTGCGCGGGTCGGGACTGGCTGACCGGACGGCTCGGCCCGGAGGATCGTGTTCTGGCGACAGGCTCTTTTTTCACGGTGGCGGCCCTGCTGGCGCAGCCACAGGCGTAGCGTCGCTTGATGGAGAGGGATATGAAATACGGTAGAACGGAACGCATCAGCGGTATCGTCATCCTGCTTGCGCTGTTGGCCATCATCGTACCGTGGTTGATGAGTGACCCCGCACCGCGTGAAGAGCGACCACAACCGAATTTTGTCATTGAGCAGCCCGTTGAGGTCGAACGCCGCGAGGTTCAGGCCCCGGCGCGTCCCGAGTCGATTGGCGACCCCGCCGAGCAGATAGATCCAAGCGTCGCCGAGCAGGCAACCGGCGAGCCGCTTGATGTCGAGCCTGCCAGCCCCGATACCGACCAGCTGGCCGATCGCCAGGCAGAGGGTGAAGGTGACGACGCGTCATCCAGCGATAGCGGCCCTGCGGCGGGTAACGATCCCATCGCCGATCTGATCGCCTCCAACAGCCAGGCCGTCAATGATGCTCCCGAAGAAGCCCCCGCCGCTGAGCAGACTAGGACGACCGCGTCGTCAGCCCCCAATGGCGAATGGGCCGTTCAGGTGGGCAGCTTCGGTAACCCCGACAATGCCCAGCGGTTGAGCGAACAGCTCAGCGGCGAGGGCTTTGCGGTCTATCAGCGCGAGCGCGATAATCAGATGACGACTGTCTACGTCGGCCCCTTTGCGACCTCGGAAGAGGGCGAAAACGCGATGGGTGACGTTAAGCAGCGGGCCAATGTGCAGGGGCTGCTGGTTCGAGTCCGGGATTGACGATGGCACTTACCTGGATAGACGCCGCCTTTCTTGCCGTGTTGGCCCTGTCGATGCTGGCGGGCTTTGTGCGTGGCTTCGTGCGCGAAGCATTGGGGCTGGCGGCCTGGGTAGTGGCGTTGATGGTGGCGCGCGTGCTGGCCGAGCCGGTTGCCGAGCTGCTCAGCGGTTTCATCGACAGCTTCGACGCACGGCTGGTGTTGGCCTTCGTGCTGGTGATCTTTGCGGTGATCATGCTGTGCGGGATCGTCATTCGCCTGGTGCACGCGGCGGTTGAGTGGGTGGGGATGGGGCTGCTCAACCGCATGGCGGGGGCGGGTTTCGGTATCGCCCGGGGGGCGGTGATTCTGTTGGTGGTCACGGTGCTGATCACCCTGACGCCGCTGGCGGACCTGGAGGCATGGCAGCAGTCGACGCTGCGGCCTACCTTCATCGAGCTGCGCAACTATGCCATCAATCAGCTGGACCAGTGGGGCGGTGAGCTTCCCGAAGCGCCGTCGTCGCTAAACGACATCACGCTGCCGGATTTACGTCAGGCGCGCGATCGCTGAACGTTTCAAGAATTTTCAAGTCATGTAACGGCTTATTGACGCCAGTAAGTCGGCACTTAGCGAGGTAACGGGAATGTGCGGTATAGTCGGTCTTCTGGCCAGGCAAGCGGTAAACCAGGGTATTTACGATGCCCTGACCGTTCTTCAGCATCGCGGCCAGGACGCTGCCGGGATGATGACTTGGAGCGAGGGACGTTTTCTGCTGCGCAAGAGTAACGGCCTGGTGCGTGATGTGTTTCACACCCGGCACATGGCGCGTCTGAAAGGTAACCTGGGCATCGGCCACGTGCGTTACCCCACCGCCGGTTCCTCGAGCGAAGCCGAATCGCAGCCTTTTTACGTCAACTCTCCCTACGGTATCGCGCTGGCGCACAACGGCAACCTGACCAATTCCGAACAGCTCAAGCAGGAGCTGTTTTCGACCGACCTCCGCCATATCAACACCAGCTCGGACTCTGAAGTACTGCTCAATGTCTTTGCTCACGAGTTGGGCAAGCAGGGGCTACACCTTGAAGCCGAGGATATTTTCGACGCCGTGCGGAGAGTTCACCGGCGCTGTAACGGTGGCTACGCCGCCGTGGCAATTATCAACGGTTTTGGCATGGTGGCGTTCCGTGACCCCCATGGCATTCGTCCGGTGGTGTTCGGTACCCGGCAGGAAGACGACGGTCAGGCGGTCATGATCGCCTCTGAGTCGGTTGCGCTGGACGTGGGTGGCTTCGAGCTCGAGCGTGATCTGTCGCCCGGCGAAGCGATCTTCGTCGATATGCAGGGCCAGATTCACACCCAGGTATGCGCCGACCGTCCCCAACTGCGCTCGTGCATTTTCGAACACGTCTACCTGGCGCGGCCCGACTCGATTCTCGACGGTGCCTACGTTTACGGCACCCGCATGCAAATGGGCCGCAAGCTTGGCGACCGAGTGCTGAATGAATGGCCCGATCACGATATCGACGTGGTGATTCCGATCCCCGATACCTCGCGTACCTCGGCGCTGGAAATGGCCCAGCATCTGGGCGTTACCTATCGCGAAGGGTTCATGAAGAACCGCTATATCGGCCGCACCTTCATCATGCCGGGGCAGACCCAGCGCAAGAAGTCGGTGCGCCAGAAGCTCAACGCCATCGATATCGAATTCAAGGACAAGAACGTCCTGCTTGTCGATGACTCGATCGTGCGCGGCACCACCTGCAAGCAGATTATTCAGATGGCCCGCGATGCCGGGGCTCGCAACGTCTACTTTGCGTCGGCGGCGCCGCCGGTACGCTACCCGAATGTGTACGGCATCGATATGCCCGCCGCGTCGGAACTCATTGCCCACGGGCGAACCGAAGAGGAAGTGGGTCAGCTGATCGGCGCGGATCGCATCTTCTATCAGGATCTGGATGACCTGAAAGATGCCTGTCGCGAGGTCAATCCTGACCTGGAAGCCTTCGACTGTTCGGTCTTTGACGGCAACTACGTCACCGGCGATATCGATGACGCCTACCTGGCGGTTCTCGAAGCCAGCCGCAACGACCTGGCTAAAGACCAGAGCGCGGGTGACCATGCGCTCGTCGACATGCATAATCAGGACGATGACCTGGACGATTAGGCCAAGCCCCTTTGATGTAGCTGAACAAGAGACTCGCCATGCATGATGACAGCCAGCAAGACGCGTGGTCGCTAGAAACCCTGGCGATCCGCGCCGGCCACGAGCGCACCTTCGAGCAGGAGCACGCCGAGCCCATTTTTCCTACCTCCAGCTTCGTGTATGGCAGCGCCGCCGAAGCGGCGCGCAAGTTCGGTGGGCATGAGGCCGGCAACGTCTATTCCCGCTTTACCAACCCGACCGTGCATACCTTTGAACGCCGTCTGGCGGCGCTGGAAGGCGGCGAGCGTTGCGTGGCCACCAGTTCGGGCATGTCGGCCATCCTGTCGACTGTGCTTGCGCTGCTGTCGTCCGGCGATGAGATTGTCGCCTCGCGGTCACTGTTTGGCTCGACGGTCAGCCTGTTTGACAAGTACTTCGGCAAGTTTGGCATTACCACGCGCTACGTTGAGCTTTCCGACCTGGCGGCCTGGGAAGCGGCCATTACCCCTAAAACGCGCCTGCTGTTTGCCGAAACGCCGTCCAACCCGCTCTCGGAAGTGGCCGATATTGCCGCACTTTCAGCGCTGGCCAAGCGGCATGAGGCGTGGCTGGCCATCGATAACTGCTTTCTGACCCCTGCGCTTCAGCAGCCCATCGCCTTGGGCGCTGATCTGGTGATCCACTCCGCTACCAAGTACCTCGATGGCCAGGGGCGGGCGGTAGGCGGCGCTGTGGTCGGCAAGCACGATGTGCTGGAAGAGGTGTTTGGCGTCGTGCGTACCTGCGGTCCCTGCATGAGCCCGTTCAACGCCTGGATATTCACCAAGGGACTGGAAACGCTCTCGCTGCGCATGAAGGCGCACTGCGAGCAGGCGCTGACCCTCGCCCGGTGGCTTGATGCCCACCCAGCGGTCACCAAGGTGTTTTACAGCGGCCTTGAGGATCACCCCCAGCATGACCTGGCCAAGAAGCAGCAGGAGGGCTTTGGTGCCGTGTTAGGCTTCGAGGTGATCTTCGGCCAGGAGGGTGCCTGGAAGGTAATCGATGCCACCCGCATGCTGTCGATTACCGGCAACCTCGGCGATGTCAAAACCACGATCACCCATCCGGCCACCACCACTCATGGCCGTCTGAGCGATGAACAACGCGCGGCGGCGGGGATTACGCCAGGGCTGGTGCGTGTGGCGGTGGGGCTGGAAAGTCAGCGGGACATTCAGCACGACCTCGCCCGTGGTCTGGACGCCTTGCTGCAGGGCTAAGCGCGTCTTGCCTGTTGAAAAAAACCGGTCAAAAGGCCGGTTTTTTTATGCGCCCAAGGCCAGCCCATAAGCCGTCCAACGTTTTTTACGAATGATAGGTTCTGGTTTTTTCAGCGGTTTACAAACCACTTTAGCGCTATCATCGTTTCATCATCACGCTCATGGAGAGCGTCTTTTAAAGGAAATAAACGATGTGGCGTAACACGCAGGTGGGGTGGGGCGTTATCAGCATTGCGCTGCACTGGCTCAGTGCTAGCACCATTGTAGGGTTATTCGCGCTGGGCTGGTGGATGACCGGACTGGGGTACTATGATACTTGGTACAACCTTGGGCCCTGGGTTCATCGCTCGGTGGGCATTGTACTTTTCATGGCAACGCTCGCGCGCCTCGTCTGGCGCTTGACGCAGCCGACACCGCAGGGGCATGGCAGTCGACTTGAGGTCTTGATGGCCCACTTGGGCCATATCACGCTGTATGTTCTGTTGCTGTTCGTGATGACCACCGGGTACCTGATCTCGACGGCGGACGGCGGCGGTATCAGCGTTTTTGGCTGGTTCGAGGTGCCAGCGCTGGTACACGGATTGCCCCAGCAGGCGCTGATTGCCGGGGATCTGCACTGGTACAGCGCCTGGGCGCTGATGTTATTGGCGGTGGGGCATTCGCTGGCCGCCTTAAAGCACCATTTGATCGATCGCCATGACACCCTGCTGCGCATGTTGAAACCGACGTCACGTTAACGTATCGGGCTTTCCCCACCGGGAGGGCTTCAAGGGGCACCCTTACAAGACGGTGCTTTATCATCGAGAAAGGAGTTGCACGCATGTTGAAGAAAACCGTACTGACCACGGCCGTGGCCGCCGCTGGACTCTTCACGCTTGGCCAGGCCCAGGCCGCTGACTACACCATCGATACCGAAGGACAGCATGCCTTCGTACAGTTCAAGATCAGCCACCTTGGCTATTCCTACATCCTGGGCAGCTTTGAAGAGTTTTCCGGTGATTTCAGCTACGACCCGGAAGATCTTGAGGCGTCGTCTGTCGAGATGGAAGTCCAGGTTGATAGCTTGAACAGCAACCACGCCGAGCGCGACCGCCATATTCTGAGCAGCGACTTCCTTAACGTCGATGAATACCCAACCGCTACCTTTAGCTCAACCGGGTTTGAGTCGACCGGTGACAACGAAGGGGTCGTGACCGGTGATCTCACCCTGCATGGTCAAACCCAGGAAGTTGAAATGCCTGTGACCATGATGGGCGAAGGTGAGGATCCCTGGGGCGGCTATCGTGCCGGCTTTGAAGGCAGCACCATGATCACGCTGAGCGATTTTGACATCGACATGAGCGAATTCCCTGAAGCCATGCACGAGCTTGAGCTGTATGTGACCTTCGAAGGTATTCGCCAGTAACACGACGTTTAAAAACGCCACCGCTCCCTGGGGAGCGGTGGCGTTTTTTGCGTTTATTCAACAGGAGTAGAGGCGTTGGTGGCTAGCACTGAGCAAACGGCAGGACTGGGTAAAACCCTGTGGCGTCAAACCTGGCCCATGGCCATCGGGGTGCTATCGCTACTCGGCTTCCAACTGGTCGATAGCGCCTTTATTGCCCGCCTGGGCACGGTTCCCCTGGCGGCCCAGTCTTTTACCTTTCCGCTGTCGTTTCTGATTATCGGCATTCAGGTAGGGATGGGGATCGCTATCGCGGCGCTGATTTCCCGAGCGCTGGGAGCCGGTGAGCAGGCCCGAGCCAAGCGCTTGAGCAGCCTGGTGTTGATGGCCGGTGGGGTGGTCATCGCCTGTCTGTGTATTGCCCTCGGGATATTCCAGATCCCGATTTTCAGTTTGCTGGGTGCCGAGAGCAATACCTTTGGTTATCTGCGCAGCTATTGGCCGCCGCAACTGCTGGCGGCCTGGATCGGCGCCGTGCTTTATTTCATGTACAGCGTCTTTCGCGCCTACGGCGATACGCGCTTGCCCGGCAAGATGATGGTGATTACCAGCCTGATCAATCTGGCCCTGGACCCGCTGCTGATCTTTGGCGTGGGGCCCTGGGCAGGGTGGGGGTTGCCGGGCGCCGCTTGGGCGACGGCCATCGCGTTCAGCATTGGGCTGGTGGTGACCGGTGGACGACTATGGCAGAGAGCCTGGGCGTCGCGGCAAGGCTTATGGCAGGAAGGACGGCAGTCCTGGCGGCCGTTTTTGGGGATTGCCGCGCCGGCCATGGTAAGCCAGTTGATGCCGCCGCTGGCGGCCATGCTGGCAATCGCCGTAGTGGCGGGGCTAGGTGAAAGTCAGGTGGCTGCCTGGGGGCTTGCCAGCCGACTGGAAACCCTGTCGCTGATGGTCATCCTGGCCATGACCATGTCGCTGCCGCCCTGGTTAGGGCGCTGCTACGGTGCCGGTGACTGGGGGCAGATCCATCGCCTGTTGCGCCTGGCGCTAGGCGTTGCGGTGGTATGGCAACTGTCGCTGGGTATCGTGCTGGCGCTCGGCGCGCCATGGCTGGGTATGGTGCTGGCGGGTAATCCCGAGGTGCAGGATGAACTGGTACTGCTGATTCGCTTTCTGCTGCCGAGCTACGCGGCGCTGGGGGTTTGCATGTTGATCGTGTCTGCCGGTAACGCGCTGGGGTGGCCGCTGCGCGCGATGCTGCTGTCAGCAGCACGCCTGTTCGTGTGCTATTTACCCTGCCTGTGGCTCGGTGAACAGCTGGCCGGTTGGTGGGGGCTGGCCGCCGGAGCGGCCGTTGGCAATCTGCTGGCCGGGTTGGCCGCCTGGCTGATGCTGCGGCGTATTCTGTCGCGTGCGCATCGCCAGGCAGGCGTTAGGGCGCGCTGACGTTGGCGCGCTCCTGGAAGGCGAAGTAACCAAACAATAGCGCCATGGCCAGGTAGCCCATCACAAAGTTGGGGGCTGCGTTGATGGAAAGTTCAGGGGCGTGCATCAAGCCAAAGAACGCAAAGGCCGCCGCGATCAGGGCAAAGGTCGCCGCACGCCGGAATTGATGATCGATCACTGAAACGGTCATTGCGCCCAGGAAGATCGCCATGAACATGGCACCCTGTCCGGCGGCGACAATCGAGGTCGAAATATCGCTGACGATGTCCTCGGCACCACGGTTGAAGCGCGTCATTACGTAGTTGGCAAAGTAGGGCAGCATGGCCAGGGCTACTGCAGGATAGTAACGGGTATCGTTGGCCTGAAACGCCGTGGCGATCATGGAAATCCCCACGAATACCAGAATAGGGGCGACCACGGACACGGGAATGATGGCCGAAATCATGGCAATCAGGCCGAACATGGTGGCAATGGCGTAGACAGCCCCGTTCAGCAGGCTGTAGCCGCGCCCGGCCCCCATCCACTTCGCCCCGACGGTGGCAATGTACACCGTCGTGGGAAAGACCCCGCCAAACAGTGCGCCAATCATGGTGCCCACGCCGTCTACCGCCTGGCATTCACGCACGTCATACTTGTCGCCAGCGGCTTCCATGGCTTCGACGTTGTTCATGGTTTCAATGGCGTTATATAGCGTGATCGGCAGCACTACGGTAAGAATGGCGAGCATGCCGGTGGCCAGCAGCCCCAGGCCCTCCCACCAGGCCAGGTTGGGTAGCAGCGGGTAAAAGCCAAGGTGGGTAAACGCATCGCTGAAGCGCTCACCACCTGCGTCGCCGATCAGGTAGGCCATGGCGCTGCCCACGATGATGGCAAACAGTGACGTGGGGATCTTGAAGGGCATGCTGACGCGAGCAATCAGGCCAACGATGATGATGGCCAGAACCAGCAAGCCGATCACTGGCATCTCCAGCGTCTTGAATAGCATTTCACCGGCAATGAAGGTCAGTGCGACCCCGGCAACGGCGCCGAGCATGGCCGCCCTTGGAAGATGATACTGAACCCAGCGACCGATGAGGCTGATAGCCGCTTCGATTGCGCCGCTGATGAAACAAGCGGCGACCGCCACTTTCCAGGCGAGCGTCACGTCCCCGGTCAACTCCTTGGCGGGCAACAGAACGCCAAACAGGAAGACAAACATCACCGGCGTTGAAATGCCGTAGGACAAGGCGGTGACGTCGCTGCGCTGCTCTTTGCGTGCCAGCCGTGCGGCGCTCCAGGCGTAATAGAAATTGCCGACCATCACCGCTACTGCCGCTCCGGGAAGCACCTGGCCGTAAACGATCGAGGCGGGAAAGCCCATGCCCAGCATGGTGATGGCAATGATCACAAAATTCGCAATGTTATTCTGGAACAGGGCGAAAAATGCGTCGGTGTCTTCTTTCTTGTACCAAGGATAGTGGTGTGGCGTCGCCATGGGGGCCTCTGAGTTATGGGTGTTGTTGACGGCAAGGCTAAGGAGAGTGTGGCGTCGATTTGACTGATCGGTCAACTCCCGCCTTGCGGGGGACGCCGCAAGGCGTCCCAGCGCTGGCGACGAAGGCGCAATTCTACACAACCCCAACGGCATGCCCAAGATACAAAAATGCCCAGGCAAGCCTGGGCATGATGGGGCGTGTTGCCATGCTTTGCTAGTCGTTAACCGCAGCAATCGCTTTGGCGAGGTAGGGCAGGTTTTCCTGGGAGAAGCCCGCCACGTTGGCCCGCCCTGAGCGCACCATGTAGATGCCGAACTCGTCGCGCAGCCGGTCGACCTGGTCGGGCGTCAGGCCGGTATAGGAGAACATGCCGCGCTGCTCGGCAACGCAGGCATACTTCTCAGCCAGCCCGTAGGGCTTGAGGGCTTCAACGAAGTCGCGGCGCAGGGTGTTGATGCGGTCACGCATTTCGGTGAGCTCTTCGCGCCACATGGCGGAAAGCTCAGCGTCATGCAGAATTTCACTGACGATGGCACCGCCGTGTGCCGGCGGGTTGGAGTAATTCTCCCGGGCCACGATCGCCACCTGCGAGCGAATGTTTTCCATTTGCTCGCTGTCCTTGGCCACCATGATCAAGCAGCCGGTTCGCTCGCAGTAGATGCCGAAGTTCTTCGAGCAGGAGCTGGTGATAATGACCTCGTCGAGCTGCTCGGCAAATAGCCGAACGCCGTAGGCGTCTTCGTCAAGCCCGGCGCCAAAGCCCTGGTAAGCAAAGTCGATCAGCGGCAACAGCTGGCGCTCCTTGACCACCTCGAGCACCTGCTGCCACTGCGATGGAGAAAGGTCGAAGCCGGTCGGGTTATGGCAGCAGGCGTGGAGCACGACCACATCGCCTTCGGGGATCTTTTTCAACGCGCCCAGCATGCCGTTGAAGTCGAGACGGTTGTCGGGGTCGACGTAGGGGTATTTATGCAGCTCGATACCCGCAGCAGTAAAAATGCCGTGGTGGTTTGGCCAGGTAGGGTCGCTGACCCAGATGCCTCTACCCGGCAGCTGGGTGGCAATGAAGTCTGCGGCCAGGCGCAGAGCGCCGGTGCCCCCCGGCGACTGGGTAGCGCTGGCGCGGTTGGCCTCGAGCACCGGCGAACCGGCGCCCAGCACCATCGGCAGTACCACGCCGCCGTACGCGGGCGCGCCGTGCGAACCAATGTAGGTCTTGGTGGTTTCGTTGCTGAGCAAGCGAGCTTCGGCTTCTTTGACCGCGCGCATCACTGGCGTATTGCCGTGCGCATCGCGGTAAACGCCAACGCCTAGGTCGACTTTCTGCGGATTGGTGTCTTTTTTGAAAGCTTCGATTAGCCCAAGAATGGCGTCTCCGGGGACTCGCTCAATGTGCTCAAACATTTATTCGGCTACCTCGTCGGTTCTAGCGGCAAGAATGAAATCATTTTGATGCAGGCCATCAATGGCATGGCTCCACCAGGTGACCGTGGTTTTACCGTATTCGGTCGTGATCGCAGGGTGGTGCCCGGCCTGTTCGGCCAGCTCGCCGACGCGGTTGGTAAACGCAAGCGCGCCAACGAAGTCACTAAACGTATAACTGCGTGACAGCTTCATGATGCCATCGTGATCGACAATCTGCCACTGGGAGAGCTCGTTTAGCTGGCTTTCGCACTCGCTACGGGTCATTGGCCGTGCGTTGCCGCTGCAGGGTTCACACTGTTGCTTTGCTAGTGACGTCATTAGGCTATCTCCTTGATAAGGGTTATGAATGACTGACTCTTTCAGGGTAGAAGGCACACGCAGTCACGGCCAACGTCTTTGGCACTGTAAAGTGCTTGATCCGCACGCTCGATAAGGGTCGTCAGGGGTTCGCCGCAGCGGTACTCGGCAACGCCGATGCTTAACGTGACCTGACCCTCGCCGACACCGAAATCATGGGAGGCGATACGCTGGCGCAGCCGGTCTGCCAGCTGGTGGCATTGCTTGAGAGGGGTGAGCGGGAGAATCGCCATGAACTCCTCGCCACCCAATCGAGCAATCATATCTTCCGTGCGCAGCAGCGACTGGGTGAGCGTGGCCAACTGCTTGAGAACGTCATCCCCCTGGAGGTGCCCCCAGCGGTCATTGAGGCGCTTAAAATGATCGATATCGAGCATCATGATGGATAGTGGGGTGCCGTGGCGGGTGCTCAGTGATGCCAGGTTGGTCAGTTGAACCATGAGCCTGCGCCGGTTGGGTAAGCCGGTAAGCGAGTCGGTGTTGCACAGCTTGCGTAGCCGCTGCTCTTCCAGCACCTGGTCGCTGACGTCCATCATCAGACCGTGCCAGCGCACCCCCGTTGGCGTGGGTTCCGGGGTGGCGCTGACGGCTATCCACAGAATTTTGCGTCCCGGCAAGGCAAGGCGAAACCGTGTGGTCAACGGCAGCATCCAGCGGGCAGAGCGCTCAATGGCAGACATCAGCTTCGGATAGTCCGTTCCGGTCAACTGCTCAAGGGCGTTATTGGCATCGTGGGCGAGCTGGTGTTTATCAATATGGGCCAGGGTGCCGCCCCCACCTTCCATGTACGGGAACGCCATATGACCCTCATGGGATCGATAGAACTGAAAAACGACGCCTGGTACCTGAGTGATAAGTTGCTCGGCGCTGAGCGATAAAGGGATCTCATTCACGGACATGCGTGAATCTCCGAAGCTGTGCCGTTGAAAAACGAGGTCATCAAAAGTAGCCGATAAGGGTAGCGTTAATAGCGTCATTAAAATGTAAGCCATTGACTACAAAATGATACGTTTTTATATTTTTTCGATATATTCAATGAATTTAAAAGACTTAAATTGAATAGTTGCGGGTGACGCGTGATTTTTGCTGGTAGATGCGCCTGAAAAATATTACGTTTACGTATATAAAATGCTCCTGTTATTCCATTGAGGTTTGTCTTGTCACTCAGTTCGTCAACATCAGGTGCCTCTGACACCACGGGACGGGTGAGTCTGGTCGGTGCGGGACCAGGCGACCCCGAGTTACTCACCCTCAAGGCTTTTTATCGCCTGCAGCAGGCCGACGTGGTGCTGCATGATCGGTTGGTCAGCGACGAGATCCTGGCGTTACTGCCGCCGGGCGTCAGGCAGTTTTACGTCGGCAAGGCGCGCTCGGCGCATAGCGTTCCCCAGGATGGCATCAATCAGGCCCTGGTTCAGTGGGCCCAGGCGGGTAACCGCGTGGTGCGCCTCAAGGGAGGGGATCCGTTCATCTTTGGCCGCGGAGGGGAGGAGCTTGAAACCTTGATCGAGGCTGGCGTGGCGGTCGAGGTGATCCCGGGTATTACCGCGGCGTCAGGGTGTGCCGCGTATGCCGGCATTCCACTGACCCACCGCGATCATGCCCAATCGGTGCGCTTCGTTACCGGCCACCTCAAGAACGGTGAGTGCGACCTGGACTGGCAGACGCTGGCGCGACCCGGCCAGACGCTGGTGTTCTACATGGGGTTGGGCAGCGTGGATGTGATCAGCCAGGCGCTGATGGCCCAAGGCATGGCGCCGGATACCCCGCTGGCCTTGATTGAGCAGGGCACCACCCAGCAGCAAAAGACCCATATCGGTACTCTACAGTCGCTGCCTGACACTTTTATTGCCGGTGTTATCAAGCCGCCCACCTTGTTGATCGTGGGGCATGTCGTGTCGCTGAACACGCAGCTAGCCTGGTTTGACACCGACCAGACCCATGCCAAGGGATTCAGCGAAGGCAAGCATCCCACCCCGCCTGACGAATTAGATACCAAACGTTAAACAATCAACGCTTGGGTCATCCCGTGAAACTGGCTAGATGCACTAAGCTGTGTATGCTGGTAGCCAGCAACGTGATTTTTCACAGTCCGTTGACTTAATGCGCAGCCAACACCGGCACGCGCAACCCGCAGCGACCATCAAAGGGAGAGGCGATATGTCAGACGAGCAGCATTCCGATCAACAGCCCACCAACAGTAAGCCGGACATGAAGACACTTTTCCGCGATAACCGCGTGAAGGGCATGGCCGGGATTACCGCGATCGCGGTGATCTGGGCGCTGATGGCGCAGTCGAACGTAGGCACCAGCCGCGATCGGGTGGCGGCCCTTGAAGAGCAGGTGGCAAGCGTTGAGGAAGAAAATAATGCCCTCAATCAGCAGCTCAGCGAAGTCGACGATGCCGAAGCGAATCTTTCAGCGTTGCAGGAAGACATGAGCGCGCTCGAAGCGCAACAGGCCGACGAACAGCAGGCGCTGGAAGATACCCGGCAGGAGCTGAGCGATACCCGCTCGGAGCTTGATTCACTGCAAGAAGAGCGCGACTCGCTGCAAACCAACGTTGACGAACTGAACCAACAGGTCAGCGACGCGGAAAGCGAGCTAGCAACGCTGCGCGAAGAGCGTGATCGGGTACAGCAGGCCAGCGAGGAAGCTGTACAGGCACGTCAACAAGCCGAGGAGGCTCATCAGAGCGCTGAAGATGCGCGCCTGGAGGCAGAAGAAGCCCGTCAGGAAGCGGCCAACGAACGTCAGCAGGCGGTTGAAGAGCGTGACGCCGCAAGACAAACGCTGGATGAAGTCAATACCCAGATCGAGCAGGCGAATGAGCGCTTGTCCAGCCTTCAAGACGACATCGCCAACGCCGAAGCAGAGCGCGATGAGGTTCTGCAGGCGCGTGACAGCGCTGCCAGCGAGCGCGATGCACTGCAAGAAGAGGTCGATTCGCTGAAAGCGCTGCGCGATGAGGAAGAGAGTAGCCTGAACGATGTGCGCAGCGAAATGGAAGATATCATGGTCGCCATCGAAATGGGCCGCGAGGAACTGGCCAAGATTGAAGACCAGGTATCCACCCGTGAAGAGCAGCTGGAACGCTTGGAAACACAGTTGAACGAGTGGCGTGATGAACTCTCCACGCTGGATTCGCGTACCGGTAATGCGGCCAACGATGCCGGTGAAAGCACCAATCAGGGAGGTGGCGAAGAAGGTGCCAGCCAGAGCAGCGAAGAGGCATCGTCTGGCAGCGAAGGTGGCAATCAGGAAGATGAAGCCAGCTAAGCACTCTTGCGAAGCGTAATAGTCTGGATGAGCGGGTGCTGATACGGTCAGCACCCGCTTTTTTTGGGCGTTGGTTTATGATTGGGTCGGCGAGGAGTATGATTTGCCCATTCATCAATTCAGCGCCAGACGAGGAGTCTCTCTAAATGGAAGGCGTCAAACATATTATTGCAGTGGCATCGGGCAAGGGTGGCGTTGGCAAGTCAACCGTTACCGTCAACCTGGCCCTGGCATTGTCCGCCCAGGGCTACCGTGTCGGCGTGCTGGATGCGGATGTCTATGGCCCCAGCCAGGCGCAAATGCTGGGTGTCGCCGAGGGCGTGCGTCCTCAAGCGTCCGGGGATGACAAGTTCCTGCCGCTCGAAGCGCACGGCCTGCAAGCCATGTCCATGGCGTTCATGGTCAATACCCGCGAAGCCATGGTCTGGCGGGGGCCGATGGTAGTCGGCGCGTTTCAGCAGATGCTGAATCAGACCCAGTGGGATAACCTGGACTTTCTGCTTATCGACATGCCTCCTGGCACCGGCGATATCCAGTTGACGCTGGCCCAGAAAGTCTCGGTGGCGGGGGCGGTGATTGTCACCACACCTCAGGATATTGCCCTGCTCGACGCGCGCAAGGGCATCGAGATGTTCCGCAAGGTCAACGTGCCCGTACTTGGTGTGGTTGAGAACATGAGCCTTTACCACTGCGAAAATTGTGGCCACGAAGCGCCCATCTTCGGCGCTGGCGGGGGTGACCGTATTGCCGAGGAGTACGACACCGAGGTGCTCGGCCGCTTGCCACTGACGCTATCGATTCGCGAGCTTGCCGACTCAGGGCGGCCAAGCGTGGTGTCGGAGCCCGATAGCACCGTCAGCCAGACCTTTGCCGCGATTGCCAAGCGCGTGGCGCAAAGCGTGGATGGACACGGTCAGGAAACACCCACTATTTCCTTCAGCGAGTGACGACGTAACCAATGAGTATCAAGTCTGATAAGTGGATCCGGCGCGTGGCCGAAAGCGATGCCATGATCGAGCCCTTCGAGCCCGGTCAAGTTCGTTACCTGAACGGGCAGCGCGTGATTTCCTTCGGCACCTCCAGCTATGGCTACGACGTCCGCTGCTCGGATGAATTCAAGGTGTTTACCAATATTCACTCGGCGATCGTCGACCCCAAGTCCTTCGACGAGAACAGCTTTGTCGATGTAAAGGGCGATGTGTGCGTCATCCCGCCCAACTCGTTTGCGCTGGCGCGTACCGTGGAATATTTCCGTATTCCGCGCAACGTGCTGACCATTTGCCTGGGCAAATCCACCTATGCGCGCTGCGGTATCATCGTCAACGTGACGCCGCTCGAGCCGGAGTGGGAAGGGCACGTTACACTCGAGTTCTCGAACACCACCAATCTGCCGGCGAAAATCTATGCCAACGAAGGCGTCGCGCAAATGCTGTTTCTGGAATCGGACGAAGTGTGCGAGACGTCCTACAAGGATCGGGGCGGCAAGTACATGGGCCAGCGGGGCGTTACCCTGCCGCGTACCTGACGCCTGTCCCATGCCCACAAAAAAACCGAGCGGCTTACACCGCTCGGTTTTTTTATGCCGGCACCATTAGCGCTTAATTTGCAGATTCGTCGAGCTCTTCGGCCGCGTCGTCGTGGGAGAGGCGCATGCCGTCGGGCGGCAGTCGGTGACCATCCATGGTGGCGCCTTCGCCTGTATACTGAAGACGACCCTGCAAGAACCACTGCACCGCGATGGGGAAGATAAGATGTTCCCGATCCTGGACTTTCTGCTTCAGGGTCTCGACGTTGTCGTCGGCGCTGACCTTGAGCTCGGCCTGTAACACGACCGGCCCGCCATCCAGCTCTTCGGTCACGAAGTGAACGCTGCAGCCGTGTCGCGTTGCCTGGTCGGCAAGCGCGCGGGCGTGGGTATTGAGACCTTGATAGGCGGGCAGCAGCGACGGGTGGATGTTCAGCATTCGCCCCAGAAAGCGCTGCACGAAGCGTGGCGTCAGGATGCGCATGAAGCCGGCGAGCACGATCACATCGGGTTCATGGCGCTCAATGACCTTGATGAGCGCGCCGTCATACGCCTCCCGGCTTTCGTACTCGCGGTGCGGCAGGGCAACCGCATCGATCCCGGCGTCCCGGGCGCGCTTGAGTCCATAGGCGTCGGGCTCGTTGGCGATGACCGCGACAATCTCACCGCCCAGGCGGTCGTGAGACTGGGCGTCGATAAGCGCCTGTAGATTGCTGCCGCTACCGGAAATCAGCACCACGACGCGGGGCGGCGCCGTGGGCTCCGGGGTCATGTCGGTGATGGTGTCGCTGTTGTAGTCGGTGCTGCTCATGCCGGCAAATTCTCCAGTACCACGGCATCCTGCTGGCGCGGTTCGATCTGCCCCAGGCGATAAACGGTTTCTCCCTGGGCTTCCAGGTGAGCCATGGCTTGGCTTGCCTCGTCTTCAGGCACCACCACGACCATGCCGATACCGCAGTTGAGCACGCGGTACATTTCGGTATCGGCGACGTTGCCCTGGGTTTGCAGCCAGTCAAATACCGCCGGGCGCGACCACGCCTGGGTGTCGATACGCGCCGCCAGCGAGTCGGGCAGTACGCGGGGTATGTTCTCGAGCAGCCCGCCGCCGGTAATGTGCGACAGGGCGTGTATCGAGAGGCCGCTGTCGCGCAGCAGGGAAAGCAGCGCCTTGACGTAAATGCGCGTGGGGGCCATGAGCGCATCGCCCAGCACCGTGCCGTCGATCGGGGTGTCCAGCGGCGCCTCGCTGCGCTCGATGATTTTACGAATCAGTGAATAGCCGTTGGAGTGCGGGCCGGAGGAGGCGAGGCCAAGCAGCACGTCACCTTCCCCCACGCGGCTGCCGTCAAGAATCTCGCTCTTTTCCACCACCCCCACGCAGAAGCCGGCCAGGTCGTAGTCATCGCCCTCGTACATACCGGGCATTTCGGCGGTTTCGCCGCCGACCAGCGCGCAGCCTGCCTGTTCGCAACCGGCGCCGATGCCGGTGACTACATCGGCGGCAATGTCGACATTTAATTTACCCGTGGCATAGTAGTCGAGGAACAGTAGCGGCTCGGCCCCGGCCACGATCAGGTCGTTGACGCACATGGCCACCAGGTCGATTCCAATGGTGTCATGCTTGCCAAGCATCATCGCCAGGCGCAGCTTGGTACCGACGCCGTCGGTGCCGGAGACCAGAACCGGCTGGCGGTAGCCCTGGGGCAGCTCGCACAGGGCGCCAAACCCCCCGAGCCCGCCCATGACTTCGGGGCGAGTCGTGCGCTTGGCGACGTGCTTGATGCGATCGACCAGCGCATTGCCGGCATCAATATCAACGCCGGCGTCTTTATAGCTGAGCGATGTGGCCGAAGAGGCGCGCGAAGAGGAGGTCTCGGTCATGACAGGTCCTATGGAGCAAAGTGCAGTGCAAGAGAGACTGGCGAACGCCGCCAGCGCCAGGCAATAACTGGAGCGGATTGTATCACTCGGCGGCGTGGCTCGCATCGCCAGCGCTTGACGGGAACAAAAGCAGGCGGTTTTTATTTATATCCGGCATAGTAGATGGTTAAAAACGAGGCCGTTCAAGGAGCGATATGCGCAATTCATGGTGGGGTATCCTGCTGTTGGCCGCAGTGGTCGGGCTGGTTTACGTGCTCAACGCGGTATTGATGCCGTTTATTGCCGGCGTGATCCTGGCCTACCTGGCTGACCCGCTGGCCAATCAGTTCCAGCGCTGGGGGATGAACCGTCCCGTCGCCGTCAGCAGCGTTTTCTGCGTGCTGCTGGTGGTGCTCGTGGTCAGCCTGCTGATCTTGATTCCACTGGTCATCCAGCAGACAAAACAGCTGGGTGAAGCCGTGCCGGGCATTTTTGCCTGGGGGGAAAACACCCTGGCCCCGAAGGTGTTCGAGTGGACCGGCTATGATCTACGCGCTGAACTGGTCAACGTGCGTGAGACGCTGGTCGAAAACTGGCGAGATGCCGGTGGTTATGTGGCCCAGGCGTTGGGTCAGATCGGCCGCTCGGGGATGGCCTTTGTGTCGTGGATTACCTATGTCGCGCTGATTCCCGTGGTCACGTTCTACCTGCTGCTGGACTGGAATCGCCTTATCACCAATATCGGCAACCTGATTCCTCGCCAGTGGGCGGACGATGTGGGTCGCCTGGTACGGCGCTGCGATGAAGTGCTGGCCTCATTTCTGCGCGGGCAACTGCTGGTCATGCTGTGCCTAGGTATTATCTATGCGGGCGGGTTGACCCTGCTGGGACTCGATTTTGGCCTGTTGATCGGCGTGGTATCGGGTCTGGTCAGTATCGTGCCGTTTCTTGGTTTCATCCTGGGGTTGTGCATTGCGCTGATTGTCGCGCTTTTTCAGTTTGGCACCTGGTGGGGGCTGCTGGGCGTTGTGGCCGTTTTCGCGATTGGGCAGGTGGCGGAAAGCGTGGTGCTCCAGCCGAAACTGTTAGGCGACAAGATAGGGCTCCACCCGGTGGCCGTGATTTTCGCGGTGCTCGCCGGGGGGAATCTGTTCGGCCTGACGGGGGTGTTGCTTGCCTTGCCCGCAGCGGCCATCATCATGGTGCTGCTGCGCGAAGCCAAGGATCGTTACAAGAGCAGCGATCTGTACAATGCCGAGCATGAACACGATCACCCGAACGAAGAGGTACCCGCGATCGGTGATAATAGGGAGTCTTCATGAGCCAGGTGCCGGCGCAGCTACCCCTTGGGGTAGGCCTGCGCGACGACGCGACGTTTCATAACTATTACCCTGGAGAAGCGAACGCGGCCATGCTGAATCGCCTTCAGCAGCAGTGGACGCAAACCGGTGAGGACTTCATCTATCTGTGGGGGCCGCCCGGCTCCGGGCGTAGTCATTTGCTCCAGGCTGCCTGTCACGCCGCGACTGATCGCGATAAGCGGGCGCTCTACCTGCCGCTGGCCGAGCTGGGACACTTTCCACCGCTGATGCTGGAAGATATCGAGCGGCTCGACGTCGTCTGCATTGATGACCTCGAACAGGTGATCGGCCGCAAGCGTTGGGAGGAGGCGCTGTTCCACGCCTTTAATCGACTGCGGGATGCGGGCAAGCACTTGGTGATTGCGGCAAATGCACCACCCCGTCAGCTGGATGTGGCGCTGCCCGACCTGGCGTCTCGGCTGAGCTGGGGCACCACCTTTCACCTGCATCCGCTGGACGATGATGATCGGCTGGCGGCACTCAAGCTGCGCGCCAACGCGCGAGGCCTGCAGCTGCCCGACGATGTGGGTCGCTATATTCTTCACCGCGGCCCGCGCGAGCTCGGCGCGCTTTGCCGGGCGCTGGAAACCCTGGATCAGGCATCGCTGTCCGCCAAGCGCAAACTGACCATCCCGTTCGTGAAATCTGCCCTGAACTGGTAATAAAAAAGCCACCAGCGTTGGACTGGTGGCCTTTAGGTCATGCCTGCGCGCTGAGCGTGACGCTCAGCCGTTACATTTAAGCTGTTTTACCCATCTTGCTGGCAACGGTTTGTGCCTGCTTGATGTTGTCTTCGGTAATCTTCTGGCTTTTCTGAACGAAGTCCTGCTGCAGCGAAACAACGTTGTCAGCATCGCTCTTCAGGCGCTCGGCCACTTCTTTGGCGACTTTCTGCTGGCCTTCCATGTAGCTGCGCAGCTCTTCGGCGTCTTTGACGCTCATCAGCTTGCGTGCCTGTTCGATGCTGGTATCAACGTAGGCTTTTTGCGCGTCAAGCTGGGCGTTGAACATTTTTTCCGTCATGTCGACGCTCAGCGCAGCGTAAGCGCGTGCAGGGGCCATGAAGAAATTATCGAACTGCTGTGTCCACTCGTTGGTGTTGAAAGTACTCATGATGAATGCTCCTGATTAGCGTTGCTAATATGTCGTGATACAAAAAGTGAGGGCCAAGCGTCCCGGTGATTTGCATCGACATCGACGCTTTTCCTCATCTACTGCGATGCAGCATAGCAGGCGGATTTGTGCAGTGCAACAAGCGAGTGAAAGCAATCCGTTAGCTGGCTTGAGTTTTACTCTGGGCGCACTAGCCTGATAAGGGGCTGCCGACCGCTTAGCAGTGCGCGCGCGGTTAGTCGCGCCGATTGGCTATCAATGGCCAACCATCCCCATTCGTGAATTACCTACGCTGTCTATAAGGAGATCACCATGAATACGCGCCGTGAACGCGACAGTATGGGGGAGCTGGACGTCCCCGCCGAGGCGTTATATGGCGCCCAGACGCAGCGCGCGGTGAATAACTTTCCCGTGTCGCATAGCGCGATGCCGGTAGCGTTTATCCATGCGATTGCGCGGATAAAGCATGCAGCGGCACAGGCCAATCTGGCCCTGGGTGAGCTGGATGAAGCGCGAGCCAAAGCCATTCAGCAGGCCGCCGAAGAAGTCATGAACGGCCAGCACGACGCGCATTTTCCGGTTGATGTGTTTCAGACCGGCTCCGGCACGTCGAGCAACATGAACGTCAACGAAGTGATTGCGACGCTTGCGAGCCGAAGCGGCTTTGAGGTATTACCCAACGACCACGTCAATATGGGGCAGTCGAGCAACGATGTGATCCCCACCGCGATCCACGTGTCCGCCGCCTTCGCCGTGCATGAATCGCTCCGCCCCGCATTGGTGCATCTACGTGCGACGATCGATTCGCGGGCCGACGAGTTGTCCCATGTGGTCAAGACCGGCAGGACGCACCTGATGGACGCTATGCCGCTTCGCATGGATCAGGAGTTGGGCGCCTGGTCGAGTCAGCTTGGGCAGGTAATCGAGCGCCTGGACAGCTGCATGACACGGCTGTGTCGCCTGGCGCAGGGCGGCACGGCGGTAGGCACTGGCATCAATGCCCCTGAGGGGTTTGCCGACAGGGTGGCCGCGCAGCTAAGCGAGCAAACGGGATTGTCGTTTACTCCCAACGACAGCTTCTTCGCCAGTATTGCCTCGCAGGATGCCGCCGTTGAGCTGTCGGGTCACCTGAAAGGCCTGGCCTGCACCGTAATGAAAATGGCCAACGACCTGCGTTGGATGAACTCGGGCCCGTTAGCCGGGCTGGGCGAAATCGAGCTTGAGGCGCTGCAGCCGGGCAGTTCGATCATGCCGGGCAAGGTCAACCCGGTAATTCCCGAGTCGGCCGCCCAGGCCGCCGCACAAGTCATCGGACTGGATACGGCCATTACGGTGGCGGGGCAAAGCGGCAATTTTCAGCTCAACGTGATGCTGCCGCTGGTCGCCTACAACCTGTTGACCAGCATCACCCTGATGAGCAATACCACACGGCTGCTGGCAGACCGCGCCATTGCGACGTTCAAGGTGCGCGAGGACAACATCGACGCGCCGCTGGCGCGCAATCCAATCCTGGTCACGGCCCTGAACAGCGTCATTGGCTACAACGCGGCGGCGGCGATCGCCAAAGAGGCCTATCAGACCGGGCGGCCGATTATCGACGTGGCCGAGGAGCACACCGATATGGATCGCAGCACGCTTGAGCGGCTACTTGACCCACGTGCGCTCACCCTTGGGGGTGTGCCCGATAATGACTAGTCCTGCTCTTCGCGCTGCCCCTTGCGGATGGTCTGACGCGCCTCGCTTTGTTCTTCGGCGCTGGCTGTGGGTATCTCATGCTCGTCGCTGCGCGTGGGCCGGTAACACAGGGTTGCCAGTATCGGAAAGTGATCCGAGCCAAAGCCTTGCAGCCGGCTCATGTTGCCGAGCATGAAGTGCTCGCTGACAAAGATATGATCAAGGGGCCAGCGCAGGATAGGGTAGTGGGCGTGGAAGGTGCTGAACATGCCGCGCCCTCGGCGCGGATCGAGCATGCCGCCGATGCGGCAAAAGCGCCGCGTTGTGCGCGACCAGGCAACGTCGTTGAGGTCGCCGGCAACCAGGGTGGGTTCCGGGGTTTTCTGGATTCTTTCGCCGATCCATAGCAGTTCGGCGTCGCGCCACAGTGACTTCTCGCTTTCACCCGGGGCCGGGGGCCGAGGATGCACGGCAAACAGCCGGATCGCCTCGCCCCCGGGCAGCCTGACATGGGTGTGAATGGAGGGAATATCGTCCTGGATCAGCCACTCCACGGAGGTGTCTTCCAGCGGCAGGCGCGAGTAAAGATGCATGCCATAAAGGTTGTCGAGGGGGATTTTGACGCTGTAGGGCCATGTTGCATCCAGCGCAGGGTCGAGCTGATCCTGCCACCACTGGTCGGACTCGAGCGTCAGCAGGATATCGGGCTGATGGGCGCGAACCTGCCTGATCAGATCCGAGGCACGACGGTTGGTCGTCAGCACATTGGCAATGAGCAGCGTGATGTCACGTTGCTCGTCGCGCACCTTGGCCGAGCGCACCTGCTTGGGCCAAAGGCGCGTCCAGGGCAGGATATAGCATGCCTGAATGACGACAGCGGTGACACAGAGTACCAGCGCGATGGTTCGCCACATTGGCGACACGGGCAGTAACAGCGCTGCCAGCAGGCAGGGCGCTGCGGCGCTTGCGATCTGCAGGCGGGGAAACTCAAAGCTGCGTATCCACCACCAGCGCAGTCTGATTCGGGCAATGAACGTTGCAAGCAGCAGGACGGTCGCGATGCTTCCCAGCAATAGGCCGAGCATGGCCGATCTCCTTTCCATTAGGTGCGGCTTCGGTCAGGCGTCATACCAGTGTAGCAGCGGGTTTTACAGGCGGGGGATAGCGCCCAGGCGATCAAAAGGCCGATAGTGATGGAAAATGTTCGGGTAAGTCGATAAATGGCTTGCAATTCAGTGACGGAAACGTAAAATACGCATCCGTTGCTCGGCAGGACCATAGCTCAGTTGGTTAGAGCGCCACGTTGACATCGTGGAGGTCGGCGGTTCAAATCCGCCTGGTCCTACCATCCCCAATGCCGCATGTCGGCGCCGTAGCAACCTTTTTTACAGGACCATAGCTCAGTTGGTTAGAGCGCCACGTTGACATCGTGGAGGTCGGCGGTTCAAATCCGCCTGGTCCTACCAGATCACGCCCCGTTATCACTATGACGGGGCGTTTTTTGTCGTGAGTGTGTGCCAGCTAGCCTACTTGCGAGCTAGTGCTTCCAGTGGGGCAGGTCGGTGTGGCGTTCAAATATGCGCAGTAAACCTTCAATGCCGGTTTGGTCTTCGTGGCTAAAGCGTGCTTCAAGCGGGCTATCGATATCCAGCACGCCCCATAGTTGATCCCCCGTCAAGATGGGGACGACCAGCTCCGAGCGTGAGGCGACATCGCAGGCGATGTGGTCGTCAATGCGATGCACGTCGTCGACTCGCTGGGTGGCGCGCTGCCGTGCGGCTGCGCCGCAGACGCCTTTGCTGAACGGAATGGGATGGCAGGCGGGCTTGCCCTGAAAGGGCCCCAGCGCAAGCGTCTCGGGCGTGCGCTGCAGGTAAAAGCCTACCCAGTTCAAGTGGGGGATCGCCTGCATGATAAACGCACAGGTTTGTGCGCTGTTGGTCAGCCAGTCGCGGTCATCCAGCAGTGCCTCCAACTGACGCTCCAGCCGCGCGTAGTTCACGGTATCCAGTGACATATCGTCTCCGCACCTATTTTCTTAGGTCATAAATGCCCTGGGCCGACAATTGTCGGCCCAGGGCGTGATGGCGATTTGGTGTCGGCGGATTATTTCCAGCCGGGTATCGCCGCGCCATCGAAGAGTTCTTCGGCTTTTTCGATTACTTCTTCGCTCTGGTAGGCGTCTACCAGCTGCTGGATCTCTTCGCGGTCTTCATCGCCGCCTCTGACCGCGATCAGGTTGACGTAGGGCGATTCAGGGCCCTCCTTGATCAAGGCATCGTCGAGGCTTAGTCCGGCAGGCTGTGCGAAGGTGTTGTTGATGAAGGCCATGTCCACATCCGGCAATACGCGCGGCAGCTGGGCGGCTTCGATCTCGCGGAAGCGATAGTCGTTGGGGTTTTCCGCGATGTCGATGGGCGTGGCTTCAAGGTTTTCGGGGTCGTTGAGCGTGATGAGCCCTTCGTTGTGCATCAGGATCAGCGCGCGCCCTTCATTGGATGGGTCGTTGGGCAGCGCAATCTGGGCGCCTTCGGGCAGCTCGTCAATGCTGTCGTACTTCTCGGAGTAGGCGCCGATGGGGTAAACGAAAGTGTAGCCTGCAATGGCGAAGTCGTAGCCACGATCGTTGACCATCGACTGCATGTAGGGCTCGTGCTGGTAGGCGTTGGCATCGAGGCTGCCGTCAGCCAGCGCCGCATTGGGCGTTACGTAGTCAGTGAATTCGATAATTTCGACGTCAAGGTTGTACTCTTCCTTGGCAATTCGGGCAGCGACTTCCATGACTTCGGTTTCAGGGCCGGCAACGGTACCCATCTTGATGCTGGCGGCTTGAGCGCTGGCGCTAACGGCCAGTGCGAGTGCGGTAATGGTGCCGAGGGCTAAT
This sequence comes from Vreelandella gomseomensis, assembly GCF_031451645.1. Classification (NCBI taxonomy): domain Bacteria; kingdom Pseudomonadati; phylum Pseudomonadota; class Gammaproteobacteria; order Oceanospirillales; family Halomonadaceae; genus Vreelandella; species Vreelandella gomseomensis. Next base: position 52,110 of record NZ_JARWAI010000004.1, on the reverse strand, counting down.
GTCTTCATGGCAACTCCTGTCGAGTGTCAGTTTTGATGAATGGTGATAATAAGGATAATTTTAATGCTTTTTCGTTATATGTCCACTGGAAAGCAATGCGGTTATTTGCGGTCGGTTTTGCGCACCAGGTAATCCCCCAGGCTCTGGAAGCCCTGTACCATGACAACGAGTACCACTACGGTGATCAGCATGATGGTTGGGTTGAATCGGTTGTAGCCATAGCGGATACCCAGATCACCGAGTCCGCCGCCGCCAACAGCGCCTGCCATGGCGGAGTAGCTGACCAGCGTTACCAGCGTAATGGTAAGGCTGGTAATAATGCCGCCCCGCGCTTCGGGGATAAGCACCTTGGTGATGATCTGCCAGGGGGTTGCGCCCATGGCCTGGGCAGCCTCGATCAAGCCCGGTGAGAGCTCATTGAGGGCGCCTTCGATCAGCCGGGCGACGAAGGGAATCGCGGCAATGGTCAGCGGCACTGAAGCCGCATTGATGCCGATGGATGTGCCCACCAGCATCCGCGTAAACGGAATAATCGCCACCATCAAGATAATAAACGGAATGGAGCGACCAACGTTGGTTACAATGCCCAGGGCGTGGTTCAGTAATGGCTTGGCCAGAATCTGTCTGGGGCGTGTGACATAGAGCATCACGCCCAGCGGTAGCCCGAGTAATGTCGAGATCAATCCTGATATGCCGACCATGTAGAGGGTATCGAGCGTTGCCTGAATAATAAGCTCAATCATTGCGCTTGACATAGCCTAATACCTCTACCTGTAATTGATGGTCTGCCAAGTAGTCCATGGCGGCTTGCGTCTGCTCAGACGTGCCCAGCAGTTCGGCAATCATCAAGCCAAGCGTTCTTTCCTGAATCGATTCCACCTTGGCCTGCAGAATGCTCACATCGACGCCGCAATCCCGTGCCAGGCGGGAAATAAGCGGCGTGGATACCGCATCTCCTGAGAAAGTAAGCCGCACGACCGGGTGCGCGTTGGTGTCGGGGTTGTCGCTGAGGCGTTCGAGCAGCTCCTTGGGAGGGGACAGTTGCAGAAAATCGTTGAGAAAATTGCGCCCCAATTGGGTTCGAGGTGCGGTAAAGAAATCGCCTACTACGGCGTCCTCAACCAGCTCGCCATTGGATATCAGGCCGACACGATGGCAGATCGATTTAACCACTTCCATTTCATGGGTAATCAATAAAATGGTGATGCCGAGCTTATGGTTGATATCGCGCAGCAGTTCCAGGATTGAGCTGGTCGTCTGCGGGTCCAGTGCGGAAGTGGCCTCATCGCAGAGCAGGACGCGAGGGTTGCTGGCCAGGGCGCGGGCAATCGCCACGCGCTGCTTCTGGCCGCCGGACAGCTGGGCCGGAAATTGATCCGCCTTGTCGGACAGGCCGACCATTTCAAGCAGTGGGCTCACGCGATCACGAATATCTCGCCTGGGTTGGCCCATCAATTCCAGCGGCAGCGCAACGTTATCGAACACGCTGCGGGTGGTAAGCAGGTTGAAGTGCTGGAAGATCATGCCGATCCGGTGGCGTGCCTGGTTCAGCGCCGTGTTGCTCAATCGTGTGATCTCTTGTCCATCGACGGTCACCGTGCCCTGTGTGGGTCGCTCAAGCAGGTTGACGCAGCGAATGAGCGTCGACTTGCCCGCGCCGGACAGGCCGATAACACCGTGAATGGCCCCTTTGGGGATCGCCAGATTCACGCCCTTGAGGGCGTGAACGGCGTCGCGGCCGGTGCCGTAAGTTTTGCTGACATTATTCAGTTCGATCATGGCGTCTGCCTTTTCTATAGGCCGAAGACGAAGGTGAGCGCGCAAGCGTAGGGGAGGGAACAAAAAAAGGCCACCCTTTCGGGCGGCCATCAACGCTGGACACACCCTTTTAGCTGCACTTCACCAAGCATTCACTCGGCGGACGCCCGCAATCTGGGTACAAATCGGCGCCTTTACATTTGCGGCGGAAGTCTAGAGAGCTAGCCAAGCGATGTCAAACCAAAAGAATAACATCTTATGTTGTTGTTCAATTTAATAATTTTTTTAACTGATTTTTGTTTCTTTAAAAGTGTTAATTTCTCTTTTCTGTAGGCCTGGGTTTTCTGCAGGCATGAATACTGAGTTACGTTGATTGATCGCGCATGCCTTTGGGGTGCACAAATAGGTTTGTGCAGTAGTAAGCTTGCGCACGGATCAAATTAGAGCGAGGGCGCTATGTTTACTGGCATCGTGCAAGGCAAGGTTGAAGTCGTAGAAGTGCATGAGCTTGATAAGTTTCGTACGCATGTTGTGCAAATGCCCGATGCATTGCGCGAGGGATTGGCGACCGGCGCTTCGGTGGCGCACAACGGCGTGTGTTTGACGGTCACGGATATTTCAGGTGATCGGGTGAGCTTCGATTTGATGCGTGAAACGCTCCGGCTGACCAATCTTGGTGCAGTCGAGGTCGGGCAGTGCGTCAATATCGAGCGAGCGGCACGCTTTGGCGATGAAATTGGCGGGCATTCGATGTCGGGCCATGTGATTTGTATGGCGGAGGTGGTGGCGATTGACGAAGCCCCCAACAACCGTCGGTTATGGTTTGCGTTACCGGCCGCCATGGGGCGCTTTGTTTTCGAGAAGGGCTACATCGGCGTTGACGGGATAAGCCTGACGATTGGCGACGTGCGGCCTGCGGGGCAGGGCGAGGGCATCGAGTTCAGCGTCAACCTCATCCCCGAAACGCTGAATCGCACCACGCTTGGCGAGCGGTTGCCTGGTGATCAGGTCAATATTGAAATCGACCCGCAAACTCAAGTGATCGTCGAGACGGTGGAGCGCGTGCTGGCCAGTCAAGGGCGCTGATACCTGCTGCGTGTCTTTGCGGGCACGTCGGTCTGACCGATTGGTTAAAAAGTGGCCTGAAGTTTGCTTATGCTAAGCGACGAAAGTAACAGGCGGGCATCAGCCCGCGATCGACGGCTGCACAAGGTATCGCATCGGGCGTTACCTTTCGGTAGTATGTGCGGCTTTTCGCGCTGCGAGGGCGCATCGGGCGTTTACGCGAAGGATAAAAATACCTATGAATTTTCTGGATAAGCACTTCGGGCTCACCGAGCACAAGACCAGCGTCAAGACAGAGGTCATCGCCGGGATTACCACCTTTCTGACGATGGCCTACATCATTTTCGTCAATCCCAGTATCCTTTCTGAGGCCGGGATGGACTATGGTGCGGTCTTTGTCGCCACCTGCGTGGCCGCCGCTATCGGCTGTCTCATCATGGGGCTGTGGGCGAATTATCCCATCGCCCAGGCACCCGGTATGGGGCTCAATGCGTTCTTCACCTACGGCGTTGTCCTGGGAATGGGCTACACCTGGGAGGCGGCGCTGGGGGCTGTGTTCTTCTCGGGGCTGTGTTTCTTCCTGCTGAGTGTTTTCAAGATCCGTGAGTGGATCATTAATTCCATCCCGCTGTCGTTGCGGTTGGGTATTGCCGCCGGTATCGGCCTGTTTCTGGCCATGATTGCCATGAAAAACGCCGGCATCGTCGTCGCCAATGACGCGACCTTCGTCGCCCTCGGGAATCTTTCCGAGCCGGCGGCGCTGTACGCGCTGTTGGGCTTTTTCGTGATTACCGCGCTGTCGTATTTGAACGTCACCGGCGCGGTGATGATCGGCATTCTTGGCATTACCATCGCGTCCACGCTGCTGGGTCATAACGAATACGGCGGCTTGATGTCCATGCCGCCCTCGATCGCGCCGACCTTCATGGCGATGGATCTCATGGGTGCGCTCGATGTTGCCATGCTGAGCGTGATTTTCGCCTTCTTGTTTGTTGACCTGTTCGACACCTCAGGCACCCTGGTGGGGGTGGCGCATCGGGGCAAGCTGCTCGATAAGGACGGTAAGCTGCCGCGTCTGGGCCGGGCCATGATGGCCGACAGCACGGCGTCAATGGCCGGTGCCGCCCTGGGTACCTCCACCACGACCAGCTATATCGAGTCGACGGCGGGCATTGCCTCGGGGGGGCGTACGGGGCTGACTGCGGTCGTTGTTGCGGTGCTCTTCCTGATCAGCCTGTTCTTTGCGCCGTTGGCGGGTTCCATTCCCGCCTTTGCCACCGCCGGTGCCTTGCTCTACGTGGCCGTTTTGATGGCCGGTAGCCTGGCCCATGCCAACTGGGAAGACCCGACCGACGCCGCGCCGGTATTGATTGCCGCCCTGGCGATGCCGCTGACCTTCTCGATTGCCGAGGGCATTGCCCTGGGGTTCATCAGCTATGCCGCTATCAAGACCCTGTCGGGTCGTTTCAAGGACCTTAACCCGGCAGTGATTATCCTGGCGCTGCTGTTTGCAGTGAAATTCCTATTCCTAGACTAACGTGGTTTTATTAACCCAATGAGAGACGCGATGAGCATCTACGGCGATTACATCAAGTCCGTGATACGCACAGTGCCTGACTGGCCGGAAGAGGGGGTCAATTTTCGCGACATTACCCCGCTGCTGCAGAATAGCGCGGCATTTCGCAAGCTGATCGACAGCTTTGTGCACCGCTACCAGGAAATGAACCTGGATGCCATCGCGTCCATCGACGCGCGTGGGTTTATTATTGGCGCGCCCTTGGCCTACGAGCTTGGCTGCAGCTTTGTACCGGTGCGTAAAAAGGGTAAGTTGCCGTTCAAGACCATCAGTGAAACCTATACGCTTGAGTATGGCCATTCTGAGGTCGAGCTTCACTCGGACGCTTTTCAGAAAGACGACCGTATACTGCTGATGGATGACCTGATTGCGACCGGCGGCACCATGCTGGCCGCAGCCAATCTTATCCAGCGTAGCGGTGGGCATGTCGTCGAGACGGCCACTATTATTGACCTGCCCGAACTGGGCGGTTCGCAGAAGATTCGCGATGCGGGTTACAGCGTCTTCGCGGTGTGTTCATTTAACGAAGACGAATAGGCAGCCTATGAGTACCGAGCGCTATCACCAGCATTTTACTGTCTCATGGGATCAGCTCCATCGTGATGTCCGCCAGCTTTGCCACCAGCTGGTCGAGCGTGACTTCAAGGGCATCGTGGCGATTACCCGAGGGGGATTGATTCCGGCTGCCTTGATTGCCCGTGAGCTCAACGTGCGGCTGATCGATACCGTGTGCATCAAGAGCTATGACCACATGGATCAGGGCGGGCTGGACGTTTTGAAAGGTGTGGATCACGACGGCGACGGCTGGCTGCTGGTCGATGATCTGGTTGATACCGGCAAAACGGCGCGTGCAGTGCGCGAAATGCTGCCCAAGGCGCATTTCGTGACCATTTATGCCAAGCCCGAAGGGCGCCCGCTGGTCGATCAGTACTTAACCGAAGTGGCCCAGCACTGCTGGATTCAGTTTCCCTGGGACATGGGCGTTGCCTATGTCGAACCGCTGGTTAATCAAGTGAAGAAATAACCATGCCGACCCCGCTTCCCGATGACTGGAACCGCTGGCTGGGGGGTGAGTTTCAGGCCGACTACATGCTGGCGCTGAAACGCTTTTTGGCGGATGAAAAAGCCGCCAAGAAAACCATCTATCCCCATTCATCGCAGTGGTTTCGCGCCTTCGAGCTGACGCCGCTCAGTGACGTCAAGGTCGTGATCCTTGGGCAGGACCCTTATCACGGCCCCCGCCAGGCACACGGGCTCTGCTTTTCAGTACAGGCGGGAGTGGCGGTGCCGCCTTCGCTGGTCAATATCTACAAGGAATTGGCCAGTGATGTGGGGGCGGAGCCGGTCAAGCACGGGCATCTGGAAGCCTGGGCGAAGCAAGGCGTCCTGTTGCTCAACACCTCGTTGACAGTGGAGAAAGGCAACGCGGCCTCCCACCGCGGCAAAGGCTGGGAGCCGTTTACCGACCGCGCCATCCAGACGGTCAGCGAGCATGCGCTACCCAGCGTATTCTTGCTGTGGGGCAGTCATGCACGGCAGAAAAAGTCGTTGATTGATACGCGCCGCCACCTGGTGCTTGAGGCGCCACACCCCTCGCCACTATCGGCCCATCGAGGCTTTTTTGGCACGCGCCATTTTTCAAAGGCCAATCGTTTTCTGGTCGAGCAGGGCCGCACGCCCATTGAGTGGCAATTGCCCGCCACCCCTTAACCTGGTGGCGGCTTACGGGTAGAATACGCTCCAATTTTGTATGTCTGCGATCACCCGCATTGCCCACAATCCCCTGTAGTGAGGACGTCCCATGAGTGTCTATGCCATTAACCATCCGCTTGTTCAGCATAAACTGGGACTGATGCGTGAAGTCGATCTGAGCACCAAGAGCTTTCGTGAGCTGGCCGGCGAAGTGGCCAAGCTGTTGACCTACGAAGCCACCAAAGGGCTCGAACTCGAAGATCACACTATTGAAGGATGGAATGGCGAGCCGATTGCCACGCAGCGACTGAAAGGCAAGAAAGTCACCGTCGTGCCGATCCTTCGCGCCGGCCTGGGTATGCTCGAGGGCGTTACCGACCTGATTCCCAGCGCGCGGGTCAGCGTGGTGGGGCTGTACCGTGATGAAGAAACGCTTCAGCCGGTGCCGTATTTCGCCAAGTTTGCCAATGACATCGAAGAGCGCATGGCGATTGTCATCGATCCCATGCTGGCGACCGGCGGCTCCATGGTCGCGACGCTTGACATGCTGCGCGAGCGTGGCTGCGAACATATGAAGGTGATCGTACTGGTGGCCGCCCCTGAAGGTATCAAGCGGGTTCAGGAAGCGTATCCGGATATCGAGATCTACACGGCGTCAGTGGATGAGCGACTCGACGAGAACGGCTATATCGTCCCGGGCTTGGGCGATGCCGGCGACAAGATCTTCGGCACACGATAAGCCTTGCAGACCCATCAGCCCCTGGCGTTTCGCGTTAGGGGCATTTTTTTGCCCAGCCATTAACCTCCAATGATTTGATAGGAGTCGCATGATGCACGATGCGTCCAGCCAGGCTGAATCCTGGCCGAGAGTCTTGCTCACCGGTGCCCAGATGCTGTTTGTCGCCTTTGGCGCCCTGGTGCTGGTGCCCCTGTTGACGGGTCTTGACCCAAGCGTTGCATTATTTACTGCCGGGGTGGGCACGCTGGTGTTCCACACGGTGACCCGATTGACGGTTCCCGTCTTTCTGGCGTCGTCGTTTGCCTTCATTGCGCCGATTCAGGGATCGATCGCCAACTTTGGCGTATCGGCTACGCTCGGCGGGCTGATGGTGGCGGGGCTGGTATACGTGGCGATTTCCATGGCGGTGCGCCTCAAAGGCACCGGCTGGCTGCATCGTCTGCTGCCGCCGGTGGTGGTGGGGCCGGTGATCATGGTGATCGGGCTGGCCCTGGCCCCGGTAGCGGTCGAGATGGCGACCGGTGAAACCAGCGATCACATTGGCTACGGTTCCGCGCTGTTCCTGTCCATGGCGAGCCTGTTGGTAACCCTGATACTGGCCGTCTTCGGGCGCGGACTGCTGCGCCTGATCCCCATCATGGGCGGGATCATCGTGGGCTATTGCCTGGCCTTGCTGATGGGGCTTGTCGACTTCACGCCCGTTCAGGACGCCGACTGGCTGGCGCTGCCGGCGTTTACCGCGCCCACTTTCCACTGGGCGGCGGTTCTGTTTATGATTCCTGTCGCCATTGCGCCGGCGGTGGAGCATATTGGGGACATGGTGGCGATCGGCTCGGTCACCCGCCGCAATTACCTTGAAAAGCCCGGGCTGCACCGCACCTTGCTGGGCGATGGTCTGGCGACCACGGTGGCCGCGCTGTTCGGTGGCCCGCCGAATACGACCTACTCGGAAGTGACCGGGGCGGTGACGCTGACTCGGGCTTTCAATCCCCGCTATATGGTAGTGGCGGCGGTGCTTGCGATTTCACTGGCCTTTATTGCCAAGCTGGGTGCGCTGCTGCAAACCATTCCGGGTCCCGTCATGGGCGGCATCATGACGCTGCTGTTTGGTTCCATCGCGGTGGTGGGGATGAACACGCTGGTGCGGGCAGGGCATTCGTTAACCGCACCGCGTAACCTGGTCGTGGTGTCGTTGATTCTCGTGTTTGGTATCGGCGGTATGCAGGTTGGCGGTGGTCAATTTACCTTGCAGGGCGTTAGTCTGGCAGCGTTGGTCGGCATTGTTTTGAATTGGCTGCTGCCCGCCGAGCAGGAAGACGACGTCGCGGATGCTCACTAAACCGCATTTATACGGAGCCGAGCGCTTATGCAGTTAGCCACATCGCTACCCTTTCCGGTGTTGGGCATTGCGGCCTGGAGCGGGACGGGGAAAACGACCCTTCTTGAGCAGCTGTTGCCACGCCTGGGCGATGAGGGCGTCAAGGTGGCGGTGATCAAGCATGCCCACCACCGTTTTGACGTCGACCAGCCGGGCAAAGACAGCTACAAGCTCCGCCACGCCGGCGCGGCGCCGGTACTGGTGGCCTCGCGTCACCGTCTCGCGCTGATGCAGGAAACCCCGGGAGAGGACGAGCCTGATCTCAACCAGCTGCTATCGATGATGGCGGTGCATGCGCCTGACCTGGTGCTGGTGGAAGGGTTTAAAGCATGGCCTTTACCCAAGCTGGTGCTTTATCGTCAGGGTATCGGGGAGGTGGATATTCTTAGCGGTTCGCACGTTGAGGCTGTCGCGCTTGATGGCGATTGCCCCGTGATACTACCCGCCTCGACGACGCAACTGGCACTTAACGATACGGACGCCATTGCACGCTGGGTGATCGAGTGGATGGCGAGCCAAAGGCTCAACGATGTTTCACGCAATGACAGGTGACACCATGCAGTTAACGCATCTCAATAGCCGCGGCGAAGCCCGTATGGTCGACGTTGCGGACAAACAGGAAACTCGCCGTGAAGCCGTGGCCTCCGGGCGCATTGTGATGCAGCCCGCTACCCTTTCGCAGTTAAGCGAGGGCTCCCTGCCCAAGGGCGATGTGCTGGCCACGGCCCGCATCGCCGGCATTCAGGCGGCAAAACGCACCCACGAGCTGATCCCGCTTTGCCACTCGCTGGCGCTGTCGAAAGTGTCCATCGAGTTTGATGTAGATCCGGTGGAAAGCTGTGTGCATGTGACGGCAAGCTGCCGCTTGAATGGACGTACCGGCGTGGAGATGGAAGCGCTGACCGCTGTCTCTGTTGCCTGCCTGACGCTTTACGACATGTGCAAGGCCGTCGACAAGTCCATGCGCATAGACGCCGTACAGCTCGACAGCAAGCGTGGCGGGCAGCGTGGGGAGTACCAGCGTGAGGCCGCGCCGGAAGCGGCCGCCCCGATTGTGACCGGCCAGGGCGCCGCAGGCGAGGTCAGCCTGGGTGAGCGCTGTCATTCTCCCTGTGTGCTGGTCAAGTTCCTGGCGGAGCTACGCGAGCAACTGGGTGAAAACGAGCGCGTCGTGACCTTTGACCAGCTGCCCAGCCGGGATATTGCCGGACTGAAGGCGGCACTGGTAGCCCAGGACGAGCGCTTTCAGCAACTCCAGGACAAGCGTACGCTGTGCGCCATCAACCAGGTAATGGCCAACGATGCCGCCTTCATTACCGATGACGATGAAGTGGCTTTTTTCCCGCCGGTCACAGGGGGCTAGGATGCAGATTACCATCCGCGTGCAGGCAGAACCTTTCGATATGGCCTTCGGCTACGCAGACAGCATCGCCGGGCGAACCGATATCGGCGGGATCGTCAGCTTTACCGGGCTGGTGCGTGACTTCAACGAAACGCCCGATGTGACCGGCTTGACCCTCGAACACTACCCGGGAATGACCGAGGCGACCCTGCAGCGGATTGCCGAGCAGGCCGGCGAGCGCTGGTCGCTCAATGCCGTGACGATCATTCATCGCGTGGGGCATATGCGCCCGGGGGATGCCATTGTCAGAGTGCTGGTGGCAAGCGCCCATCGGCGCGAAGCCTTCGAGGCCTGCGATTTCATCATGGACTGGTTGAAAACCCAGGCGCCCTTCTGGAAGAAAGAGCACGGCCGGCAAGGCGACTACTGGGTCAAGGAGCGGCGCTCGGACATCGACGATGCGGCCCGCTGGTAGGCAACGCCCCGTCGTGGCGCCAACGGTGAGATTACTCGTCAGCGATCGGTGCGGGGAGGTCGCTGGCCATGATCTGCAGATGCACCTCGGGCAGGTGCTGAAGGCGTTCGGCGAGCCAGGCGATCAAGCGCGGCTGAAGGCCAAGTCTTAAGTCGGCCAGCGTATCGGCGTGCAGGTCGGCCAGTTGCTCATCCAGCCATTCGCTGAAGCTGTCTTCATCAAGCGCATTGGCGCCTGTGTTGTCGAGCATCAGGCGGCCGATGCGTGCCCAGCCGGTCTCTGTCGCGCAGACCGGCAGCGCCAGATACAGGCTTCCCCGGCGTGGATGGGTGCTGGTATCGCCTTCAAGCCCCGGGTGAGGGACGACACTGTTCTGGCTGACGATGCACGGCGGCTGAGGGTAATGCTGTTCGTGCTGCAGCCCCTGCTGATCAAAGCGGATCATGTCGCCGTTGACCGGTGCCAGCGGGGCGTCGATGCCGAGCGATGTTGCCAGCCGCTGATGCGCCTGCTGATGAAGGCTCTCGCCATGGACGGGCAGTAGATGCTGCGGCGATAGCCACTGATAGAAGCGCGTCATCTCCTCCTGCGCGGGATGCCCGGTGGCATGCAGTTCTGGATGGTTGAATTCATCGAAGAGCTGGACGCCAAGCTGTTGCAGGCGCTTTTTCAGCTGCTCGATCGGCCGCTCGTTGCCGGGTATGGCTTTAGCAGAAAAGATCACGTTGTCGCCCGGCTGTAGATCAACGTGGGGATGACGCCCCTGGGCGAGTCGCTGCAGCGCGGCGCGCGGCTCGCCCTGGCTGCCGGTGGCAATCACGACGACTTCATCGGGGGGAAGGTATCCCAGGTCGTGGGCGGGCACCACCGCCGGAAAGTCATCCATATAGCCGAGGCCCCGCGCCACACTCACCATGCGTTCCATCGAGCGTCCCATCAAGCTGACGCGCCGTCCACACTGTTCGGCCGCGCGGCCGATTGCCAGCACGCGGGCCAGGTTACTGGCAAAGCAGGAAACGATCACCCGCCCTTCGCATTGGGTAAGCGTCCTGGCCAGCGCGCGGGCCACGTCGCCTTCACTGCCGGAGTGGCCGGGTACGGGGGCGTTGGTGGAATCGCCGACCACCAGGTCGACGGGGGCGAGCGCCTTGAACTGTGAGGAATCGATCGGCGCACCAATGATCGGTTCGGGATCCAGTTTCCAGTCCCCGCTATGCAGGACGCGATAGGGGCCGGCCATGACCAGCAGCGCGCAGCTTTCCGGAATCGAATGGGGCACGCCCAGATAGCGCAGACTGAAGGGCCCGCTTTCCAGCGCCTCGCCGGGTTCGATAACCTGAATGGCGGCGCTGCTCAACTGGTGTTCGGCAAACTTGAGACGCAGCAGGCCAGCGGCCAGGGGGGTGGCATACACAGGGCACTGCCAATGCGGCCATAACCAGGCAACCGCGCCAATGTGGTCTTCATGGCCGTGGGTGATATACAGGGCCTTGGGGGCTATGCCCAGCGCCTTGGGCGTATCCAGGTTGGGCACCTGGAGGGGGGCGTTGGGCAAGTCCTGACGGATCATCATGCCACAGTCCACGGCGATCCAGTGATCCTCGTATCCGTATAGCGTCAGGTTCATGCCGATTTCCCCGCAGCCACCCAGCGGCAAGAGGCGGAGAGGAGGGCGACGACGGGGACGAATATGAACGCGCGGTGGATGCATCAGAATCTTAAAGCCTAAAAAGTAATGCCTTAACTATACGGGATGGGGTGGGCGGCTAACAATGACTGCGGTAACGGGCGGTGATTGCGCGCCTGGCATTGGGTACAATAGACGTTTGTTGAATGCCCGGGGCGGTGAAAAGCGACCCCGGGTGCACACCGTCAAGAGTATTTATCATGTCGCATTTTTATCGGTTGGTGGTTTCCTGCCCGGATCAGGTGGGGATTGTTGCACAGGTGTCGAGTTTTATCGCTCAGCAGGGGGGGTCGATTACCGAGGCGAGCCAGCACTCCGACCTGGAAACCGGACGTTTCTTCATGCGCTACGAAATTCTGGCGGATTCGTTGGACATGTCGGCAGAGGCATTACGGTCGGCGTTTGAGCCGGTCGCCGTGCGTTTCGATATGCAGTGGTCGTTGGTGGATACCCAGCAGCGTCGCCGCGTGGTGCTGATGGTCTCGCGGGAATCCCACTGTCTGGTCGATCTGCTTTACCGTTGGCAGGTGGGCGAGCTGGACTGCGATATCGTCGGGGTGATTTCCAACCATGACGATATGCGCTCGTTGACCGAGTGGTACGCGATTCCCTATTACCACGTGCCTGTCAATCCGGCGGATAAAGCCGTTGCCTTTGAGCAGGTTCAGGCACATATCGACGAGGCGCGAGCCGACTGCATCGTACTCGCACGTTACATGCAAATTTTGCCGCCGGCATTGTGCCAGCGCTACGCCGGGCAGGTGATCAATATCCACCACAGCTTTTTGCCTTCCTTTGCCGGCGCCAAGCCCTATCACCAAGCCTATGAGCGCGGCGTCAAGCTGATCGGTGCGACCTGTCATTATGTGACCCAGGAACTGGATGCGGGGCCGATCATCGAGCAGGACATCCACCGGGTGAGCCATTGCCACACACCGACGGATCTGGTGCGTTTTGGCCGCGATGTGGAAAAAGCCGTGCTGGCACGGGGTCTTCGCTGGCACCTGGAAGACCGCGTGCTGGTTCATGGCAACAAAACCGTCGTGTTCAGCTAGCCAAGCGCCTGACCATTGCCACCGCGGATAACCCCGACGCCCACGCCCTCGATGTCGAGCGGTTGGGTGCGTAAATCAATAGTGATCGGCGCAAAGTCGGGGTTTTCCGCGATCAGGGAGACGTGGTGTCCGTCGCGTTTGAAACGCTTGACGGTAACTTCATCGTCCAGTCGGGCGACGACAATCTGGCCGTCGCGTACTCGCTGGGTGCGATGTACGGCGAGCAGGTCGCCTTCAAGAATGCCGACGTTCTGCATGGAAAGCCCGCGCACGCGCAAGAGGTAATCCGCCCTGGGCGTAAAGTAGTCGGCGGGCAGCGGGCAGTAACGGTCAATGTGCTCGGCGGCCAGAATAGGGCTGCCCGCAGCGACTTCGCCGATGATCGGCAGGCCGGTGCCGGGATCCGCCGCTGCGGGCTGGCTATCCGGGGTGTCCTGGGGCTCCTGATTGGGCAGGCGAATACCCCGTGAGGTATTGCGGATGATGCGAATGACCCCTTTGCGCTCGAGCGCCCGCAAGTGCTCTTCTGCCGCATTGGGCGAGCGAAAGCCCAGTGCCTTGGCGATTTCTGCCCGGGTGGGTGGATAGCCAAGCTCCGCCATGGTCTTGACAATAAAGTCGAACACATTCTGTTGACGAACGGTTAACGGCCGTGACATATCAGTCTCCAGCGTGGGTAAGTGGACAGGCAGCGTTTCTATAGACCTATCAGTATGTGGTTAAGTATACAGTATGTTCCCCTGTCCAGTACATATCTGCTTCCAGCCGGCTAACAACATGATGTGCAAAGGGATGCGCCGCCGTTCTAGGCGTGATTTAACGCCCATCAACCGTTGAGAGGGGCAACGTGATAACGTAGTATCCTGAGATTGTTTAAAACATCCGTTTTCATGGAGAGCAGCATGGCTCAATCGGATACCGTGACGCGCATTCTGGACACGGCGGAAGTGCTGTTTGCCGAGCGCGGCTTTGCCGAAACATCCTTACGCAATATCACCAGCAAGGCGCGGGTGAACCTGGCGGCGGTAAATTATCATTTCGGCTCAAAGAAGGCGCTCATTCAGGCCGTGTTTGCGCGTTACCTCGATCCGTTCTCCGAACGTTTCCACAGCGCCCTGGACGCGCTGGAAGCACGTTACGAAGGCCGAGATATCCCGCTTGAAGTGCTGCTCGAGACCATGGCCACCACGGTGTTGGAGGTGCCCGCGGAGCGTAATAGCCTGAAGGTGTTCATGCGCCTGCTAGGCCTCGCCTACAGTCAGGCCCAGGGGCATTTGCGTCGCTACATCCAGCATGAATACGGCGATGTATTCAGCCGTTTCACCGAGCTGGTTCGCCGCGCCACCCCCGATCTGCCCGACGCCGAACGCTTCTGGCGGCTACACTTCATGTTAGGTACCGTCATCTTTACCCTGTCGGGGTTGGACGCGCTGCGCGACATTGCCGAAAAGGATTATCACCAGCAGGTATCGGTTCGCGACCTGGTGCGTCGACTGCGTCCTGTCGTGGTGGCCGCCATGAATGCGCCCTTGCCCGACGAGAAAGACATGGAGCCTCATGCAGACACCGTCGCTCACTGAGCTGCCGCCCCGTGATGGGCTGTGGATCGAAATTGCTACGCAGACGCAGCAGCTGCGCGCCTGGGAAGGCGACACCTGCCGTTATCAGTGTGATGTATCGACGGGACGCGCCGGGGTGGGCAACCAGGAAAACAGCGGCAAGACGCCCCTGGGATGGCACTATATTCGCGCCGCGATTGGCCGGGAGGCGCCTGAAAATGCGGTGTTCAAGGGCCGTCGCTGGACAGGCGAAGTGTTCACCCCTGAACTGGGCAAGGCGTTTCCCGAACGCGACTGGATCCTGACACGTATTTTGTGGCTCTGCGGGCTGGAGCCAGGGGTCAATCGTGCGGGGCAGGTGGACTCGCAGCGCCGCTATATTTACCTACACGGTACGCCGCCAGATCAGCCCATGGGCCAGCCAGCGTCGCATGGCTGCGTGCGGCTGCGTAATGTGGATCTGCTGTGGCTTTTCGAGCATGCCTTGCCGGGAACGCCTGTCTGGCTACACGACGGACGTTGATCGTTGGACTCTCGCTAATGTTCGTCTAGAATTAGCGCCTTTTTTTGGATACCCCGCTATGACACAACCCTTGGGCTCGGTCATGTTGGACCTTGAAGGGACTTCCTTGACCGCTGCAGAGCGCCAGATGCTGGCATCGCCTGCGGTCGGCGGCGTTATTCTTTTTGCGCGCAATGTGGAGGATGCCTACCAGATACGTCGCTTATGCAACGAGGTGCGTCAGCAGCGCCCCGACTTACTGCTGGCGGTGGATCAGGAGGGCGGGCGGGTTCAGCGTATCAAGCAGGGCTTGACGCGACTGCCCGCCATGGCGCGGCTGGGGGAGTACTATCAGCGGGATCGCGCAGCCGGTCTGGCGCTTGCCCAGGATGCGGGCTGGCTGCTGGGCATGGAAATGGCCGCCTGCGGGCTGGATATCAGCTTTGCTCCCGTGCTCGATATCGATAGCGGGTTATCCAGCGTGATTGGCGACCGCAGTTTCGGTGCCGACCCCACTCAGGTAACCGAGCTGGGTGGTGCCCTGATCACCGGGCTCCACGAGGCCGGCATGGCGGCGATCGGCAAGCACTTTCCCGGCCATGGCGGTGTCGCGGCGGACTCCCACCTGGCCCTCCCAGTGGACGAGCGCGCCTTCGAGGCCCTGAAACGCCACGATCTAGTGCCCTTCAGCACCCTGGCCAAGCAACTGGATGGCATCATGCCGGCGCATATCGTGTACTCGGCCTTTGATGCCCGCCCGGCTGGCTTTTCGCCCAGCTGGCTTGGCATGCTGCGTCAGTCGCTGGGCTTCAAGGGCTGCATTTTCTCGGATGACTTGAGCATGGCCGGCGCCCATGCGGCAGGCGGGCCGCGTGAACGAGCGGCGGCCGCGCTGGGGGCAGGCTGTGACATGTTGCTGGTGTGCAACGACCGCGACGCCGCGCTCGAGGTGGTGGCCGCTACGCCGGCGTCGGTGTCTTCACGGCCGGGCAAGCTGCGCTACAAGCGCGCCCGGCCCGACCTGGATGCGCTGCCCGCGCTTAGCCGCTGGCGGCGCACCCATGCACAGCTTGAAGCAATGGCCTGTCAGTCATCCGCTACGTAACGACCGTCTTTACTCAGCAGGTTGGAAATTTAATGGCAACGTTAGATAAGGAAGCGCTCGCGTCACTGGATTCAATGCGCGAAGTAATGGATAACGCCGACTGCTTGATTACTCAGCAGGAAGTAGAGCAGGCGCTGGATCGGATGGCCGAGCAGATCAGTGACGATCTGGGCGATAAGCTGCCGGTCTTCTATTGCGTCATGAATGGCGGTCTGATCACCACGGGGCACCTGCTGACCCGGCTGGGGTTCCCCCTGGAAGTCGATTACCTGCATGCCACACGTTATCGTAACGAGACCCGCGGCGGCGAGCTCTTCTGGCGGGTATCGCCGGAAATTCCCATGGCGGGGCGGCACGTTGTCATCGTCGACGACATTCTGGACGAAGGCACCACCCTGGCGGCGATTCTCAACTACTGTCGTGAAGCGCAAGCCGCCAGTATTACCACTGCCGTACTGGTCGACAAGCGCCACGACCGCAAGGCGGTACCGGGCTTGAAAGCGGACTACTGCAGCCTGGAAGTGGCCGACCGCTATGTGTTCGGCTTCGGGATGGATTACAAGGGCTACTGGCGCAATGCCCCGGGAATTTTTGCGCCCCAGGGCATGTAGTTCGCGGCGTGCGGTGTCAGCGCGGCGAAAAGCGCCGCGCGAGGCCGGTTTCGGCAATCATGCGGGTTGATATCTCTTCCACCGAAAAGCGGGTGGCATCTATGTAGGGCACGTGCAGTCGCCGATACATGGCTTCTGCCTGTTCTATTTCCCGCATGCACTGATCCATCGAGCTGTAGCGACTGTTGGGGCGGCGTTCGTTGCGAATCGCCGCCAGCCGCCGTGCGTCTATCGTCAGCCCGAACAGCTTGTGCCGATGGGGCGCGAGCGCTTTTGGCAGTTTCAGCATGCCGTCCTCATCCAGGTCATCTTCCGTCAGCGGGTAGTTGGCGGCGCGGATACCGAACTGGAGGGCCAGGTAGAGCGACGTGGGGGTTTTGCCGCAGCGCGACACGCCGACCAGAATGATATCGGCTTTATCATACTGGTGGGTGCGCGCGCCGTCGTCGTTATCCAGCGCGAAGTGCACCGAATGAATCCGGTCCATGTAGACATCGTCGCTACCGATTGAGTGTGTCCGCCCCACGCTGTAGGAGGAGTGGGTGGCAAGCTCATGCTCGAGGGGTTCAAGAAACGTCGAGAAGATGTCTACCTTGAAGCCGGCGGCCTCGCGAATCACGTCGCGGATCTGCTGGTCGACGATGGTGTCGATAATGATCGGTTGCTGGCCGTCTCGCACTGCCGTGGCGTCGATGATCTCGGCCAGGGCCCGGGCTTTTTCCACGGTGTCGATATACGGCTTGGTCTGCATGTTGATCTCGACGTCGCTGAACTGGGCCAAGAGGCTTCTACCCAGGCTTTCCGCGGTAATCCCTGTGCCATCCGATATGAAAAAGGCCGTGCGCTGCATGCTGATGTGCTCCTCGAAATGATGTGCTTATTGTGTGCCGGGACGCCGCTGGGCACAACGATGCCGATCGTCTGACTACAGCAAACGTTCAAAACCCCCACCTGTTGTAAAAATCCTCCACTCCCTTCGCTGTTAGACCAATGGCGAATACCCCGGGGTGGTGCTAGGGTGAGCGCATTCATCTTCAGCGGCCGCAATAGCCGCTGGCCTATTGAGCTAGGGGGTTGCGTGAACGATTACATTCTATGGTTCGATCAACTGGGCATGGCCGACGTCGAACGTGTGGGTGGCAAAAACGCCTCACTGGGCGAAATGATCTCCAATTTAGCCGGGGCAGGGGTGACCGTTCCCGGCGGGTTTGCCACCACGGCCCATGCCTACCGCGAATTTCTTGCCCACAAAGGGCTCAACGAACGTATCAACGAGACCCTGGTACGGTTGGACGTGGATGATGTCAAGGCGCTGGCCGAAGCCGGCAAAATGATTCGCCAATGGGTCATCGACACGCCGTTGCCGCCCACCTTTGAAAGCGAACTGCGCACCGCCTACGAAACGCTGCAGCAACGCCACCCGGCCCTCAAGGTGGCGGTGCGTAGCTCGGCGACCGCCGAAGACCTGCCCGACGCCTCTTTTGCCGGCCAGCAGGAAACCTTCCTGAATATCGACGGGTTCGATAACATCAAGCGCGCGGTTCACGAGGTCTTCGCTTCATTGTTCAACGACCGGGCGATCTCTTACCGCGTCCACCGGGGTTACGCCCATGAAAATGTCGCGCTCTCCGCAGGCGTGCAGAAAATGGTGCGGTCGGAAACCGGTGCCTCGGGTGTCATGTTCACCCTGGATACCGAATCAGGCTTCCGCGATGCAGTGTTTGTGACCGCGTCCTGGGGGCTGGGCGAAACCGTCGTTCAGGGGGCGGTCAACCCGGACGAGTTCTACGTGCACAAGCCCACGCTGGCCGCGGGACGCCCGGCGGTGCTGCGCCGCAACCTCGGCTCCAAGCTGATCAAGATGGTTTATGGCGAGGACGCCAGCGCCGGTAAATCCGTTGAAACCATCGACGTGCCGCTTCAGGATCGTGGTCGTTTCTGCCTCAACGATGCGCAGGTCATGTCGCTGGCCCGCCAGGCGGTGACGATCGAACAACATTACCAGCGCCCCATGGATATCGAATGGGCGCTGGACGGCGACGATGGCGAGCTGTATATCGTTCAGGCGCGGCCCGAAACGGTCGTTTCCCAGCAGGAAGGCGGCAAGCTGGAGCGCTTCCAACTGAGGGAGAAAGGTCGCACGCTGGTGACCGGCCGTGCGATAGGCCAGCGTATCGGCAGCGGCACCGCCAAGATTGTCATGAGCCCCGACGACATGGACAAGATCCATGATGGCGATGTGCTGGTGACCGACATGACCGACCCCGACTGGGAGCCGATCATGAAGCGCGCCTCGGCGATCGTCACCAACCGCGGCGGCAGGACCTGCCATGCGGCGATCATTGCCCGCGAGCTGGGTATCCCGGCGGTGGTCGGCTGTGGCGATGCTACCACGCGCTTGGTCGAAGGCAGCGACGTGACGGTTTCCTGCGCCGAAGGCGACACGGGAAATGTGTATGAAGGGCTGCTGGACTTCGACTGCAAGGTCTCCAACGTCGATACCATGCCCGAGATCCCCTTCAAGATCATGATGAACGTGGGTAACCCCGATCGTGCCTTCGGCTTTGCCAGCCTTCCGCATGCCGGGGTGGGGCTTGCGCGGCTGGAATTCATCATCAACCGCATGATCGGGGTGCATCCCAAGGCCCTGATCGAGTACGACACCCTGCCGTCCGATCTTCAACAGGTGATCGACATGCGCACTGCCGGCTATGCCGATCCGGTCAGTTTCTATGTCGATAAGCTGGTCGAAGGGATCTCGACCTTGGCTGCCGCCTATTACCCCGAGCGGGTCATCGTGCGGCTGTCCGACTTCAAGTCCAACGAATACGAAAACCTGATTGGCGGCAAACTGTACGAGCCCGGCGAAGAAAACCCCATGCTCGGTTTCCGTGGCGCGTCGCGCTACGTGTCGGAGGCGTTCCGCCCCTGCTTTGAGCTCGAGTGTCGAGCGCTCAAGCGCGTGCGCGATGAAATGGGCCTCGATAACGTCGAGATCATGGTGCCCTTCGTGCGCACCACCGAGGAAGCCCGCGAGGTGGTCGAGCTGCTGGCCACCAACGGGCTCAAGCGTGGCGACAAGGGGCTCAAGGTCATCATGATGTGCGAGCTGCCCGCCAATGCGCTGCTCGCCGACGAATTCCTCGAGCACTTCGACGGCTTCTCGATCGGCTCCAATGACTTGACCCAGCTGACCCTGGGGCTCGACCGCGACTCGGGTATCGTGGCGCACCTGTTTGACGAACGCAACGAGGCGGTCAAGAAGCTGCTGTCGATGGCCATCAAGGCCTGCAAGGCCCAGGGTAAATACGTGGGCATATGCGGGCAGGGACCCTCGGATCACCCTGACCTGGCGAAATGGCTGATGGAGCAGGGCATCGACTCGGTGTCGCTCAACCCGGATGCCGTCCTGGAAACCTGGTTCATGCTGGCAGGCGAAACAATCGCCTAATAATAGCCAGCCGTCTTGTCATTAAGCGCCCGGCCATTGTGCCGGGTGCGCTGGTTTTATAGGCTACCGGTCTGATGCGGTTGGATTGAACACAATGTCGGAGTCGGCGTGATGCCCTCAAGAAAAATTGCCTGGTTGCTGCCTGGCCTGTTGGTAGTGCCTTTTTATGCATGGGGCTTCGATTACGAAACGCCCGCCATCTCACCGGAGGACGGCTCGGGTTATGAGGAAAAGCCCGGCTGGGCAGCTGACGAATTTGCCGTAGCGGCGGCCAATCCGCTGGCAACCGATGCGGGCTACCAGGTGTTAAAAGCGGGTGGCAATGCCATCGACGCCGCCATTGCCGTCCAGATGGTGCTGGGGCTGGTGGAGCCACAGTCCAGCGGGTTGGGCGGCGGGGCCTTTCTGCTCTATTACGATGGACATGATGTACTTGCCTACGATGGGCGTGAAACCGCCCCTGCCGCCGTCGACGGTGATTTATTCATGGAGGATGGAGAGCCGCTGGCGTTTATGGAGGCGGTGACGAGCGGTCGGTCTGTCGGAGTGCCGGGCACCGTTCGGCTGATGGAAAAAGCCCACGCCGCTCACGGCAGTTTACCTTGGGCAGCGCTGTTGACGCCGGCGATAACCCTGGCGGAAGAAGGGTTTGCGGTCAGCCCACGCCTGCATACCAGTCTGGCCAATGACGAGGCGCTGCGCAATAACGACCTGGCGCGCGCCTTTTATTACGACGAGGAAGGTGACCCTATCGAGGTGGGAGAGACGCTCAACAACCCGGCCCTGGCGGCGGTATTGAAACGTATCGCCCGTAATGGAAGCGCTGCCTTCTATCAAGGCGGCATCGCCCAGGATATGGTCGAGCGGATAACCCAGCATCCCGAGCGCCCGGGTGAGATGGCGCTTGACGACCTCGAAACCTACGAGGCCATTCTGCGCGATCCCCTCTGCACTCCCTGGCAGCAGTGGGAGGTATGTGGTTTTCCTCCCCCTTCCTCCGGCCATCTTACGGTCATGCAGATCCTGGGCATGCTCGATCAGCAGCCCCTGCTTGAAGCGCCGCTGGATGACGGCGTCACCAGCAGTGGCTGGCTGCATCAATTTCTGGAAGCATCGCGGCTGGCCTTCGCCGATCGAAACTACTACATCGCCGACCCGGATTTCGTCGACGCCCCCGGGGGAGATTGGTCGAGCATGCTGGCGCCGGACTACCTTGCCGAACGCAGCGCGCTGATTGGCCAGGAAAGCATGGGCAACGGTGCGGAACACGGCCGCCCCGGTGAAATGCAGACAAGCTTTGCCGCCCAGCCGACCCAACCCGAGTATGGCACCAGCCATATCAGCATTGTGGATGCAGAAGGCCGCTCGGTGTCGATGACCACGACTATCGAACAGGCATTCGGCTCGCGCATCATGAGCGACGGCGGCACCGACCTGCCCGGCGGCTTTATGCTCAATAATGAACTCACCGATTTTGCCTTCCAGCCAGAGGAAGAAGGCGAGCCCGTGGCCAATCGCGTTGAGCCTGGAAAACGGCCGCGTTCAAGCATGAGCCCGACGCTGATTTTCGACAGGGAGAGTGGCGAGCTGTTGGGGAGCCTGGGCTCGCCTGGCGGGGCGGCGATCATCCATTACACGGCGCGCACGCTGGTGGCGCTTCGCGACTGGGGAATGAATGCGCAAACCGCCTTGAACCTGCCGCACGCGGTGACCCTGGGCGATCAGGTGTGGGTTGAGAAAGATCGTTTTCCGGAGGCCACTCGCGACGCCTTGCGCGAGCGCGGACATGAGATCAGCGAGCGAGCGCTGACCAGCGGGCTGCAGGCAATCATGCGCGACGAAGACGGTTCCTTGTTTGGCGGCGCTGATCCACGCCGTGAAGGCGTGGTAATGGGGGACTAGCGCCGTAGCCAGTTTCGCAGTTTGACCAGCATCAAGGCGCCGTCGCTCAGCGCTCGGCGGTCGTTACGCAGTTCGACCAAGTGCTCCGGGTAATCGGTGATGATCGCATCCACTCCCAAGTCGATCAGCGTGGACATGCGTTCTCGACGGTTGACCGTCCAGGCATGCACCTCGTAGCCGTAGAGGCTGGCCAGACGTATTTCCTGGGCGGTGATGCGGTTATGGCGCAACCCAAGCGCATCGAATGCGCTGCGATCCAGGGTGCCGGGCAGGATGAGTTGTGCAATGAGGGTTACCTTCAGATCCGGCGCCTGTTCCTTGATGAACGGCACCAGGCCAGGCGACATGGTGGCAATGCGCATGGTGTGCATGGCATTTGGGTAGCCACACCGTATGTAGGCGTCGACCGGGTTGTCGATTTCCGTCCAGCACCGGTAACGCGTGTCGGTCTCCTGGCGCAGCGCATCAATGACGGCCTCGCCGAGGGCCTGCCTCTGACCGGGCAAGGGTTTGATCTCGATCATCAGGTCGGCGCGCCCGCGCACCAGGTCGAGTGCGTCATCGAGGCCGGGAATGGATGCTCCCCGGTAGGCGTCGCCGAACCAGCTGCCCACGTCATAACGTTCCAGTTCTTCTCGTGTCAGGTCGCCGAATTCCTCTCGATCGCCAGTAAGACGTGCCATATTACGGTCATGGTAGAGCATGACCTGCTGGTCGGCCGTCAGGCGGACGTCGATTTCAATGGCGTCGGCGCCCTCCACGATGGCGAGATCCAACGCGGCCAGGGTGTTTTCCGGCGCCGCCATGGAGCTGCCCCGATGCGCAATGATGGCAACATCGTCGCGAATCTCGAAGCTGGTCAGGATCCACCAGGCCTGAAGGGCCGCAAACGCCAGCACGCCGAGCTCGACGGCCCAGGCAAAGCGCCCAGGATGGGCGTCCTCAGGCGGTGCGGGGCGCGCTTCGCGATGCGCCAGCTGCAGATACAGACAGGCGGACAGCAGCGCGTTGGCGGCGATACCCACGAAGGTGATCGCCAGGGTGATCAGGGCATACCCGGTCAAGTAGCCAAGCATGGCGGGTACCAGCACGGCCGTGTGCTCGGGTAGCCACCACAATAGCGGTGTGAACAGGCGGTCGAAGAGCAGGGTGGTCGCCAGTGGCAGCACGATGATGAGCGTCAGCACCAGTATCACGGCAATGCCAATCGAGCGGTGCCAGCCCCGAGTCAGCACGACGCTGCGGCGAAGCGCCTGTATTGGCGAGCATTGCTCCAGCGCCACTAGCGGAAGGGCCAGCAGCCAGCGCAGATACAGCCTGGCGGACAGGGTCATCCACAGCAATAACAGCGGTATGGCGCAGGCGAGGAAATACCACAGTGACGCGGGCTTGACGCGCTGCAGGTAATACGGATCGATGCCGCTCAGCCAGACGTCATAAAGCCATGTCAGCGCCACCATAAAAGGGGCCATGAGTATCAGGTGGCTGCCGACCTGTAACACCACCAAGCCGACGAGGGCAGGCAGGCGGCGACTGCTCAGCCAGAGGGCGTCGAAGGCGAGGCGATAGTGGTTGTCCCGGGGGCGAATCGCGACCTGGAGCATGCCGGCTTGCTGCCAGTAGATCACGGTAAAGAACAGACCGATCCCCACCAGCATGCCCACCAGTCCCAGAGGACTGAATATCAGGCTTGCGAGCTCGTTGTTGGTAACGACACTGCGCTGCAGCTGTGCCAGCAACGTGCGCATTACCCAGGCAATGGCGGGCAATAACAGCGCAGAAGCCAACAGGGTAAAGAAGAGATGAAAGGCAATAAGCGGACGCAGATGATCGCGTAGCGTGCGAGCAAGTGCATAGCCTAACTGGGTCAGCGGCTGCATGGTCACAATAACGTCAGAGCATGAAGAATCAGAGTGGCAGCAACCGCCACCCCTGGCAAGCGGGCCGTATCAGCGCTGATCAAGCGCTAGTTCATGGTCGGCAATCAGGATGCCGTTATTGTCGGCGTACAGCCAGTCGTCGGGGGAGATGGTCACGCCCGCAAAGCTGAGGGTGATATCGCGTTGTCCCTCACCGCGTTTTTCGCTTTTCCGCGGATGACTGCCCAGTGCCTGAACCCCAAGGGGAAGCGTGGCAAGGACATCGACATCGCGCACGCATCCGTACATGACAATACCGGCCCAGCCATTCTCGACCGCCTGCTCGGCCAGCATGTCGCCGAGCATGGCGCAGCGCGGCGAGCCGCCCGCATCGACCACCAGGACGGCGCCATTACCCGCTTCGGCAACGGCCTGCTTGACAAGCGAATTGTCTTCAAAGCACTTGATCGTGCGAACGGCGCCGTGGAAGGCATCCATACCGCCAAAGTTGGCGAATAGAGGCTCGACGACCTGAACGCCCGGAAAGGCATCGCAGATATCGGGGGTGATAATTGTCGGCATAGCATACTCCTTAACGTGGTCATCCATGGCTAAAAAAACGCCCCGCCCCTGTAGGACAGAGGCGGGGCGTTCGTTCATCGACTCAAAAGAGCAGCGCTCCTTTGCGATGGTGCGAGCATCGGCGATGGAGCGGTAGCAGAAGCCTAGGCTTCCTGGGCTACCGGAATCACGTTTGAGGCGATCTTTTGATACTCCTCAATTTCGTGGAAATTCATGTAACGATATATCTCGCTGGCCATGGCGTCAAATTCGCTCATGTAACGGCGATATTCGTCGACCGTTGGCAGACGGCCTTCAACGGCGGCGACGGCCGCAAGCTCTGCGGACGCGAGGTACACGTTCGCACCGTCACCCAGGCGGTTGGGGAAGTTCCGCGTCGAGGTCGAAACGACGGTGCTCTTGGCCGCGACGCGTGCCTGGTTGCCCATGCACAGTGAGCAGCCGGGCATTTCCATGCGTGCGCCGGCACGGCCGTAGATGCCGTAGTAGCCCTCTTCGGTCAGCTGGTGCTGATCCATCTTGGTTGGCGGTGCCAGCCATAGACGGGTCTTGAGGCTGCCGGCGGGCTGTTTTTCAAGCAGTTTGCCGGCCGCACGGAAGTGGCCGATGTTGGTCATGCACGAGCCGATGAAGACTTCATCGATCTTTTCGCCGGCCACGTCGGAAAGCAGGCGTGCGTCATCGGGATCGTTGGGCGCGCAGAGTACCGGTTCCTTGATTTCATCAAGGTCGATCTCGATCACTTCGGCGTACTCGGCATCGCTGTCGGCGCGCATCAGTTTCGGATCGGCCAGCCATGCTTCCATGCCTTCGATGCGGCGGCTGATGGTGCGCTCGTCGCCGTAGCCGTTGGCCATCATCCACTTGAGCAGGGTGATGTTGGACTTGAGGTATTCGGTGACGCTTTCGTCGGAAAGCGTGATGGTGCAGCCTGCCGCCGAGCGCTCGGCGGAGGCGTCGGAAAGCTCGAAAGCCTGTTCCACGGTCAGGTCTTCAAGGCCTTCGATTTCCAGCACGCGGCCCGAGAAGGCATTCTTCTTGCCGGATTTCTCAACGGTAAGCAGGCCCTGCTTGATGGCATATAGCGGAATAGCGTGCACCAGGTCGCGCAGCGTGACGCCCGGCTGGCGTTTGCCCTTGAAGCGCACCAGGACGGATTCCGGCATGTCGAGGGGCATGACACCCGTTGCGGCGGCGAAAGCCACCAGGCCTGAGCCGGCCGGGAAGGAAATGCCCAGCGGGAAGCGGGTATGCGAATCACCGCCGGTGCCGACCGTGTCAGGCAGCAACATGCGGTTGAGCCAGCTATGAATGATGCCGTCGCCCGGGCGCAGCGAAACGCCGCCACGGTTCATGATGAAGTCAGGCAGGGTGTGGTGCGTGTCCACATCCACCGGCTTCGGGTAAGCGGCGGTGTGGCAGAATGACTGCATCACCAGATCGGCCTGGAAGCCCAGGCACGCAAGGTCTTTCAGCTCGTCGCGGGTCATCGGCCCGGTGGTATCCTGGGAGCCCACGGTGGTCATCTTGGGCTCGCAGTACATGCCGGGGCGAACGCCGTCCATGCCGCAGGCCTTGCCGACCATCTTCTGCGCCAGGGTGAAGCCTTTGCCGGTGTCGTTGGGCTGCTCGGGCAGACGGAAGACGTCCGACGGCGCGAGGCCCAGTGATTCACGTGCCTTGCCCGTCAGGCCGCGGCCGATGATCAGCGGAATACGTCCGCCGGCACGCACTTCATCAAGAATGAGCTGGGTTTTCAGCTCGAACGTGGTGAGCACTTCGTCGGTGCCGTGCTTGCAGACCTTGCCGGCATAAGGGTAAACGTCGATGACGTCGCCCATGGCCAGCTTTTCAACATCCATCTCGACCGGCAGGGCGCCGGAGTCTTCCATGGTGTTGAAGAAGATCGGGGCAATCTTGCTGCCGAAGCAGAAGCCACCGGCGCGCTTGTTGGGGACATAAGGCATATCATCGCCGAAGAACCACAGCACGGAGTTGGTGGCGGATTTGCGCGAAGAGCCAGTGCCCACAACGTCGCCCACGTAAGCCACTGGGAAGCCCTTGGCCTTGACCGCTTCGATTTGCTGGAGCGGGCCGGTCTTGCCCGGCTCTACTGGCTCGATGCCTTCGCGCTCGTTCTTGAGCATGGCGTTGGCGTGTAGCGGAATGTCAGGACGCGACCAGGCGTCCGGCGCAGGCGACAGGTCGTCGGTATTGGTTTCGCCCGGTACCTTGAAGACCGTCAGCGTGATCTTTTCGTCAAGCGCTGGCTTGGAAAGGAACCACTCGGCGTCGGCCCAAGACTGGATCACGTCCTTGGCGACGCTGTTGCCGGCTTTGGCGCGCTGTTCGACATCGTGGAAGGCATCGAACATCAGCAAAGTGTGCTTAAGTTGTTCGCCGACTTCCCGGGCCAGCTCGTCGTTGTCGAGCAGCTCAACCAGAGACACGATGTTATAACCACCCTGCATGGTGCCAAGCAGCTTGACGGCGTGCACTTTATCGATGAGGGGTGATGTGGCTTCGCCTTTGGCGATGGCGGTCAAGAAACCGGCTTTCACGTAAGCCGCTTCGTCAACACCGGGGGGAACACGATTGGTAATCAGGTCAAGAATGAATTCCTCTTCACCGGCCGGCGGGGTTTTCAGCAGCTCGATCAAGGCTGCGGTTTGCTCGGCGGTCAGGGGCTTGGCGGGTACGCCCTCTGCGGCGCGTTCCTCGACATGTTGGCGGTAAGCTTCAAGCACGTTGGGGGCCCTCTCATCTGCTTTATAGGGTGGAGGCGGCGCACAGGCAATACACCGAAGTAGGCCGCCGGACACCGACATACGCTTGACAAACAGCGCTGGTTGGATGACGGAGATTCTACGTGAAACTGTCGACAATGTTAAGGCGAGTCGGAATTCAAGGCGTTGTACTTTGTGATGATAGGCGTCTATAAGGCCCAGGCTATCGACAGCGGAGGTGGAAAGTGTGATTCTCGTAACGCCGCGTTACGTCCAGGCGTGCTCGCCACCTTCGCACTACCTTGATGCCCCCTATAGCGCATAGCGCAATGTCGCATTACCCAAGGTGTCATAATGTTGTACAATAATGTCATAGATATTGAGTAATGGTGTTATGTCAATACAAGTAATCTCAGACGCAAAAGCCAATCATGGGCTCGGAGCAGACGATTTGCTGCCCGAAAGCCTGCACGACTTTCTGGCGTGTCCTACCCCGGATGCCTGGCGCGCCTGGGCACTGGAAAACCCCGAAACCCTGCTCATTGACCATGCCCAGTGTGAGAAGAAGGCGGCGTCCACGGCGATGAGCCTGTTATATCGCTACGTCGATCAGCCGCTCCTGCTGAGCAAGATGTCGCAGCTGGCCCGTGAAGAGCTGCTGCATTTTGAACAGGTGGTGACGCTGATGGAACGGCGCGGGGTGGTATATCGGCACTTGACCGCCTCACGTTACGCAGAAGGGCTGCGTCGTCACGTCAGGCCCCAGGATCCAGAACGATTGATTGACGTTTTGATTATCGGGGCGCTTATCGAGGCGCGAAGCTGCGAACGCTTTGCGTGTCTTATCCCGTACCTTGATGAGGAGTTGGCGAAGTTCTATCGCACTCTGGTCAAGTCAGAAGGGCGTCATTTCGAAGATTATCTCCTGCTTGCCCGACAGCAGACCGATGACTCGATCGACGAGCGAATCGCGTTTTTTGTCGATTGCGAAGCGGCATTAATCACTTCGCCGGATTCGGCTTTCCGTTTTCATAGCGGCGTGCCAGCGTAATTCGCCGTTCGTCCAGACAGGATGTGTATCATGCGCGATGCGAACCAGTACGACCAACTCACCCTGTTCGGCCACTTTGCCTTGTCTCAGGGCGATGATGTGCTGACGCACTTCAGTTATGACAAGGTGAAAGCGCTGCTTGTCTACTTGTTGCTGCATCGGCAGCCGGTCAATCGGGCCGCGCTGGCGGAGTTGCTGTGGCCGGATCAGGGACTGTCGTCGGGGCGCACCAACCTGCGCCACGCACTGCACTGCCTGCGCCAGTCGCTAGGTGACGATGCCGACCAGGTGCTTAACGTGTCGCGTCAGACCATTGCCTTTCAGCTCCCGGCCGACTGGCAGGTCGACCTCCACGAGCTGCAGGCCCTGCTTGAAGGGCCCCGCGATCTGGAGACGCTGAATGCGGTGCTGACCTGTTATCAGGGCGATCTGATCGAAGAATTGCAGCTTGCCAACTGCAGCGAGTTTCAGCGTTGGCTGGTTCAGGTGCGTAACGAATGGCGCCAGCGGGTCATCCGCTTTGCCGAGCATGTGCTGGATAATCATCAGGACGTGCCTGATACCCTCCTAGAAACCCTGGTTAGCCGCTTTTCGGGCTACGGGCCTTTCCATGAGCGCCTGGTCAAACAGCTTGCCGAACAAAAGCAGATGGCCGCGGCCCACGAGCAATACAACAGCTATCTACAGCTGCTGGCCTTGTCGGGTCAGCAGCCGGAGCCGAGCTTTCTGCAGCTGGCAAGCTACTGGTCTGATGGTCACCACGACGCGCGCGCCATGTCGCCACAGGGCGCTTTTTCGCGGGCGCTGGCCACGGACAGCAAGCCGCTGCGGGAAGACGAAATCGAGCTGCGTCAGCTGTCGGTCATGGCCATTCGTCTGCGGCTTCAGGGCGACTGGCAGGATCGCGCCGCGGCGCGCGACTGCCTCGCCCTCCAGCTCGAGCTGCTGCGCTGGCTTGAACAACAATGCCATCACCTGGGTGGCTTTTGGCTGCCCGGCGCCACCGGCGGGCTGGGGCTGGCCTGCTTTGGTACCCACGGTCCCGCGCATCAGTTGGCTGAGCTGGTTGCCCTCTACGAACACTGTCGTCAAACCTTGCCCCAGGAGTCAGCCAGGCACTGGAGCGGCGATGGCGACCCTCCCCAGTTCGAGCTGGCCGCCGGGCTGCACAGCGGGCGGGTGGTTTATCTGCCTGAACGTCAGCTGGCGGATCCGCTGGGTCAGGTCACCCAAACCTCGGTGGAGTTGATGAGTGCCGCCGAAGGCAGTGAGCTGGTCATTTCCCATGAGTCCAGCCAACACATGCCGCCGGCGCTGGATCTCCAGCCGCGCCTGGCCTCCCGCGTGGTGGCCAGCGACGGTCGCGTACGTCAGCGCGCGCTGGTGCTGGGGCAGAACGAAGGCGGTCGCGATGCCTTGCCGCCGAGCCTGGTGGGACGCGAGACCTCGCTGCGAACGCTGCGTGATGCACTCGCCCGTGCCGGTATCGGGTTGCGTCAGAGCGTGCTGGTGCGCGGCGCTTCGGGGATGGGCAAGTCAGCCTTGATGGTGGGCTTCCGCCAGCTTGAACTGACACGCGACGCCGCCATTTGCTGGCAGCCTACCACGCGGCTCTCGGTGCTGGAGCCCTATGGCGTCGCGCGTACCTTGCTGGCCTGGCACCTAGCGTGCACGCCCGATGTCGATGCGCTTCTTGGCCTGCAGGAAGAGCTGGCGTTCAATTCGCTGCGCGACGATCAGCAGTGCCTGCTGGAAGAGGCGCTTGGCGTGCGCAGTGTGCAGGAGGTTTCGCAGCTTACCCAAAACGGGGAAGCGGTCGAGCTCGTCGTGATGCTGCTGCACCGCTTGATCGAGCGCAAGGCGACAACGCATACCCTGGTGCTGATGATCGATGACTTGCAGTGGCTCGACGAACCTTCGTTTAAAGTGCTCTCTGGCCTTCAGGCGCGGTTGCCGATCAACACTGCCTTCATGCTGGTGGCGAGCCACCATGGCCGCGAGCCGCTGCCACTGAAACTTCATTGGGATCAGCAGATCACCCTTGGGCGGCTGGATGCGCTGCAGTCATCGCGATTGCTGTCCCAACTGTCGCGGCGCTACCGCATTCACCTGAGCCCGCGACTGCGTAACCAGATCATCGAGCGCTGCGATGGCGTGCCACTGTATATGCAGGAAATCTGCCGTCGTCTGGACATGGATCGTCGTGAAGGGCGCAGTGTCCAATTCGACGAACTGCCCAAGGGGCTGCTTGGGTTGCTGGCCAGTCGCATCGACCAGCTGGAAAGCGACCGGGACATTGCCCATATCGCAGCGGTGCTGGGAAAGCGCTTCCGGCTTGATTTTCTCAGGGAGTGCAGCGGCTACGACAATGCGCGCCTCCAGCAGGCGCTGGATCACATGCGCCAGCTGGAAATTATCGAGCCGGTGGATACCGGTTCCGGCGAGATCGAGTTTCAGTTCAGCCATCAGCTGCTACAGGAGGCAGCCTACCTGTCCTGTCCGAGAGACGTGCGTGTCACCCGCCACCAGCAGGTGGTCAGCCTGATCGAAGAGCGATTCCCGATGTGGATCAGCCGCCATCCAGGGGATTTTGCGACCCACCTTCGGCGCAGCGGGCATTATGCGCGCGGCGCCCGCTATTTCGAGCTGGCTGCCAGGGAGGCGTTGAAGGTCAGCGCTAATCGTACCGCGCTGCGTATGGCCGACTTCGGGCTCGCCAGCCTGCGTCACGTCGAGCATCAGGCGGAGCGTGAAGTGAGTCTGCTGACCGTGCGCGGTCAGGCGGCGTTTGCCCTGGAAGGTCATGGTTCGCCGACAGCCCACGAGAGCTTTGTGCGCGCCCGAGAGCTGCTGCGCCAATCGGAAGTCAACCGGGACGACCCCGAAGACCTCGAGCAGATCTTCCTGGTCAAGTGGGGCCTGTGGGTAGGACGCAGTCAGCGTTATGCCCATGCTGACGCCTTTGCGCTTGCCTCGACCCTGGCGGATATCGCCGCGCGTCTCGAGGATCCACGCTATCAGCGACTTGCGGACTACGCGCGGGCGCACTGTGAATACTGGGCGGGGCGTATCCAGCAGGCCAACGATCACCTGAACGAAATCGACCCGCTCAACGCCCCCATGATGATCGAGTGGCTGCCTTTCTCTGATCACCCGCAGGTGACGGCGGCCTGCTTCCAGGGCTGGGCCCTGTGTCTGCGCGGTGACTACCAGCGTGCCGAACGCCAGGTGTCCGCGGCGATTCGTCTGGCTGAAAAGCTTGGTCACCCAGGGACGCTGGCCATGGCGCTATTGTTTGCCGCCTCGCTTTACCGTCAGTTGGGCCATGTTCATCTGGCGGCGCGTCACGCGGAAAAGGCGGCCGCCATGACCGCCACGCCAGACCTGCAGCTTTGGCAGATTTCCGCCCAGGGTATTCTGGGGTGGCAGCGGGCGCTGGCGGGAGACCACGGTGGGCTCACCCAGCTGCGCGAGAGTCTTGATCAGATGGCTGAGCTCAATGGCCGGGATCGTTTTCAGCGCCCCGTGCTGTGGTACTCCGACGCCTGCATTGCGCTGGGTGAGTTGAGCGAGGCAGAGGATTATCTGGATCAGTGCCTGCTGATTGCCAAGGAGCGAACGACGCTGTTTCTGCCGGAACTGGCCACCCAGCTGGCACGGGTACGCATCATGCTGGATCACCCGGCTCATGAAGTGCGCGCACTGGCCGAGATGGCGATTGCCCAGGCCCGTGAACACGGCAACCGTCACCAGGAACTGGCCGCGCTGGAGCTATGGCTGACGCGTATTGCGCCGGACGACGCGCACGCCCGCGAAGCCTTCCATCACTTGCTTGGCGATGTCAGCCACAGCGACGCGCCGGTGCTGGTCCGCTGGGTAAGCCTGCTGGATCATCGCCTGGCTCATCCGGAGCGTCTCGAGAGCTAGGCCAGGATGTCAGGTATGCGCTTCCAGCCAGGTTAGCGTCACCAGGGCTTCTTCGCGCTGCCGTCCGCAAACGGCAGCGTCGAACTGGAAGCGCTCGCAGACCGCAGGGCGGGCAGGATCCCCGAACAGGCGACACAGGTTCTGTTCGTCCAGCTGTGCGCAGCGCACGCCCGCAGGTTTGCCATTCGGCATGCCCGGGATCGCTGAGCTGATGGAGGGCGCAATGCAGCAGGCCCCGCAGCCGGCGCGGCATTTATCGCTCATGGCCCGCCTCGGCAATGGCGCCTTTATTGAATCCCTCGAAAGCGTGCACCCGGGTCACGCTGCGCGTCTGCACGGCGATGCTTTCGGCCAGCCAGCGGGCAATATTCTCCACCGTGGTGGGTGTTGCCAGCACGGCGCAGCGATCGCTCGGCAGCGTGATCGAGAACATGCCCTGGGCCGCCTGATAGCGGCAGGTGAGCCGCTTTGCATCCTGCTCGACGATATCGCCAGCCTCCACCAGATAGCGGTTGTCCAGCCATTCGGCCCAGTCATGCTCAAGCGTGAGCTGGCGCGTCTCGTGCTGCCAGATATGCAGCCGCGAGCGATGGCCGTGGGCAATCCGCTGGCAGTTGCCCGCATGGCGCTTCAGACCATGGCTATACCCGTAGACGGCCCCATCAATAGGCTCGTCGCTCAAGGTTAGCTGCACCCGCGAGACATTTTCCGGCCGCCTGGCAGTGAGGTCGTCACTCAGCGCGCGCGCTACCGCGTCGCGATCAATGATCGCCTCGGGCACCAGGGTGAAGGCTTCTCTCGGGCCCGTGACATGCATGGGGTAGGGCGAGGTGGTCTGCACGGACAGGCCTTCGGCGCATTCCGTCACGCTGACCCCCTCGGCCTTCATGGGCACCAGCAGCGTGTGATCCAGGCCGGCATCCAGGTGGTGCTTGATCCACGGCTTGACGTCGCCAAAATCAAACAGCATGCCGTCTTCGCCGAGCTCGCCTTCGAGCAGTGCATCCACCTGCCAGCTCACGCCCTTCAAGCCCGCTTCGGGGCACCATAGTGACGCATCGATATGCGTCAGTTGATTGACAAATAACGCCATCAGTCAAAACCTGCGATTTTGTGCGTTTGCAGCGACAAGCGCCACTGCGGGTGGGCTAAACAGTAGGCGGTAGTGCGTGACACCGTGTCGGTATCTTGATCTACCGGGGACAGGTCCATCGGCTGCAGGAAAAAGTGACCAAAGTCCAGATGGGCAAACGCCTCGGGGGGCGCTTCGACTTGAGGATAGACCAGCTTCAGCTCATCTCCCCGCTGAACCACCAGGGGATTGTTACCCTTGGGGCTGACGCACAGCCAGTCGATGCCTGCGGGTGGGCGGAGCGTGCCGTTGGTCTCGACCGCGACTTCAAACCCCAGGCTGTGCAGGTTGACGATCAACGCCGCGTCGAGCTGCAGCAGCGGCTCGCCTCCGGTGAACACCACGTAAGGGGTTGCGTTCCCGGCCTCGTTTGGCCACATCGCCAGAATATGCTGGGCCAGGGCCTCTGGGGTGGCGAAACGGCCGCCGCCGTGACCGTCGGTGCCGATGAAATCGGTATCGCAGAACGTGCACCGGGCCGTGGCGCGATCCTGTTCGCGCCCGCTCCACAGATTGCACCCGCTGAAACGGCAGAACACACTGGCCCGCCCGGCCTGCGCGCCTTCACCCTGAAGGGTATAGAAGGCCTCTTTTACCTGATACATGCGTCTGCCTCCGTGTCGTCGGCATAGGCAAGCGGGTCGCTGACGCCATTCGCGGCAAAGGCGGCCAGACGCTCTCGACAGCTTCCGCAGCGACCGCAGGCGAGCTCGCCGCCCTCATAGCAGGTCCAAGTGTCGCGATAGTCGAGCCCCAGTGCCAGGCCTTCTGCGAGGATCTCGGCCTTGCTGGCATGCAGGTAAGGGGCGTGGACGTCGATGGGCGAGAAATTGGCGATCCGGGCGACATGGCTCATGGCCTCGACGAAGGCGGGACGGCAGTCGGGATAGAGGACGTGGTCGCCGCCATGAGCGCCGTAATCCACGCGGCTGGCACCAATGTTGACGGCATTCGCAATGGCCAGCGATAGCAGGATCATATTGCGGTTGGGGACAACGGTGGCCGACAGGTTATCGCTGTCGTAGTCGCCGTGGGGCATGTCGTGGGCGGTGTTGGTCAACGCCGAGTTATCGATCAACGAATGGATCGAACGAATATCCACGACCTGGTGGGGAACGCCCAACTGCTGACAGACGTGGCGGGCGGTATCGAGCTCGCGGGCGTGGCGCTGACCATAATGAAAGGACAGCGCATGGACGCGATAGCCTTCATTGATGGCGCGATGAAGCAGGGTAAACGAGTCCATGCCGCCGGAATAGATCACCACGGCGGTCGCCCCGGGCGGGGGTTGGGAAATTGACATGATAGACACTCTTATGCCGGAGAATTTATTGATCGTAGCGTGATGCCAAGCGGCTACTGCGTTCCGGGGTCCGGTCCGGAAGGGACGCAAGTGTACGCAATCGACGCCTTTATGGCTACACACAATCGACGTCGAAAGTGCTAGGCTAGGGGCCTAATTGAAGGGATGAATCTATGGCCACTATTGAACACAGCGCCATCGTCAGGGCAACGCCCGAGCAGGTGTTCGAGCTGCTCAGGCGCGTCGAGGATTTCGCCGACTATTCGGATCTGATTCGTGCCATCGACCCGTTGGGTGACGACCGTTACCGGTGGCACGTGCGCGCACTGAGCATGGACTGGACGTTTGATGTCGTGATTACCGAGATCCAGCCGCCCAAGGTGCTCGCCTGGGAATCGGTAGACGGGGTGAAAAACCAGGGTCGCTATTATCTGCGCGAGGTGCCGGAAGGCACCGAAGTGGCGCTGACGCTTAGCTACGAAATCGGCAGCCGGTTCATGGAAAAGGCGGTCAACAAGGCGGCGACGCCGCTGGTGGGTAAGGTCAGCCGTCAGATTCTCGAGCGGGTGGAGGCACGGCTGCAGGTCTAGGCTTATGATGCCGCGCCGATACCAGGCTGACGCTTCAGGCCGGCGTCATGCCTGGCAGCAGCTTAACGCGATCAGGTTGGTTTATGCATGGAGGCATCGAGGTGGTCGACCACCTCGGCCCAGTCGGCGTCCTCCTCGACCGCTTCCTTCAGAAACTCCGCCTGTCCTTCATTCCAGCAGGGCGCATCGGCGAGCGGCATGGTGTCGGGAAGCGGCGCATGGCGCTGAATGAAGCGCTCGATCGAAGCAGTATCGGATGCCAGCCCCAATTGTTCGAACAGCTCGCTGAAGTAATGCACCGGCTTTTCCATAAAGCGTACCCCTTTCAGTTCATTGGATGTGCTTTCACCTTAGCGTTATACGCCGAGATTGCCAGGTGTGTATTTAACGCTCAGCGTCCATTGATCCCCTAGCGTTCACCTACCAGAGGGGTCACGAAGCGTTGCCGCCGGTCTTCGTCGCTGAGCGGCTGGGCCAGTAGATGTACGAGCTTGCAGAAGGCCGCTTCCGGCGTCATGCCATCTCCGGACAAGACGCCCGCGTCGTGAAGGTCTTTGCCCGCCGCATAAGCCCCCAGATGCACGCTGCCTTGAGGGCACTGACTGATCGCGGCGAGCAGCTTGCCTTCGCCGCTGGCCTTTGCAAGCACGGCCAGCAGCGCAGCGTCGTCGGGCAGATTGCCGGCCCCCCACAGCTGCAACACCGCCCCCTTGACCCGCTCGTCATCCAGCCAGGCCGCCAGCTGCCAGGCGCTGATGCCTGGCCAGAGCACCAGTCGGACAATGGCGCCATCGCCCATGGGCGTGTAGTCGGGTAGCTCGAACCGGGGGGCCCCGCGTTGCTTATCCGCCAGGCAGCGACTGGGGTAGTGGACGATATCGTCGCCCACCCGCTCGCCCAGCAGCGGGTAGTTGGGGCTGGCAAACGCGTCGGCCGCCTCGCTGTGCTGCTTGATGGCACGAACGCCGCGCAGCAGCTTGCCGTGAAAGTAAATGGCGACCTCTTTTACCTTGGGCTCGGTGGCGCAGCGCAGCGCGCCGTAGAGGTTGCCCAGCGCATCGCTGCCCGGGGCCTCGAGGGGCTGCATGGCGCCGGTAAGAATCACCGGGCGATCGACTCCCTGAAGCTGGTAGGCAAGGCTGGCGGCCGTCCAGCTCAGCGTGTCGGTGCCATGAATGACCACAACGCCGTGATAGTCGGCCAGGCGCGTGGCGATATCATTGGCCAGCTGCGCCCAGTGGCCAGGCGTGGCAGTGCTTGAATCAATCAGCGGCGCATAGCTGAGCACGTCGTAAGCGGGCATAACCTGTTGCAGCGCGAGTGGCAACTGGCCAAACGCCCGCGCCAGCCGCGCGTCGATATCGCCGGCGGGGCTTAGCCCGTGATCGCCTGGTCGCATACCCAGCGTGCCGCCGGTATAGATGATCAACAGGCGAGGACCGACCGTTGAGGTGATAGGCTTGGAGGAAGAAGGGGCGCTCACGGCGTCTCCTTATGTAGGCTGTCAACGTCTTCATTGTGAACCAATAGCTGTCCGGCGCTATCGTCGAGGCGGCGATTGCGCCCGGCCAGCAGGGCAAAGCCGGCACATATGCCCAGTAGCGTAATCAATAGCCAGGCGATCTGGCCACCGCTGGCTTCATGCTGCAGCAGCAGGCCTACCCCGAACGGGCCCAGGGCCGCAATGGTGTAGCCACCGCCTTGAACTAGCCCCGATAGCTGCCCCGACAGGCGCGCATTGGCCGTGCGCAGGACCAGCAAGCTAAGCGCCAGGCTGAAACTCCCGCCCTGACCCAGCCCGAGTAATATCGCGCCCGGCCATTGCCAGTTCAAGGGCGCTATCAGCAGCATCCATAAGCCACAGCCAGTACACAGCAGTACGCACAGCAGTGCCGGGCGCTGATCGCGTCCCAGGCGGGCAAACCATGGCGCGGTTAGCGCAGAAGCCAACTGACAGAGTATTGAAATGGCCATGGTAAGGCCGGCGGCGGTTTCGCTGTAGCCGCGGTAGACCAGCAGCGTCGGCAGCCATCCAAACACGATATACGCCATCGATGATTGAATGCCCATGAACAGCATGACGTACCAGGTCAGCGGTTGGCGGAGCAGCCTGAGCGCGCCGGTGTGCGGGGTCGATGCCGGGGCGGAAGCGGTTTGGGTGATGGGCATGTAAATCACCCATAACACCAGCGCTGCCAAGGCCAGCAAAGACCAGCTCATCAAGCTGGCTTGCCAGCTACCCAGATAGTGGGTCAGCGGCACGCTCAGCCCGGCACCGAGCGCGCCCCCCAGACACAGGGCCATGGTGTAAAGGCCGGTCAGGAGATCGGCGCTTTGGGGGAGTTGGCGTTTGACCAGTGCCGGCAGCAGCGTGCCGGCAAGACCAATGGCGGCGCCAGCCAGGGCCGAGCCAAGGAACAAAACCCCAGGCCAAGGCAGACCACGCAGCACCAGTCCCGCGAGGAGGAGGCAAAGCGCCGCGCTTAACGCACGTTCGCTGCCAATCCGCTGTGCCAGTAACGGCGCCAGCGGCGCCGCGAGGCCCAGAAACAACACCGGCAAGGTGGTGAGCACGCCGGCGGCCGTCGCGGATAGGCCAGCAACGTCCTGGAGGCGGTTGAGTAAGGGGGCGACAGACGACATCGCGGGGCGAAGGTTGAG
The DNA here is from genome assembly GCF_031451645.1 of Vreelandella gomseomensis. Taxonomy (NCBI): domain Bacteria; kingdom Pseudomonadati; phylum Pseudomonadota; class Gammaproteobacteria; order Oceanospirillales; family Halomonadaceae; genus Vreelandella; species Vreelandella gomseomensis. The sequence continues at coordinate 14,382 of NZ_JARWAI010000004.1, read as the reverse complement.
CCCCACGATCACCATCAGTGCAATAAAAACGCTATGCCGTGCCCGCATGAGTCCGTCTTATTTCAGGTGGGGGCGCAGGTCTCCCCGCACGGCATCGAGCAGCGTAATGAAGTGATAGTCGTCGGGGGCATCGAGGCAATCGACGCGCACGCTGGTGCGCATGCCTTTATCCACCTGAACCTGATCGAAAATTTCCAGGGTCAGCTTGCGCGCCGGCTTATCACCGGGGGCAAGCGTACCCTCTTCCAGCGTGAAGGTTTCGATGAGCGTCACCCTGACCCGGGTGCTGTTGCCTTCGCTGAGCACCCGACGCACGAACAGCCAGCCTTCGCAGGGCAGGGCGTGCTGGTCGTCCCGCGTGCGCAGGAAAAGCGTGCGGTAACAGGCGCCTTCCGCTGACGCCTTTTCCGCCATGCTGCGATATGCCTGCACGACCTGCGTCGATGAGGCATTGGCATCTTCCAGGCGTTGTACAACGCCAAGGTGCTCTCTGGTTAACTGGTCTTGGCGCTGGAACGTCTGCCACTGACGGTACTGCGCAATAAGTTGGGAAGACGCCATGATCACTCCATGAAAACAGGTGCTTGATGAGTAGCCCGATAAAAGGGCTACCTTCGCATATTCTTTAACACCGAGCTAGCGGCGGGCACGACGCTTGGGAGCTGCATCACGGTCCGCGTGCTGGCTGGGCTTGCGTTGGCTGCGCGCGTTACGTGGCTGGCGCCGGCCATTTTCGATCGGCTGGGGCGTGGCGTTGGGATCGGGTTCAAAGCCGGGCTCGATGTGCTTGGGTAAGGTCTGCTTGATGAGACGTTCAATGCCGCTCAGCAGGGAGTGCTCATCGACACACACCAGCGACACCGCTTCGCCATTGCTGCCGGCGCGGCCCGTGCGGCCGATGCGGTGGACGTAATCTTCCGCGACGTTGGGCAGCTCGAAGTTCACCACGTGGGGCAGTTCGTTGATATCCAAGCCGCGCGCGGCGATATCGGTGGCCACCAGTACCTGCAGGTCGCCGCTCTTGAACGCGCCCAGCGCGCGTGTCCGGGCGCCCTGGCTTTTATTGCCATGAATCGCCATGGCGGGAATATCCTGCTTGGAAAGCTGTTCTGCCAGACGGTTGGCGCCATGTTTGGTGCGCGTGAAGACCAGCACCTGATACCACTGATGTTCCTTGATCAGGTGGGCCAGCAGCTCGCGCTTTTGCTCGCGGTCGACCCGGTAGACCGACTGGGCAATCTTGTCGGCCGTGGTATTGCGCGGCGCGACGTCGATGAAGGCCGGGTCGTTGAGGAACTGCTGCGCCAGCGTCTGGATCTCATTTGAAAACGTGGCAGAAAACAGCAGGTTCTGACGCTTGCTGGGCACCAGTTTCAGCAGGCGTTTGATGTCGTGGATGAACCCCATGTCGAGCATGCGGTCGGCTTCATCGAGGACCAGGATTTCGACACTTGAGAGATCCACGTGACCCTGTTGTTGCAGGTCCAGCAGCCGGCCCGGGGTCGCTATCAAGATGTCGAGGCCGCGCTTCAGGGCATCAACCTGGGGCTGCTGGCCAACGCCGCCGAAAATGATGTGCGAGCGCAAGGGAAGGTGTTGGCCGTAGGTGGTAACGCTTTCCCCTACCTGGGCGGCCAGCTCACGGGTTGGGGTCAGCACCAGGGCACGTACCTGCCGCTTCGCTGCGGGTTTGCCTGCGGACAAGCGCTGCAGCATGGGAAGGGTAAAGCCTGCGGTTTTACCGGTGCCCGTCTGCGCGCTGGCCAGCAGGTCGCGACCTTGAAGTACCACGGGAATTGCTTGGCGCTGAATAGGGGTCGGCTCGGTATAGCCTTGATCGGTCACCGCGCGAAGTAGATCGGCGTCGAGGCCGAGATCAGAAAAGTTCATGCGTTCTCCCAGCGGCCATATACGCATGCCGAGGGCATCGTTATACAGCGCACTGTTAAATGATTGAGGGTGAAGGGCGCTACGCAAGCGCTAATAACCGTAATGAATTGAAGATAACAGTGGCCAGCCACGACAGAATCGATAATGGGCCTCTCATCGGCATGCCGGAAAGGGCGCAAGAGGCTGGTGACGAGTTTCACTCATAACGAACGATTGATTAAGCAACCACTATACCATGCAATTGACGTTCAGTCTGGTGCCGTATCGCGATGGGCCTGATGCCGTGTCGCGGTTCTGCTGGCAGGCAGGGGGCTTGGTTGATGGTCTGTTCATGCTATTGAACATCCTTCAGCGCCCGCGCAATCTGTTCGCCTACGCGATCCCAGCTTTTACCCAGGGCGCGAACCAATGCTGGGTAGCCGTCTTCGGCAAGGGGGGTGTCGGTCTGGAAGGTGTTCATCGACAGCACGTTGTTCTGATGATCAAGCAGCTGCCACTGGCCGCTGGCAATGGCGAGGCCGTCATGGCGACCCTGGAACTGGTCTACTTCCAAGCGTAGCGTGATTGCCTGGTCGTCGCCAGCGGCGTTCCGAACCACGCGCCATGCAGGCAGTGCCGCCGACAAGCGGGCGCGCAGGCCGCGTTCCAGCTGTCGGCCAAGCGCTTCTGCCCACTGATGGCCATTGGCTTCATGCAGGGTGATGTCATCGGTTTGCATGACGATGCCCTCGACATCCAGGTAGTGCGGTAAGCGAGGCGTGGTCACTTCGACCACGCCTTCGGGCTCACTCGGCGCACTGGATAGCGCCCCGCCCGGCAGCACATAGCGGCTGGCCGATGGGGAGCTGCTGGCGCAGGCGCCAAGCATCAGCGGCAGCAGGAGTATCAGCATTGTTTTTTGGGCGATGTGACGCATTATCGGTCCTTACTCGCGCGGCGCGCGGGGAGTGGGGTCGTCGGTGTCGACATTGTCGAACAGCAGCGCACGGGGGTTGTCGCTGAGCGTACGGGTCAATGGCTGTACATCGCGCATGAGTCGGTCAAGGCGTTCGACCGCTGACGTCAGGTCCTGGTAGGCAGCTGACTCGGGGGACAGTCCTTCCAGGGTTTTCTGAAGCTCCTCAAGGGTGCGGTTGACGTTGCCGCCCAGCGACTGGGTCTCGGGGTCGTTGAGTAGCTGATTGAGCGAGACGCTGATGCCACGAACTTCTTCAAGCACGGACTCGGAGGCCTGCAGATTGCGATCCAGGCCGGTTAGTAGCGGTTCGATTTCCAGGGAGTTGAGCTTGTCGAGCAGATCCGTTACCTGAGCCTGAATTTGCGCAAAGCCGCCAGACGTGGTGGGAAAGACGGTGCGCTCGGAGAAGGATTCCGGGACGTATTGTGCTTCCAGTTCGCGGCGGAAGTTCAAGTCCACGAACATGGCGCCGGTCAACAGGTTGCCATTTTTAAGCGAGGCGCGCAGTCCCAAGGTAAACATCCGCTTGAAGCGGGCATCCCACTCGTTCAGATCCACGTCGGTATTCTCGATGCCCAGGCGCTGGGGTTCGATGCGGATCAACACCGGAATGGCGAACTGTTCGCGTGAATCGGGCTGGGGCGCGGTGAAATTCCACGGCACCGATGCGACCGTGCCCAGCCGCACGCCGCGAAACTCCACGGGCGCGCCCTTGGAAAGCCCGCGGACGGTATCATCGACGAGCAATACGTATTCCAGGTAACGGTTGAAGGTTCCCTGGCGGGCGCTTTCTTCGTCTGCGTAGAGCTCGAAGCGCGTATCGTTGTCAACGGGTTGTCCCATGGGCAGGTCTTCCGGTACGCCAAAGGTGACTCCGCCGCCCACCAGTGCCTCGATCGAGTCCACGTTGACACGTACGCCGTCGGCATCCAGGTGAAAGTCAATGCCGCTGGCGCTCCAGAAACGCGTGCTTTCGGTGACTAACTGCGCATAGGGTTTCTCGATAAAGACCTGGTGGTGCATGGTGCGCGATTCGGCATCAAAGCGCGTTTCCTCGATACGCCCGACGGTGAAGCCCTGGTAGGATACCGGATCCCCTACACGCAATGAGTTGCCCAGTTGGCTGATCAGGCTGATCTGCAGTCCCGCCACGCCTGTCGGGGCAACCGGCGGCGTATCCCTCACCTCGAACTCGCGGCTCGGCTCCGAGGACGCGCCGGGCTCGAGTTGAATATAAGCCCCTGACAGCACGGTGCCGAGGCCGCTGATGCCTTCGCGACCGATCCTGGGCTTTACCACCCAGAAGCGACTGTCTTCACGCAGCATGGCTTCCGCTTCGGGTTGAATCCGGGCGCGCAGAACGGCCTGGGAAAGATCCTCGGATAGCTGAACGCTCTGGACGCGACCGATTTCCACGTTGCGGCTGCGGATAAGGGTATTGCCCGCCTCGATGCCTTCGGCGTTCTCCATGGTCAGGGTAATGACCGTACCCCGGCTGGAATAGTTGTCGTATACCAGCCACAGGCCAATGACCAGCGCCACAATCGGCACAATCCAGATGGGCGATAGCCGCGACTGGGGGGCGGACTTGGCGCGATGCAAGCTGGGGTCGCTCTGGGGTTCGTTGGGCTGCACGTTGTGTTCATTAGCCATTAATTACGTCCTTATCGGCGGCGCTTCGTCGTCCTGAGTCTTTGGGGCGTCCCACAGCAAGCGGGGATCGAATGTCATGGCGGCCAGCATGGTCAGTACCACTACCGATCCGAACGCCAGGGCGGCGGGCCCGGGGTTGATCGTCATCAGCGAATCGGCGCGGATGAGGGCAACGAGAATGGCTACCACGAAAACATCGACCATCGACCATCGGCCAATAAATTCGGTGATCCGGTAAAGCCTTGTGCGCGTTTGGGCATTGAGAGCATGACTGCGGTTGACCACGCTGCATAGCCAGGCCATTGCGAATAGCTTGCCGACGGGGACAATGATGCTGGCTACAAAGATAATCGCGGCAATGGGCCAGGACCCGCCCTGAATGAGTTCGACGATACCGCCCACGATCGTCGATGGCGAGCTATTGCCCAAGCTTGTGGTGGTCATGATGGGGTAAATATTGGCAGGGATGTACATCACCGTCGCAGCGGTGAGGAGCGCCCAGGTACGCTGGACGCTATGGGGCAGCCGAGGGTGCAGCCGCTCATGGCAGCGCACGCAATGCTGTTTCCCGCTCGGGGACAGCCGGTTGATCAGTCCGCAGGTGGGGCAACTGGTGAGTTGTTGGGCCGCGGCCGACATGCCGGTCTGGGTGCCCTCCGGAGCAAGCGGCTCGCCTTCGAGGGCAAACCACATCCAGTCGGCATCGATGGACTGGATGGTCATCAATAACAGGATGGCAAAAGCGCAATAGGCCCAGAATGAAAGTCCCAGCTCGATATCGGCCAGCCCGGCGACCTTGATCAGGCTGACCAGGGCGCCAATGATGAACACGTCGGCCATCATCCAGGGCGTCAGGTGGCTAAGTGATCGCGCCGTCGAGCGGCTGAAGGGCAGGGGATCGTTGCGTAACAGACCGAACTGCAACCATAAAGTGCCGAGCAGGTAGACGGCAGGCAGTACGACGATGGTCATGATGACGCCAATGGCGACCACGGGCTGATGAAAGGCAATCAGCGTACTGGCCGTCTCGGAAAGCTCGATACGATTGCTCACGCCGCTGTAGCTGAAGCTCACAAACGGATAGGACACGGCCAGCAGTAGGGCGACCAGGGAGGCGATAGCCAGCGCCATGCTTCGCTGAGCAGGGTAGCGGTTACGCTTTACAAGCACATGCGAACAGCGCGGGCAGCTTGCTTTCTCGCCGGACTTGAGCGGCGGTAGTGCCGATACCCAGTCGCACTCATGGCAGGCACGCAGACGCCGCCGCTGGGTGCGGGTCTCGGGGGGCTGCTGGTCAACCAGGGGAGCGTTGACAGTCAGCGTGGGGCGTTTAGGAAGCCAGTGCTGTGACAAGTGGTGTTCTCGCTGACGTGGGTAAGTAAAGCACTACCTGTCGGTGATAAGTCTGTCAAACGGCGGGTAAAATCGGTGCGTCCACGATGACATTGAGGTTGACCCGTCACGATGAATGGACAATGATCGCCGCGGCCTGTATCGGGCCGTTCCAACCGATGGCATGCAATCGCTGCGCTTGCATGACCATCTTTGCACTATGCCAATATAGGGAACCTTATGTTACTTCCTCTCATCGCTGTTGTCGTTGGTTTGGTTTTGCTGATCTGGAGCGCCGAGAAGTTTATTGACGGCGCGGCGGCAACCTCCCGCTGGCTGGGGCTGTCGCCACTGCTGATCGGCATGCTGGTCATCGGCTTCGGTACTTCGGCGCCGGAAATGATGGTGTCGGTGCTTGCTGCCATGCAGGGCAATCCGGGCTTGGCGGTGGGTAACGCCTACGGGTCGAACATCGCCAATATTGGCCTGGTGCTGGGCTTCGTTGCCTTGCTGGCGCCCCTGGCGGTTCACTCAGGGGTCATTCGCAAGGAGATTCCCCTGCTGCTGGTGGTGATGCTGGTGACTGGGTTGATGCTTTACGACGGCTGGGTTGCCCGCTGGGAAGCCGTGTGTCTACTGCTTGCGCTGGTGATATTCATCGTTGTCAGCATAGTGCGCTCGCGAGGCCAGCAGGACGATGCGCTTATCTCTGAAGTGGCCGAAACCCTGGATAGCAAGCCCATGTCCCGTGGCACCGCTATCATGTGGACGCTGGTTGGCCTGGTATTGCTGATCGCCAGCTCGCGGCTGCTGGTCTGGGGCGCCGTGGAGATCGCCGTGCGCTTTGGCGTCAGCGATCTGATCATTGGCCTGACCGTCGTGGCCATCGGCACCTCCCTGCCCGAGTTGGCCTCGTCGATTACCGCGCTGCGCCGCAATGAGCATGACATGGTGCTGGGCAATGTGGTGGGGTCGAACCTGTTCAACAGCCTCGCCGTGGTCGGTTTGGCGGGCGTTATCGCCCCGATTGAAACCGGTCAGGAAGTGCTTCAGCGTGACTGGAGCGTCATGCTTGTCATGACCGTGCTGATGATGCTGTTTGCGTTTTCCTGGCGAGGTCGCCCGCGGCGCATCAATCGCTTTGAAGGCGCTGGCCTGCTGACGATGTTCATTGCCTACACGGGGTACATGGTAAGCGTGGTGGTGTTGGCGTAAGTTACTCAGTTGTTTAGGAAACACCCGTCATTCGTCAAAAATTGATCTGCGTCAACGGGACACAGGTAAATACGCAAACGTATGCCGCATACGAGGCGTCTAAGCTGTAAACTGAAGGGGTTGGTAACCAATAAGCTTAGTATCCACAAGAATAAAGCGTGACCGATAGCGGCTCAACTAAGCTTGTTACACGCCCTCGCAAGAGGGGAGTTCAATCAGGCCTCAGGAGCGTATTATGGAGCTCGATCCGCTGTTACTTTCGCGAATACAGTTCGCGTTTGTTGTTTGCTTTCACGCTATCTTCCCCGTGTTCACGATCGGTCTGGCGTCTTATATCGCCGTGCTGCACGGCCTGTTCTACAAAACGGACAATCAGGCCTGGGATCGTCTGGCACAGTTCTGGACCAAGGTGTTTGCCGTCGTGTTCGGCATGGGCGTGGTAACCGGCATCGTGATGTCGTTCCAGTTTGGCACCAACTGGAGCAACTTCTCGTTTGCCACGTCCAACTTCCTCGGGCCCGTGCTGAGCTACGAAGTGGTCACGGCTTTCTTTCTGGAAGCGGCCTTCCTCGGTGTCTTGCTTTTTGGCCGTGGCAAGGTCCCTGAAGGGGTTCACCTGTTTGCCGCGATCATGGTGGCAGTGGGCACCTTCATCTCGTCGTTCTGGATACTGTCTGCCAATAGCTGGATGCAGACGCCTGCCGGCTATGAAATGATCGACGGTCGTTTCCATATCACTTCCTGGATGGCGGCCATCTTCAACCCATCCTTCTGGTATCGCTTTGCCCATATGGGGATGGCGTCCTTCCTGACCGGCGGTTTCGTGGTAGCGGGTGTCAGTGCCTGGTTCCTGCTGCGTCATCGCGACGTAGAGGCGAATAAAAAAGCGCTCTCGATGTGCCTGTGGCTGCTTTTGTTCCTGGCGCCTGCGCAGGCCGTCATCGGTGACTTCCACGGGCTGAATACCCTCGAGCATCAGCCGACGAAAGTGGCGGCTATGGAAGGCAACTGGGAAACCAGTTCCAACGTACCGCTTCTGCTGTTCGCGCTCCCCGACCAAGAAGCCCAGAGCAATCGCTTTGAAATCGGCATTCCCAGCCTGGCAAGTATCGTGCTCACGCACAGCGCCGACGGTGAAGTTCCCGGCGTCACCGAGATGGCCCCGGATGAACAGCCCCCGGTGGCGCTGGTGTTCTGGTCATTCCGCGTGATGGTGGCGATCGGCATGCTGATGATCGGCGTTGCGATCGCAGGGCTGTTGTTGCGCCGGAAGGGGCGCGTCTTCCAGTCGCCGCTCTATCTCAAGACGCTGGTGGGCATGATCGTGTCGCCTTTCCTCGCCGTGCTTGCCGGCTGGGTAGTGACCGAATCCGGGCGTGCGCCCTGGCTGGTGTACGGCGTCATGACCCATGCCCAGGGGCTGACGCCTTCGCTCACCGGGGGGATGGCGCTCTTTACCCTGATTGGATACGTCGCGGTATATACCGTCGTGTTCTGGGTAGGTGTCTACTACCTTACTCGCGTGGTGCGTAACGGCATGATTCCAGATACTGCGGAAGTAAGCGGTGAAGTTGAGCGGGCAAAACGGCCTTTCTCAGCGGCCCATACGCCGTTCGACGGAGATTTTGAAGGAGCGAGCAAATGATCAGCCTTGACCTTGCAATCATCTGGGCCGGCATTATCGGGTTCGGCGTTATCATGTACGTGATCATGGACGGCTTCGATTTGGGGCTGGGGATCCTGTTTCCCTTTGCGCCCGACGACGAGTCCCGTGATGTGATGATGAACTCGGTCGCGCCGGTGTGGGACGGTAATGAAACCTGGCTGGTCCTTGGCGGTGCCGGACTGCTGGGCGCCTTCCCTCTGGTTTACTCGGTATTCCTGCCGGCGCTTTATATCGGGGTATTTTTGATGCTGGCGGGATTGATTTTCCGCGGTATCTCGTTTGAATTCCGTTTCAAGTCCAAGAGAAACCGCCATTGGTGGAACCGGGCATTTTGCGGTGGGTCGGCGGTTGCGGCCTTCGCTCAGGGGGCCGTGGTCGGTGCCTACATCCAGGGCTTTGCCGTTGAAGACTTTGTCTATGTGGGCGGCGCCCTCGACTGGCTCACGCCGTTCACCGTGCTGACCGGTTTGGGCTTGATGGCAGGCTATGCCCTCTTGGGGGCCACCTGGTTGATCCTCAAGTCGGAAGGCTATATCCAGCAGTGGGCCTATCGGATCACACCCAAGCTGTTGGTGGCGGTACTGGTCGTATTTGGCATCGTCAGCCTGTGGACGCCGCTGGTAAGCCCGGAAGTGCGCGATCGGTGGCTCAGTCAGATCCATCTGATCTGGGTGTTCCCGATCCTTGGCATGGTGTGTGCTTATGTCCTCTATCGGGCCGTCAAGCGCCAAGAAGAAGGTCTGCCGTTTGTCGCCTCGTTAGGGTTGTTCATCTTTACCTACCTGGGGCTGATCGCGAGCAAGTGGCCGGTCATCGTGCCGCCCAACTACACGATCTGGGATGCCTCCTCGGCACCCGAGTCGCAGCTCTTCCTGCTCATCGGCGTGCTGTTTGTGATACCCATCGTGCTGGCCTACACGGCATGGACGTACTGGGTATTCCGCGGCAAGGTACGTGTTGGAGAGGGCTATCATTGAGCCCATGACCTCGACATCTGAGCAAAACGGGTTAACGCCGCGCCGCTGGTTGCAGTCGCTTGCATCGTTGGAACGCAAGCGACTGAGGGGCGCGGCGTTCCTCGGTAGTCTGGCGGGGTTTCAGACCGTTTTCATTGTCACGGGCCTTGCGTGGTTGATCGATCAGTTGGTGGTGCATGACCGCGCTCCTCGTGATTTATCGGTAGTCTTCATTCTGTTGGCCGTCGCCGTTGTAGCAAGAGCGCTTTGCCAATGGGGCTCCGAGCGCTTGAGCCTGGATGCCAGTCTGCGCATCCGGCGTCACGCACGTTCACAGCTGCTGGACAAGGTCGCGGCGTTAGGGCCTGTCTGGTTGACCTCTCAGCAAAGTGGCGCCATCGCCGCCCAGGCCGTCGAGCATGTTGACGCCCTGGATGGCTATTTTGCGCGCTTCCATCCGCAAATGCGGATTACCGTATGGGTGCCGTTGGTCATCCTGGCGGTGGTGGTCTCGCTGGATTACCTGGCGGCCATTTTTCTACTGCTGGCGGCGCCGCTGATACCCCTGTTCATGGCCCTGGTCGGTATGGGGGCTGAGCGCATGAACCGTGATCAGTTCGCAGCGGTAGCCAGGCTGTCGGCGCATTTCATCGACCGCGTACGCGGCATCACCACGCTCCAGCTTTTCGGTCATACGGTCGCAGCCCAGGAAGCTGTGTGGCAGGCGGCCGATCACTATCGTCGCTTGAGTATGCGCACGCTGAAGCTGGCTTTTCTGTCATCGGCAGTCCTTGAGTTTTTCTCGTCGGTGGCTATCGCCGTGGTGGCCATGTATGTGGGCTTTGGCCTGCTGGGCTACATCGAGTACGGCCCCGCGCCTTCGCTGACGCTTTTTTCCGGGCTGGCCGTGCTGCTGCTGGCGCCGGAGTTTTTCCAGCCGTTGCGCACGCTTTCCATGCACTACCACGACCGTGCAGCGGCATTAGGTGCGGCGGAGAGTATCGTCAATACGCTCAATCAGCCGCCGGTAATGAGGGCCGCTTCTCCGCCTGCCACTCGAGACCCACAGGCGCTGGTAGAGCTTGAAGGCGTTGAGGTCAGCTATGCCGCTCGTGGTGTCGTGCTGGGCCCGTTGGGTGTGACCTTGCGGCATGGCGATGTGGTGGCGGTTAGCGGTGAGTCGGGTAGCGGAAAGTCAACGCTGTTGGCGCTGCTGGCAGGCTTTGTTGGCGCGAGCCAGGGCGAGTGTCGTCATGCAGCGACGACCCAGGTCGCCTGGCTGGATCAGCAGCCATGCCTTCTGCAGGGCAGTCTGGCCGACAACCTGCGCTTGGCTGACCCTGAAGCGACGCATGAAGCCATGCAGTCGGCGTTAATCCGCGCGGGATTGAATGAGGTGCTTAACGCGCTACCGCAAGGGCTTGATACCGTGCTTGGTGAACGCGGGGTGGGCCTGTCCGGTGGACAGGCGCAGCGGCTTGCCCTGGCCCGCGTTTACCTGAGCCGTGCGCCCCTGGTGCTGCTTGATGAACCTACCGCCAGGCTCGATAGTGCCACGGAAAAAGCCGTCGTCGAGGCCTTGTTAGAATGGGCACGAGAAGGGCGCACGCTTGTTGTCGCTACTCACCACCCTGCGGTTATCGCGGCGGCGAGTCGCCATCTTCGCGTGGTTAACGGCCAGCTCCAGGAGGTCCTCGCTTGAGTGTTATCTATCGCCAGTTTTTACCCTGGCTGCGTTTGCTGACCCGGCGTCGACGCGCATTGATGCTGGGGGCTTTGCTCGCGGGTGCAACCTTCCTGTCCGGTGTGGCACTGCTGGGGTTGTCCGGGTGGTTCATTACCGCCAGTGCGTTAACCGGCCTTGCCCTGGCGGTGGGGCTTTCGGTATCGCTGGATGTCTACGTGCCCGGTGGTGGCATACGCTTCTTTGCCCTGTCGCGCACCGTCTCGCGCTATGTGGAGCGGGTCTATAACCATAATAGCGTGCTGGCGCTGCTGGCTGAATTGCGCTTCCACGTCTTTGGCCAGCTGACCCGACTCGATGATTTGACCCTGGGGCGACAGCGGGCAAGTGATTGGCTGACGCGGCTCACGACGGACATTGATACCCTGGATAATTTCTATCTGCGGGTGCTTATTCCGCCGCTGGTTGCCTTGCTGGGCAGCGTGATCGTGGTCGGCTTCATCGCCTTTTGGCTTCCCGGTGTTGCCCTTTTCATGGCGACCGTGCTGGGTCTTCTCTGGGTAATTACTACCCTTGGGTTGGCCGCCTGGGGATGGGGCCAAAGCTATCGCCACGTCGAGAACCAGGAGATGCTGCGTCACCTGGTGGTTGACCAGGTTCAGGGTAGCGCCGAATTGACCAGCTATCGTAGCCACCGTTGGCATCGGCGCATCGTGGATGCCCATGAGCATCGAGCGTTGCACAATCAGCGTCTGGTGGGTTCCAGGCTGGCGCTGGGTAATGCCCTGGTGGCGGCGGTGAACAGTCTGATCGCGTTAGCCGTGCTTTGGGTGGCTGGCGAAGTGTTCGTGCAAGGCCAGGTATCAGGCCCCATTGTGGTAATGGCCGTACTGATGGCGTTGGGCGTGAATGAAGCGTTCAGCGTGTTACCGAATGCGTTTGTGCGCCTGGGAGCCAGTTATGCCGCTGCCGAGCGATTGAATAAGCTCGCCCAGGCGGATACTGCCCCCATGGCAGCGACTGCCGGCAGCACGGCCTCTGATCGTGGCGTGTCGTTCGAGCATGTATCGCTTTGCTACCCCGACGCCCTTGACCTGGCGCTGGACGATGTCAGTTTCCACCTTCCTGCCGGTCAACGAGCCGTCATTACGGGGATGTCTGGGGCAGGCAAGTCTACGCTGGCGTCGCTACTCATGGGGCGTCTAGTTGCGACGCGTGGGACTGTTCATGTGCTGGGCAAGGCGCCGGCTGAATTGCCGACGGCGTATCGTGCTGAGCATCTGGCAATGCTGACGCAGCAGGTGGATTTATTTGATGATTCACTGGCCGAAAATTTACGCATTGCGGATCCGTCCGCCACGGATGAGCGTCTGTGGCAGGTGCTTGGCGACGTGGCGTTGGCAGACTGGGTACAGCAACTGCCTAAAGCGCTTGACACTCCAGTGGGTGAAAAGGGGCAACAACTCTCAGGAGGGCAGGCGAGGCGGGTTGCCTTGGCGCGGCTGATGCTGCGCGATCCTGATGTGGTGATCCTCGACGAGCCCTTTGCCAGCGTTGACGCGGCGACAGCTCGCCATGTCGCGACGTCACTTGACCGTTGGCTGGCCACCAGAACGGTCATCTATTTTGTCCATCAGCTCGACCAGCCTGACTTATTGCCACGTATCGATTACCACTGGCACCTTGATGCAGGTAAGCTTAATGCGACGTCCACTGACGGAAGCTAATCAGCGGTTTGCTCATTTCGTCGCATGTTTATCAAGGAGCCCAGTATGCACGACTTTTTGCGTCAACTTCCCAAAGTAGAGCTCCATCTACATATTGAAGGATCGCTTGAGCCCGAGTTGATGTTTGCCCTGGCCCAGCGCAACGGTATCGAGTTGCCCTATGCCAGCGTTCAGGAAGCAAAAGATGCCTACGACTTCAATAATCTGCAGGAGTTTCTGAACCTTTATTACCAGGGCATGAATGTGCTTCGCACGGAAGCGGATTTTTATGACCTGGCCATGGATTATTTCCATCGCGCCCGCCGGGAAGGCGTTGTGCATATTGACATGCATTTTGATCCTCAGGCGCACCTGCAGCGGGGCGTGCCGTTGGAAGTGGTCATGGGCGGCCTGTTGAAAGCCAAGCAGGACGCTGAGCAGTCCATGGATTTCTCGGTTGGAATGATCATGGCCTTTTTGCGTGACCGTCCCGCCGATGAGGCGCTGCATGTGCTTGAGCAGGCCGCTCCCTACTGGAAGCTGATTGATGCGATCGGCCTGGACAGTGCCGAGCGTGACCATCCGCCGGAAAAATTCACCGCGCTCTTTGAGCGAGCCAAGGGCATCGGACTGGCGCGTGTCGCTCATGCCGGTGAAGAAGGCCCGTCGGCCTACATTACCCAGGCGCTTGACCTCCTGGACGTAGAGCGTATTGATCACGGCGTACGTTGCCTGGAAAGCAGTGACGTGGTCGAGCGTCTTCGTCGTGACAATGTCGTGTTGACGGTGTGTCCGCTATCCAATGTGTGTCTGAAGGTAGTGGATGGCTTGCGCGACCATCCTTTGCCCGCGCTGTTGAACGAAGGGCTTAACGTGACCATCAGCTCCGATGACCCGGCGTATTTCGGTGGTGGCATGCTAGCCAACCATGTTGCATGTTCTGACGCTTTTGGTTGGTCCGAAGAGGTGTTTACCCAGCTAACTCGCAATGCCATCAACGCGGCTTTTGTGTCCGAAGGTCGTCGAGCGGACCTACTCGCACGGCTAGTGGCCTGATAAGCTCTCTTGATTACTGAAGGTTGTCGACGGTAAGCGTCAGGCTGTTTCAATGCATCTGTCGCTTGCTCGCCTTAACCAGGTGACCCCCGGCACGCAAAATCTGATAATTCAGGTTGACGCTTCGAGAAAAATCCGTATCATACGCACCACGTTGAACGGCAACGCCATTCAGCAGCTCTTTAATAATTTGATCAGGTAATTCATGTGGGCGCTTGCCGATGAGGGTGATAAATCACCGAATATCAAGGCAAGCGGTCATGTAA